>CAZJRI010000001.1:0-12083 GCA_964548025.1 uncultured Pseudomonadales bacterium
CCTGACCATTTACCATGACGAGGCTGATGCCGAGAGGTTCACGTTTCGGATCATCGTAGGTAGCAGCATCGATAATAGAATCAGGATCAAATACAACCAGATCTGCAAAAAACCCGGGTCGAATCTGACCTCTGTCTTTTATGCCGAAAGTCCGGGCAGACAGAGAGGTCATTCGCCGAACAGCCTCCGGCAGAGAAAAAATACCTCGTTCCCTTACGTAGTGACCCAACACACGGGGAAAGGTGCCGAATAATCGCGGATGAGGTTGGCCGCTAAGATCAGGAATGCCATCCGACCCAATCATCATATCGTCATGTGCGAGATTGGTTTCTACATCTTTTTCATCGATGATGAAATGAATGCAGATAGTTCTCTCACCTTCCGGAGCTGTCAGTATTTTGTGTATTATTTTCGTGACATCAGTACGCTCGTTGGCAGCAATATCGAGGGCCATCTGTCCTTCATATTCCCTGAAAGCAGGGCAACTGGCTATTCTGATTACTTCCGCGAGATCCCGATTAATATTATCCAGGTTGAAGTACTCTATCATTCGGCCGCTACCGGCCGTGTAGGGATAAACATCGAGGGTGATACGCTGACCTTCTGACAGTGCTGAATCGACTTTGTTTAAACTGTTTCTGATCTTGCCCCAGTTCGCTTTCCCCGCTGATTTATGGTGAGAGATATGGACGTGCACCTCACTCTCTTTGCCAATTTTGAGCGTCTCATCGACAGCATCGAGCAGGTTCTCACCTTCGTTCCTCATGTGGGTCGTATAAAGAGCATCGTATGGCTTTGCCATTGAGGCCAGTTCTATCACTTCTTCGGTATCGCTCCATCTGCCCGGCCTGTAGATGAGTCCTGTTGAAAATCCGCAGGCACCCTGATCCAGTGCACGCCTGATATTGTCTTTCATGTGCGACAGCTCTTTTAAAGTGGGACTCCTCTGTTCATATCCCATGGCAAGTGTGCGAACCGTGTTGTGGCCAACCAGCATTGTATTGTTGATAGCTGGCTTACCCTTAAGAACAGCCTCAAAGTAGCCGTCCAGGTCCGGGAAATTACCCGCTAAACCCGCCAGAATTCCACCGCTTGCTCTTATACTGTCGACACTTGGATCAGAAGGAATTGCGCTGAATCCACAATTACCGGTCACGACGGTTGTAACCCCCTGTGCCAGCTTGAATTCCATACCCGGGTGGCTGAAAAAGGCACCGTCGTCATGTGAATGGGTGTCGATGAAACCGGGCGCCACGTGCATGCCGCCAGCATCTATTTCATGCCGTGCAGCACCGACCTCTCCAACGTCAGATATCCTGTTGTTTTCAATTGCAATGTCGGCTTCTATTGGTGAGTTGCCCGTACCATCCAGAACCCGTGCGTTTCTAATCGCGATATCTGTCATAAGAATTCGGATATGCCTCCGGGATATCATTGTTGCATGCTAATCAGGACATCTCAAAGCAGGGAGACCTGGTTGCCTGAAAGTAAGTAGAATAAGCGTCTTGACGCTGTTCTTCTGAAGGGCGAATACCGGGTGGTTGTCAGAGACTAGAGAATTTACCGGGGAAAAGCTTCACCGAGGCCAAGTTTTGAGGCGATGAGGGGAAATCTGTCATTACCGAAGTACATATCATTTTCGTTGATGAAGATAGTCGGGGAGCCGAACCCACCTCGTTGGATCAGTTCATTTGTATTGTCTTTCAACAGATTCTTGTAGTGCTGATCGGCAATTTTCCTGAAGTATTCAGACTCATCCATACCAACTTCTCTGACGATCCCGGCCAGCACTTCATCATTTGATATATCCTCAAGATCTCCCCAGTAAGCCTGAAAAACCAGTCGGGCGTATGCAATCAAACAACCCTGTTCGATTGCGACAAAGGCACCACGCATCGCTTTTACGCTGTTAACCGGGAAAACAGGTGGTTGGCCAATTTTGATACCAACGTAATCTGACCAGTCCTTCAGATCTTTACCATAGTACTGTTGTTTTGCTGGTACCGGGTTTGAACGATTTTCATAGACAGATTGATTGACCTCGTTGAAAACCCCGCCGACGAGAATAGGTTTGTACTGCAGATCCAGATCACTGATGGCCTTGTGCAGTTTTTGAAGAGATTCAAAGCCCAGATAGGTCCATGGGCTGGAGCAGTCAAAAAAGAATTCCAGTTTATCCATATTGAATCCTCCCGGATAAGTTACTGTGCGCTCCCAACTGTCTGGGAGACAATGTCGAAGAAGCGCCGACCCTGAACCTGATCACCTCATCCTGACCCTGACCCTGACCCTGACCCTGACTCTTCTAAGAACCAAACTCGGAGATCACCCCCGATATTGATTCCTTTGCATCCCCGAACAACATTCGTGTGTTCTCACCAAAAAAGAGTGGATTGTCTACGCCTGAAAAACCAGAAGCCATTGATCGCTTGAGTACGAACACGGTTCGTGCCTGATCAACATTGATGATTGGCATGCCGTAAATAGGGCTGTCTTCGTCTTCCCGGGCGGACGGATTAACGACATCGTTAGCTCCAATCACAATGGCAACATCAACATTTTCGATTCTTGGATTAATCTCATCCATTTCTACCAATTGTTCATACGGCACATCAGCTTCTGCAAGCAGAACATTCATATGTCCGGGCATTCTCCCGGCGACGGGATGAACTGCGAAACTCACTTCGGCACCATTATGTTCAAGTATTTCGCCCAGCTCTTTAACAACGTGTTGAGCCTGGGCGACAGCCATGCCGTATCCAGGCACAAAGCAAACATTGGATGCAGCTTCAAGAATATAGTAGGCATCTTCTGTAGAAATGGGTTTCACTTCACCCTCGATGGCCTTGCCCTGTTTCACAGCGCCGAAACCACTGAACAAAACGTTTGCGAGTGAGCGATTCATTGCCTTGCACATGATATTGGTCAGGATTATGCCGCTCGCACCAACCAGAGATCCCGCGACGATCAGAATATTGTTGTTGATGGCGAATCCGGCAGCACAGGCTGCGATGCCGGAGTAGCTGTTTAACAGGGAGATCACCACAGGCATGTCTGCTCCACCAATTGGGATAACTGCCATGATGCCAAGCAAAAGTGAAAGACCGAGTACCGCCCAGAGCCATTGTGATGTTGGCGACGGATCCAGACACAACATGACCCCCGACCCGATCAGAGCGATTAGCAATAGGCTGTTAAAAATGCGCTGTCCTGCAAATACAACTGCAGCGCTGCCGATCTTCTCGCTGAGTTTGCCGTAGGCAATCAGACTACCTGTAAATGTCAGTCCGCCAATCAGAACCGCAAGAACGACTGTCACGGCAGTGAATGTGCTTACGTTATCTGTATAGAGTGTCCCCCAGCCTACCAAGAGGCTGGCGGCACCACCGGATCCGTTAAAAAGCGCAACCATTTCCGGCATGCTCGTCATGGCGACAAGACGGGCAGCAGAGGCGCCGATAATCGCACCGATTATCATGCCCACGATGATGAACTGGTAGTCAACTATGCCTTCTGCAGTTAGTCCGGCAACCACCGCAATCAGCATACCGATTGAGGAAAGCATGTTCCCTCGCCGCGCTGTGGCAGGGGATCCGAGCATTTTAAGGCCGAAAATAAACAGTATCGCAGATACGATATAACTGAGATTCGCGAGTAAATTAATATCCATTTACTGCGCCTCTCTTTTCTTGCTCTTAAACATGGCAAGCATTCGATCGGTAACGAGATAACCGCCCACGACATTGATGGTGGCGAAAGTGACGGCGGCTGTACCAAGGTATGTGGCCATTTCGCTGTTTTGCATGCCAGCAGAAAGAAATGCACCCGCAAGCGTGATACCGGAGATTGCATTGGCTCCTGACATCAATGGTGTATGTAGTGTTGCCGGTACTTTGGAAATGAGTTCAAAGCCGAGAAAAATCGACAGCACCAGGATAAATGTTAGAAATACTACTTCCACTTGATTTCCTCGCTTAACTTCTTAGGTTTTTGATAGTTTCGTTTACGATTGCGCCATCATGGGTAATGACACAACCTTGTAGAATGTCGTCTTCCAGATTGAGATCAAAGGTCTTCGTCTCTTCGTCCCAGAATTCTGTCACCAGATTGAATAGATTCGACGAATACATCTGGCTTGCGTCCTGGGACATTTCAGATGGAAGGTTTGCGACACCAATGATTGAAACACCGTTCACATCGACAACCTCATCGGGTACTGAACCCTCTACATTGCCCCCGGAGTCAACCGCCATATCGACGATTACGCCACCCCGTTTCATCACCGCGACCATATCACCGGTAACAATTCTGGGTGCCGGTCTGCCAAACAACTGGGCGGTGGTGATGACAATATCTGATTGACTGATGACGTCCTTCATACCCTGACGTTGCATTTCCAATTGCTCGGTTGTCAGTTCCTTCGCATAGCCGCCTTCTGTCTGACCGGTTTCACCCAGGTCAATCTCAACAAATTTGGCACCCAGCGACTGAACCTGTTCCGCGACCACGGGGCGTGTATCGAATGCTTCAACCCGCGCACCAAGTCTTTTCGCAGTTGCTATAGCTTGTAACCCAGCCACGCCCGCTCCGATAACAAATACCTTTGCAGGACTGAGTGTCCCTGCTGGTGTCATCATCATCGGTAGAATTCGATCCAGTTTTGAAGCAGCAAGCAGGACCATGGCATAACCCGCGAGGTTAGCCTGGGAACTCAACGCATCCATTTTTTGTGCTCTGGTCGTTCGGGGAATCATTTCCATACTGATGGCGGTCACACCCTGGGTTGCCAGAGAATCGACGAGTTCAGATTCGTTGTAGGGATCGAGATAACTGATATGAATGGCACCCTTTTTCAACTTGCCAATTTCTTCTAATGACGGTTTCTGAACACGGAGTACGATATCACCCATTCCCATCAGGGTTGAACGATCATCTATGATCTTGGCCCCTGCTTCACTGTAATCTGAATCCTTAAAACCGGATCGAAGCCCGAGGCCGTTTTGAACAGAAATCTCAAAGCCCGCCTGGGTTAATTTCTTGACAGAGTCTGGTATCAGAGCGACGCGTTTCTCATTCGCGAGCGTCTCTGAGGGTACTGCTATTTGCATAAGCAACCTCAAAAAACAAAAATAATTTTAGTACTAGGATCGAATTGTGCGCTTTTCTGTCTGGGTATTTCGCACTGTAATCGCAGCTTCCTGTTGAATTGGGAAGGTATCACGATCAAACCGCCATTTCTAATAGGAAATGACGATATCGCTAGGGATATCCTTCTCTTATGAATCTCATCACGATGACATGCCGTGATCGACCACCAGTTCACTGCCGGTGATATAACTTGAGTCATCTGAAGCAAGAAATAACACACCGTTTGCAATATCAGAAGGGCTGCCCAGGACACCACCAGGTACGACATTTTCAGCTATGGTGGTCGTCTCGGTACGATTTTGTCCTTCTTCGCCTTCCGGCAACCCCATCTTGTCCCATATGGCAGTCTCGATGATGCCAGGGTGGATAGAATTTACCCTGACATTATTGGCTGAATTTGCGCATTCTTTTGCCACGGATTTACTCAGAAGCCTCACGCCGCCCTTGGTCATGGCATAGGCTGCGAGTCCCGGTGATGCCTTCAGTCCGGCGACGGATGATAAATTGATTATTGAACCTCCACCTGAGTCTGCAATCGCCGGGATGCAATGCTTGAGTCCGAGAAATACGCCATCAAGATTTACCGCATTTTGTTTCTGGAAATCCGCCAGGGTCATTTCGGTTATCGGTGTCATGATCGCAATGCCAGCGTTGTTCACAAGAATATTGAGTTTTCCGAACTGTTGGATAATTTCGGGTATCAGGCGCTGCCACTCCGACTCGCTAGTCACGTCCTGGCGGATATAAATTGCCCTGCCACCGGCGTCAGTAATTGCTTTGACAGTATCCTGACCTGCTTCATCAGCGATATCGGTGACTACGACGCTTGCGCCTTCCTCTGACAGTCTCATCGCGCAAGCACGACCAATGCCCATTGCGCCACCTGTAACCAGGGCAACTCTGTCTGATACTCTTCCCACAAGGTACTCCTGATTCGTAATTGATGCGGTTAGTAATTGATACTGCTCGTAATTGATAGTAAGTACGACCCGACTAGTGTGACCGAGACATCCCGCTTAAGCAATGTCTGCTGATAACCGAGCCGTTCCGTTCAAGGAGAGAAATTGTAAGTTGAATAAACTGCTCCCTTGTAGTCTGGCGGTATGAATTGTTATAAAGACCCGTTTTCCAGATAGGACATCACTTTATGGTCTGGCACAAAGAAGCAGAAGAAATAGAACTCAGGCGGGAGCTATCGAAGCAGCAGGGTGGGCCCGAAGCCGTGGAACTTCATCATGCGAAAGGACGCCTGTCGATCAGGGAGCGGATTGATGAACTCGTATCCGGTGGTTCTTTCGAAGAACATGGTGAGGGCGCAGGATTTGCGGAAAAAGACAAAGAGGGCGAGATTACATCCTTTACCCCTGCGAACTATGTTGTGGGCTTCGGTGACATCAATGGCCGTCGGACAGTTGTAGGAGGTGAGGACTTTACACTGAAAGGCGGATCACCGAACGGAGCCGGGCTAAGAAAGAGTGTCTACGCTGAAGAACTGGCAGTTCAGTTCAAGGTGCCGCTTGTGCGAATGCTGGAAGGTGGTGGAGGCAGCGTGGCAGGAGGGGGAGGACCAAGACCCCAGACAGTGGGCTCGCCTGTATATGCTGAACCCAGATTCAAGATCATCGCCGAGGCCATGACCAGAGTACCGGTTGTATCAGCAGCCATGGGACCAGTGGCGGGATTTCCGGCAGGACGATTGGTCGCATCACATTTTTCCGTCATGGTTAAGGAAACCTCCCAGATACTGGTAGCAGGCCCGGCTCTGGTTGAGCGCGCGTTGAACGTATCAATGACCAAAGAACAGCTTGGTGGGTGGAAGGTTCATACGCGAAGCGGGATATGTAATAACGCCGCCGAATCTGAAGAGGATGCGCTTCGGCAGGTCAGGCGGTTTCTGGATTTCATGCCACAGAACGTCTGGCAGCTACCGGAACGCAGACACTGTACAGACGATCCGGAAAGGGCAGATGAGGAACTGATTTCAATCGTACCGAAAGATGGTCGTATACCATTTGAAATGAGGGATCTTATTCAACATGTCGTAGACAGGGAATCCTGGTTTGAGATCTCGCCCTACTATGGACAGGGACAGATCACTGGTCTGGCACGAATGTCTGGCGCTGTAGTAGGGATTATTGCCAACGACTGCAAACATTTCGCCGGTGCAATGACCGCAACGGGCTCACAAAAAGCAAAGTGTATGATGGAGTTGTGTGATACGTTTCATATTCCCGTCATCAACTTCCTGGATGAACCGGGATTTATGATCGGGCCGGATGCAGAAAATAGTGCGACCATTCGATACGGGATGAGCGCAGTTGCTGCAGCCGTACAGTCGACTGTGCCCTGGGCGACCATTGCTGTTCACAAGTCTTTTGGAGTTGCATCAGCAGCACATTTCAGCCCCAACAATTATAAACTGGCCTGGCCATCTTATGAGATGGGCGCTTTACCTGTTGAGGGTGGAGTTGCTGTTGCGTTCCATCGAGAAATTGCAGCGGCGCCTGATCCGGATGCGAAAAGAAAAGAGCTCGAGCAAAAACTAATGGCCAATCGCAGTCCATTTCCCATGATGGAGAGTTTCGCTGTTCATGAACTGATTGATCCGAGGGATACAAGATCAAGACTCTGTCGGTGGATCGACTGGATAGAGCCGGTTCTTGAGGAATTGAAAGGGCCGATCACCTGGGGTATGAGGCCCTAGACAGAGAGGGAGTGGCCGTAACCTGGTCATCACTGGAAGTCAGAAGCCGATGTAAGTGTTCCATGGCAATTGGATCGAACTTACCGCTGGTGGTATATCGTTGCAGTTCATCTATTGCAGCCAGTCGGTCCCAGCTTTCCCGATAAGGTCGCCAGGATGTAATTGAATCATAAGCTTCTGCAACTGCGACGATCCTTGCGCCCATGGAAATATCTGCCCGGACTTTCCCTTCGGGGTAACCACTGCCATCACAATTCTCATGATGGTTTTGGATGATTTCAAACAGGTTGGCTGATTCGTAACCCATTTGCTTCAATTTTCTAACGCTCTCTCTTGGATGTTTGTGAATACTTTCGAATTCTTCGGCACTTAGGGTTCCCCGCCGATTGAGCAGGTGATGCGGAATAATTGATTTGCCGATATCTGCCAGATATCCGGCTTCCAGTACATCGAGCTTTTCCTGGTCCGGCAGGTTCATGCTGTCTGCAATTGCGTAGGCGAGAAATCCTACAACCCTCGAATGGCCAACAGAACCTTCTATGCATTCGACGGGTAGTACGATGTTTTCCGGATATACGAGTGACTCGGTTACTACTCTGATATAAGCGTCATAAAGATACTCTGGAATCTTCTCCCGGTTGTCCAGCGGATTGATGATTCCCCTGGCCTCATAAAGATGAACTGACTGCTTCCGCCCCCGAATACTGATGTCATCCTGCCCATCCATTTTCAGGGAAGCCTCGGCATACAACAATTTGGCTTCGTCGTGATCGGGGTTGGCGCTCAGCACCCTTTTCAAGAGTACCTGGCTTGATGAAGTATCGTTTAGCTGCAGGTAATAATCAGCAGCTTTGATCAGGAGCTCGGCATTTGCGGCGTGATGATCGAGTTCTTTCAGAATACCTGCGAATTGTTGATGATTTTCCGTGGTTTTGGCGGATGCGGGTTGAACATTGGTTTTACGCTGATATTGAATAAAGCGAGCAGTATCCTTCTCGGTGGCTTCATCAACAGTGACACTGCCAGGCACGCATAGCTCCTGTATGCGGGAGGCTAGATTTACCGTGTCCCCGAGTGCGGTATAAGACTGTCGCTTGCTGCCTACCAACCCGGTAATTGCATCCCCTGTCGAGATTCCGATTCGCAGTTCCCAGGTGGAGTCATTTTCACGCAGGCTCTCCTGAATTTTGAGTGCCGAGATCACAGCCATCAACGCGTGTTGATCATAGTGATTGGGAGCGCCGAATTCGGTCATGATGCCATCACCAAGATACTTGTCGATATGCCCCTTGTAGCAGAGCAGGTTATTCTCCATATCCTCCAGATGCTTATTCAGTTTGTTAACGACAACCTCTGCCGGATTTCTCTCTGAGTAAGTGGTGAAGTTTTTAATGTCACAGAATTGCACGCTGATGCGGCGATGTTCAGTTCGAAGCCGTTTTTCGATCAGCATTTTAGCCACCACAGGATCCATGGTGGCGAATAGGGCGTCTTCCACTTTCTGCTTGTGTTCCTCCACTGCCAGGTTATTTTTTTCAAGGCTTTCAGTGCGTTTATCGACCTTCTCGTCCAGGTGGTGGACATAATCTTCCAGTTCTGCGGTAGTCTTTCGGAGCAGGGTCTTATTTCCCGTTAGTTCTGCCGTAACCTGGGTGATCTGATTGATTCTGTTGAGTAGATTTCGGTGCAGATAGCCAACGATAAGTGCGGTCAGCAGCAGGAAGCATGCCCAACTGAGTAGATTTGAAAAAAGATAGTAAGGTGAATCAATGGGCTTAAATAAATCGGGATAGATAACTGCTGCCAGGATAACGCTGATAACGGTGAAGATGGTGCTAAGTAAAGAAGTGCGAGAATCCAGATAGTAGGCAGCCAGCAACACAGGCAGGAAGAAGAAATTAAGGAACGCGAGTTTAAAGGGCACGAATGCCATGATTGCAGCGATACTGATTAGAATAATCAGCACAAAAAGCTGTTCAAAATTGGCGACGAGGTACTTTTTCAGTGGTTCCATGAGTTCTACATCCACTGGATGAAAAGATTAGCAAGTCAGACAAAGCGTTGTTGAGAAATAGCGTTGTTGAGAATATGAAGCCAGTTCTCGAATCAGTTGGAGTTACTACCCCTTTGGCTTGTCTTGTAAAACATACTTGTAAGGATAGCCCAAGGTGGATTTGCTGCCTTTAAGATGTATTAAGAGGCATTTGAAAGCCAGTGGGATATTAGTTGTAATTATTTGCGATAATTACGGTCTATTGTCTGGACTATGATCATTTTGGATCAGGTGTAATTAGATTCTATGAAGTACTTATACAGATTGCTGCCATTCTTGCTGACACTGGTGATTGCGCCTGTCTCAGGGGTATCAGTAAATTCAGGCAACGTCGAAGCAGAATTAATCTCTGAAGTCACAAGCGTCGAAGCGGGCAGGGATTTCCAGGTTCTTCTGAGGCAGGATATCAGACCCGGCTGGCATACCTACTGGCGAAATCCGGGTGATTCCGGCGCGCCGACGGAGCTAACGTGGAAACTACCGGAAGGATTTACCGCGGAACCAATGCAATGGCCCTATCCGGAGCGAATCCCATATGGACCTCTCATGAATTTTGGATACGAGGGTGAGGTTTTGTTCCCGGTAAAAATCCGGGTTCCTGCGGAGATCGGTGAGAGCCAGGTAATTCTTCAGGCTAAAGGTGAATGGCTGGTTTGTGAGGATATCTGTATACCAGAGGATGCTGAGTTGACGCTTGCACTGCCCGTGGGTGGGGTTGAGTATGATCAGGATGTGGTGCAGTTGATTGACACCGCCAGCAGGAAAATACCGAGAGTGATGGAAGTCCCGTCGTCATTTCATGTAGATGAAGAGACGCTGACCCTGGCTGTGCAGATGGCAGGGCTTCAATCGGATCGAATTGAATCCGTCAGCTACTTCCCATACAACGAAGGTGTGATGGACAATCCGACAGAGCAGGAATTCGGATTGGTCAAAGCTGGTTTTGAACTTGAATCAAAAGTTGGCTACGACTACCAGCCAACCTCAAATTTCGATGGAATTGTCATTATTGAGGAGAATTCCGGCGAACAGCTCGTAACTGCGTTTGAAATACGCCCGGCTTCGACAGGTGAGGTACCTGCCAATGGCGACATGTCTGTATGGCTTGCTGTGTTGTTCGCATTTATCGGCGGTCTGATCCTTAATCTGATGCCCTGTGTATTTCCTGTTTTGTCGATCAAAATCCTGTCACTTATGCAGGAAACAGATCACCTGCGAACCCACGGGTTGGTGTATCTGACCGGGGTCGTACTCAGTTTTACTGCGATTGCAGCGGTGCTGATCGGGTTAAGAGAAAGCGGCGCTGAAATTGGCTGGGGTTTTCAATTGCAATCCCCGCTGGTGGTGGCCCTTCTAACCTATCTGTTCCTCTTAATCGGGTTGAATTTGTCGGGGTACTTTGCCATTGGCAACCGCTTGATGAATATCGGTCAGGATATGACCGAACAGGGTGGTTACGGTGGATCATTCTTCACCGGTGTCCTGGCTACCGTGGTGGCGGCTCCGTGTACTGCGCCGTTTATGGCGTCGGCTATTGGCTTTGCGCTGACACAAAGTAATTTAAGTGCATTGATCATTTTTGCCAGTCTCGGCTTTGGCATGGCAACACCTTATCTGCTGTTATGTTATTCGCCTGGATTATTGAATCGTCTTCCCAGACCAGGTCCGTGGATGGAATCTGCGAAAGAATTGCTGGCTTTTCCAATGTATGGTTCAGCGCTCTGGCTGGTATGGGTGCTTAGTGTACAAACGGGATCATATGGTGTTCTGTCAGTTGGTGCTGGTGCGCTGGCAATCGTTTTTGCAATCTGGTTGCTGAAGAATCTATCGACTCGTACAGGGGCCCGTCTGGTTACCCAGGCTATCGTTGTTGGTCTGATTATTTCAGCGATCTATCTGCCAAACCTCTTGCAACCGGTTTCGGCTAGTGCTGATGTGGATTCGTCCGAGGATGCTGTGGCCAACGGGTATGTAGGGCCTCCTTATGAGAATTATTCAGACAGTCGACTTGCTGAACTTCGGGAAGAGGGTCCCGTATTCGTGAATTTCACTGCAGCATGGTGTATTACATGCAAGGTGAATGAAGCGGTTGCCTTGAATAGTGCTGTCATGAATCAAACTTTTAAAACAAATGACATCAGCTATCTAAAAGGGGATTGGACGAATGAAGACCCAGTC
>CAZJRI010000001.1:12093-55012 GCA_964548025.1 uncultured Pseudomonadales bacterium
GTAAACTGGCAGCCCATGGGCGTAGCGGTGTTCCATTGTATTTGTTGTATGGTGGACCGGGTTCTGAACTGAAGATACTGCCACAACTATTGACTGAAGACATAGTGCTACAGGCGATAGATGGCTTGCAGGCAGATTAACTATTCTAGCGGCACAGAGCTTCGTCTATCACCAATCCGTTAGAATCGATCAGGGGGTCAGGTTTAGATACTGTCGAATCGCTGAATAGGTGATCAGTTCTACCCTGCCACACTATCGACAAGTGAGGAGTGCATTGATGCACTCCTCAGAGGCGTTCTACAAGAGGTTAGTCCAGTCGGGCACTCGCCTGACCTTTGACGACTTCTGTCCCTCCCTCGTCTTTCGTTGAAACCGCGATATCAGCAATTTTCTCTCCATCTTCTTCACGAATGTCCGTTATGGTAGCAGTCGCAGTTAGCGTTGCCCCTGGAAACACCTGGGAAGTAAATCTGACCCCGTAGCTTTTCAACCTGCCATCACCTACATAGTTGGTGAGCATTTTACCTGTCATACCCATCGACAACATGCCGTGAGCAAATACTGAGGGGTAACCGGCTATCTGGGTGGTGAATATTTCATCACTGTGTAGTGGATTGTAGTCACCTGAAGTACCTGCGTATTGTACTATCTGGGTTCTGGATAGGTTGTTGCATACTTCTTCTTCATAAGTATCTCCAACTTTCAGTTCGCTTGCTTTTAATGCCATTTTAATGCTCCTTATGAAGTAGCTGGTTTCTCAGTCTGAACACCCACACTGGTGGCCGTGACAACCAATTCACCAGATTGATCACGATATTCGGTTACCGATTCGCTGAATTTTAGTTTTCCGCCTCGGCGACCTTCTTTATCCCAGGACTTACCTGGTTTGGTGGTGGCTGAAAGCACATCACCAACCTTTACCTGCCTGTGGTATACATAGTGCTGTTCGGCGTGGAGTCCACCGCCGCCACCGCCGCCACCACCACCGCCTTCACGTTTTGTGATACCGGTTGGTCCCTTCGCTGAACCAAACCACTCTTCACCTATTTTTGGCCTGAGAAAATAGTTTGGATCAAACTGCGCACTTGCCTGAACAAAAGTCGGGGGGGCGATAGTGCAGCCAGGCTCTGTCGAACCGGCATAGTCTTCGTCGTAGTAGATTTCGTTAGCGTCACCAATTGATCTGGCGAACATCATAATGTGTCCTGCCTCGATCGGGAATTTGTCAACCGCCATTATTTATCTCCCGTTACCTGATTTGAATACTGCTGTTAAATTGCCGGGTCAACTTACTAATTGTCACCACATCACGTCAAGGACTAGCGCAGAATATTGAGTCAGAGTTACCGGATAGGATCTGTGCTGTCTTCCTGAAATATTCTCCGAGGGCATTCCGGATTGTTTTGCGTGCAACATGTTTAAGAGTATTCAGTCAGAGAGGTTGTCTGGATCACAATCTGCAAAAATTGTTTGACCATTTATACAATTTTACTTGAGGCGATGAAAAGCCCAATGTACTATTCCTCTCCCTTTGGCTCATTTTCAAGACTGATTCGAATTCTTTACTATTTTTGCGAGCGGTCGCTTTTGGGTTCGGAAAGAAGATAAAAAAAATGGCATTTTAGAATAAAAGCAGGGCGAATATGTCGAGACCAGTTCGAATTGAGTTTCCAGGCGCGCACTATTATGTGACGAGTAAAGGAATTAAAGGTCGAGTGGTATTTTCCGACGAAGAAGATAGAGCTGTATTTATCAATGTGCTCGAAGGTGTGGTTTCGAGATTCAACTGGCTGATACATACCTACGTGATGATGGATAGTCACTACCATCTGGTAGTTGAATGTCCTCAAGCCAACTTATCTAAGGGGATGCGCCAGCTTAACGGCGTCTATACCCAACATTTTAATCGACGTCATGAACAGGAAGGTCCTTTATTTCAAGGTAGATTCAAGAGCGTCCTGTTCGAAACCGAAACTTACCTGCTACCACTTTGCCGTCATGTTGTACTGAATCCAGTGCGCGTTAATGCATCGAGTTCGGCACAGACTTATCGATGGAGTAGCCATCGGGCCATGTGTGGCGTAATCAGGAAGCCGGAATTTCTGCATACCGATTCGGTGCTGACTTGTTTCGGAAAGCGCCTGAAAGACAACCAGAAGAAGTATCGTGAATTTGTTAAGGCAGGGATCAAAGAACCTTCGCCTTTATTGAATCGCAATAGCCAGGTTTTATTGGGTTCACCTCAGTTCATCAAAGAGATGCAGCCGATTTTAAATGGTGAGAAACTAGCCAAACGTGGTCCCAAGCAGATCAAACGAAGGCGAAGCCTGCCTGTTCTGTTTAAAAATGTGCAGAACAAATCCAGAAGCGAGCGAAATGAATTGATTTGCAAGGCGCATATCGATCACTCCTACACATTGATGGAAATTGGTGACTTCCTTGGCCTGCACTACACCACGGTCAGCAAGGTTGTAAATCAATAAAGATTGCTATTGCAACGTCATATCCCACGGTAATTTCCGGCCGTAAAACGGTAAGGTTTCGATCAGAGCTTTAATTTGAACGCCGGTCGCTGTATCCTAGCTGTTTGTTGAAAAATAATAATCTGTGCAGGAGTAACAAGTAGTGCGTAAGCGATCCCAGATCTCGGGCTCCAAACAGGAGGACGAAGTAGATTTAACACCCATGTTGGATGTGGTGTTTATTATGCTGATCTTCTTTATTGTCACAGCTACCTTCGTCAAAGAGATTGGAATTGACGTGAACAGCCCTGATGAAAATCAGAACATCAAGGATGCCGATAAGAAGAGTATTGTTGTTCAGATTACCAGCAGGGACAGGATTAGAATTCGAAACAGGGATATCGATTTCCGGGCGGTAAGGGCCAATATAGAGAGATTGCACGCAGAAACTCCTGAAGCGCCGGTTGTGGTACAACCCCATCCCGAAAGTACAACCGAGGTTATGATTCATGTGATGGACGCAGCCCGGGAAGCTGGCGTTTATAATGTCTCCATCGCCGCAACCTGATCGAGGCTCTTGAAGCCCTGTTTCAGGGATAGCAGGTTCAATAAAGAGCTACAGACAGCAAATAACTTAATAAAAGCCTCGCAATGCGGGGCTTTTTTCATTCATCTGTTTTGCCCGCGTCCTCTTTTCATCACAGTTTCCCGTCTTTTATCCAGGGTTTGTGGTGTGAGGTCGCCATCCTGCCCGGCGTTTACCCGTTTTTCTTCCTGAAGACCTTCTGCGAGACTATGTTCGCAGCCGAAATCGATCAGTTCGTGTACGGCTTTGAGTGTATTTGCATTAACACTACAGATATCTCGGGCCAGGGATAAGCAGTGTGAAAGCAGTTCATCAGGGCTGACTACCCGATTGATAAGTCCCCAGCGTTCCGCATCAGACGCATCGAGGTAATTGCCGGAAAAACTCAACTCCTTGGCTCTGGAAGAACCAATCAGCCCGGCCAAACGCTGGGATAACCCCCAGCCGGGAACAACCCCCATTCTCACATGAGTGTCTGCGAACCTTGCATTCGTCGAACCAATGAGGATGTCGCACATCAGTGCGATTTCAAATCCACCGGTGATGGCATGACCGTTGATTGCTCCAATAATGGGTTTCCCCACCGAGCGGATTGCGTTATGTAGATCGCCTTTTTTGTTATGTCCTGAGTCGAGACCATGCCTTCCAAGTTCTTTCAGGTCGAGTCCGGCGCAGAATGCCCGACCATTGCCCGTAAGTATAATGACACGAGTCTCGTCATCATTTCTCAGATCGGTAAACGTATCGGTGATTGCCTGTCTTAGTTCTCTGGATAGCGCATTCAGGCTCTCCGGACGATTCAGCTTTACGACCGCTACATGGTCTGCTTTTTCAATCTGGATTACTTCGTTCACATCTGTACTCCCGGGTATTAAATCTCAATGAAACTGGTCTGATCCAGACCTAGCCTATCCTGATACTTTGACCACCATCAACAGGCAGTGTTACGCCCGTAATGAAATTTGCCTCGTCGCTTGCAAGGAAAAGTGCTGCATAAGCTACGTCCCAGCCTGTCCCCATCTTCTGACGCAGGGGTACTCTGCTGTCCCTTGCTTCAATGACTTCCTCACGAGATCGACCCTGTGCGGCACTATATCCTTCAATCGCCATGGGTGTATTCATCAGCCCTGGCATAATGCAGTTTGCCCTGACACCATATTTGGCATTAGCCATGGCAACGTTCTCAGTCAGAGCCAGAATTCCGGCTTTTGATGTTTTGTAAGCGAGCATGCCGGTTGAAGCAATGGCTGCCACGGATGAAATGTTGACAATGGAGCCGCTCTCCTGATCACGCATCACCGGTACGACATGTTTGCAGGTCAGAAACATACTTGTGAGATTGACATCCATGATCCGTTGCCAGTTTTCCAGTTTCAGCCTGGTAATGCCGCCATCCTGAAATCCGATGCCGACATTATTGTGCAGGATATCAATGCGACCAAAGGCTTCCGTGCATTTGCGGACCATATCCTCACAGTCACCTTCTCTGGCGACGTTCATTTCCATTGCCACGGCCTCACCGCCTTCCGCTTCGATCATCGACGCAGTTTCCTCTGCCGATGCAAGGTTGAGATCAGTAAGAAATACCTTTGCACCTTCTTTTGCGAATAGCATGGCAGTGGCTCGACCATTACCGATTGTTTGTCCGGCTGTCTGGCCTGCACCTGTAATAATGGCAACTTTATTTTCCAGTCGCATACTGTCGGCTCCTTCACGAAGATTTCTTATGGTACTTGAAAGTGACGGGGCCTGGTTAGTTCCAGTTCAGAAAAAGCCATATTTAGGTAACGGTCAGAGCCTGGAAAATATCTCAGGCTATTGAATCAGTCACTTGCCCGGGCACGCCGTTTGCTCGCCGGACCTCCGGATTATATTCCGCCATCCCGTTGCAGGATCTGTTAATCGACAGAAATCAAATTAGCAGCAAGTATGCCGGGCGGTGATTATTGGGCTGCGGATCTGATTTGCTACAATTCAGGTGATGAGGAGTCATCGGTCGGTAAATGGAAGGATTTTTCTTATTCGGTTGTCTTCTGGCAGCCTTCATATGGTATCTAAGACGCCTTCGCGCCATGGAGGTGGAAGCGTTCCTGGATTCTGATATGTCGATTCTCGATTCGATTGAATTGAAGGAAGAAGCCGTACAGGAGGATCCGATCCTGACAAAGGCGGAGACGTTCATGCGTGAAAATGCTGAACTTAAGCCCCTGGCTCATGAGCATGAATTGGAAGCACCGGTTCCCGAGAAGTACAGGCTTCTTGACTCGATTCTGATGGATTCACATCGTGACCTTTTCAATAATATACATAAAGAATATGGCGTAAGTCATAGAATATTAACGAATATTCCCCTCCACGAGTTCATTAAGGATAGAGAGGGGGATGATCTTCATGGTCAGCGGATCTCATTCCTAATCTGTGATCGTGCGTTTCGGACCATAGTCGGCGGTGTGGAATTTGAAGAACCTTATAATGCTGGCACCGGGTTGGATTTTCTGAGGGAGATATTCTCAGATATCGGCAAGCCGCTGGTTATCGTTCCAAAGACGGAACAACTCTCATCACAGCAGATTCATGCGAAACTGTCGGTTATAAAAAGTGGCACCAGGTCGACGAATACCTGCCCTAAATGTGGCAAACCGATGCGTAAGGGAAAGGCTCAAAAGGGAAAGAATGCAGCCAGACCTGTCTGGGTTTGTGATCGTTTTCCCGTGTGCCGGGGATGGGTGAAGGCATAGCTCGCAAATGGCATAGCTCGCAGATGGCATAGCTCGCAGATGGCATAGCTCGCAGATGGCATAGCTGGATGATGGCAATGGCGGATTATAAAACTCAGCTTCCTGTCGGTTTAATTCTGGTTCCCTGTCAATCCTGAGTTTGCAAGTGCTTCATCTGCTACGGTGCTCAGTTCTTCCTGTACCCGACTTCGAATCATCTCCCGCACATTTTCGGTCAATTCCTTGACTGATATATCTTCCTCCGGATTTACGGGTGGTAGGATTTCTACCTTTACATCCGATCTACCGTGAAAGTTTATACTGTTCTTGGGCACTGCATTTTTAGAGCCGTTGATCACAATAGGTAATACGGGGATGTTCAGGCGTTTTGCAAGAACAAAGGCACCTTCCTTGAAGGGACGCAACCTTCCTGTCGACGAGCGTGTGCCCTCCGGGAAGAGGTATACTGAACTGCCTCTTTTCAGGTGTTTTTCACAGGCCCGGTACATGCTGCGGATGCTGTTGTTTTTGCCCCTCTTCAGTCGGATGTATCTGTTCAGGTACATATTCCAGCCAATGAGGGGAATGTTGAACATCTCGGCTTTTGATACCCACTTGAAATGGATGAACAGAGTAAATGCCACCAGGATATCAACTGCTGACTGGTGATTCGAAACAATGATATAGGTCTGCTCTGGATCAACGTGAGACCGCCCAGTTACGCTCACTGCCCAGGGCGGAAACAGCCATATGTACAGGCTGGCCCAGAAACAGGTGAACTTGTGCAATAACCTGAGGTTCTTATCGAAGGTAACCGTTACGAGCCAGATGATCAGAGCGACTGGAAAAAAGACAGTGGAACTGAGGGACATGAAGACGATCAACAGAATCGCAATTAAGCGGTACAGAAAACGCTTTACCATTCCGGGTCTTTTATCACAGCCTGAATAAAGAGAAGAGTGTAACATACCGGTATCGACAATCAGGAACCATAGATGAACTCAGCGCCAAAACCAGAAATTCGCGGCAATGTTCTCTTCGAATCATTTGCTGCAGGTCCCCTTCAATGCAACTGTACTATCCTTGGTGATCCCGACACGGGCAGGGGAATCGTCTTTGATCCGGGCGGTGATGCAGACCGGATTATGGAAACCGTGCAGAAAATGGGTTTGACGATAGAATCGATCGTGCATACCCATGCACATCTGGATCACATACTCGCTTCCGGGGAGATAAAAAAACGTACCGGTGCGAATCTGTATCTGCATAAAGGTGATAAGTTTCTCTGGGATAGCCTGGAACAACAGTGCTCCATGTTCGGAATACCCTATACAAAAACACCCGGCCCCGATATCTGGCTTAAGGACGAAGCTGCCCTGTCGTGTTGTAGTGGTATTGCACTACATACACCGGGACATACACCAGGTTCCATGAGCTTTTGGTTCGAGGATCACGATCTACTCGTTGCCGGAGATACGCTATTTCAACTGGGTATTGGCAGAACAGATTTACAAGGCGGAAGTTTCAGAGATATTGAGTGTTCGATTGTAGATCGACTTTTTTGTCTGGAGGGAGATGCATTGGTTGTTACCGGGCATGGTCCTTCTACTTCGCTCGAGTTTGAACGTCGCTCAAATCCTTTTTTTGGGCAGTCAAACTGATCGATCACCCTGACGAGGGAGGAAATAGTAAGTTACAATGCGCAACCCCGGAAAGCGTATTAAATATGTCAAATCTTAGGTTGGTTGTGGTTCCAATTCTGTTATTGCTGGGTAGCTGTGCCAGCATGATTTCATCCGTAACGTCTGGTTTGGCTGATGATCTCGCAGACACGATATTAAATAGTGAAGATGTAGATACTGTGAGAGAAGGTATTCCCGCCTATCTGCTGATGATCGACAGTTTTCTTCGAAGCAGCCCGGATAATCCTGGCCTGTTGCTGGCCGCTTCTAACCTGAACGGTGCGTTTGGCGCTTTTACCACGGGCGAACGCAGTGCGTTACTCTCGGAGAAGAGCCTGAATTATGCGTTAAGGGCAGCTTGTGTCACACAGAAAGAGTTATGTGATTTCCGGGACCTTGAATTCGAGGTCTACAAGCAGATTGTTGATAGATTATCTCTTCGCGACACTGAGGTTGCCTATGCGGTTGGTGTGGCCTGGGCAAGCTGGATACAGACCAACAGTGATGACTGGAACGCTATCGCACAACTGGGGAAAGTGAAATACCTCCTGCAGAGGGTCATACTGTTGAACGAAACTTATTCCGATGGCGGTCCTCACATGTATATGGGTGGACTGGAAACCATTTTACCGGCTTCAATGGGCGGTCAACCTGAGAAGGGCAAGAATCATTTTGAAGCAGTCATCAGGATATCTGACGGCAAGTTCCTGATGGCTAAGGTCGTCTACGCAGAACAGTATGCGAAATTGGTATTCGATAAAGTGCTGCATGACCGATTGCTCAACGAGGTCATTTCTGCAGACCCGGTGGTAGATGGCATGACCCTCATTAATGTTGTTGCGCAAAGACGGGCAAGAGAACTGCTCATTGAATCAGATGACTATTTTTAAAGCGTTATAGAAGGACTATTGGCAATGAGAATTGGAGTTTTGAATCTTGCATTGATGTGTATTGTCATTCTACTCACATCCTTTCCGGTAACAGCGAAGACCTACAAAATTGCCACAAATTCACCCGATGGTCTCGGTTGGATGAAGAAGTTGCGAGCGGCTACCAAAGATATCGCCAATCGCACTGAGAACAGGGTCAAATTCAAGATCTATCCGGGTGGCGTGCAGGGTGATGACTATACTGTGCTGCGAAAAATGCGGATTGGTCAGTTGCATGGCGGTGTATTGATGGCCAGTTCGCTGACAAGATTCTACCCGGATCTTCAGGTTTATAATTTGCCGCTGCAGTTCAGGAATCAGGCTGAAGTGGACTATGTTCGTGAACGAATGGACGACAGAATCATCAAGGGTCTGAATGACAGCGGCGTGGTAAGTTTCTCTCTGTTTGAGGTTGGATTTGCCTATCTGTTGGCAAAGAAACCGATTCAGGGAATCGACGAATTCAGAAATTCAAAAGTCTGGGTACCGGACGGTGATCCTATTGCTGCCAAGCAGATTCAGTCTTACGGAATCAGCCCAATCCCATTGTCCATTATCGATGTACTCGCCGGGTTGCAGACCGGTTTGATTGAAACGGTTGTCATCCCACCAATCGCCGCTCTGGCACTTCAGTGGCACAATCACGTTGAATACGTAACTGATTTGCCCCTCATGTATATCTATTCAATGATGTCTATGGATAAGAAGGCGTTCGACACTATTTCCGCTGAAGACCAGAAGGTGGTCAGAGAAGTGATGGACGGAGTCTTCAGTGAAATAGACTCAGACAATCGCATTGCGAACAAAGAAGCGTATTCTGCACTCATCACCCAGGGTCTGAAGGAAGTGCAACCGGAATACGGCGAGTTGAATTCCTGGCGTAACACTGCGGATAAATCCGTTGACGAATTGGTTGATACAGGAGAACTCACGCAGGAGAGTGTGGATATTTTTATGGAGCACCTCAGGGCAGTCAGGTCCGATGGTTCGGAAAAGTCCGGGGAGTGAGTCACGTCTATATCAGATTGACTGACTACCGGCACTGTCCGACGGAATCTGACAAGCGGGATATGAATGACTGCACCCGCCAATTGACCAGAAGGTTGGAGGCAACCTGTTGAGTTCATTTCTAGGGAGATCTCAACAAATCATCCATAAAATTGAGGATATGCTGCTTGTATCGGCATTGATCTCCATGCTGGTCATAGCGGTTATCCAGATTTGCCTGCGTAATTTCTTCGATGATGGTTTGTTCTGGGCCGAGTCCTTTCTGCGAATTCTGGTACTGTGGATCGCGATGTTGGGGGCAATGGTTGCGACAAGAGAGTCAAACCATATCAGCATCAACATTCTCTCGAGATATCTGGAGGAGGGCCCCGTAAGGGTGATAGGCCTGCTTACGGATCTTTTTTCCGCCTGTATTTGTTTTGTGGTCGCCTACTATTCATTTGAATTTGTTCAATATGAGTATGTGGATAAGACCATTGCATTTGCGAAAGTGCCTACGTGGATCTGCCAGTCAATTATCCCGATCGGTTTTTTAGTCATGTCATTACGGTTCTTCGCCAATGGCATTTCAGGCAAAAAGCCGGAACAATCGGAGCACGAACGCTAGATGGGTACCGTGTTCTCGTCTCTGATTGCGGTAATGGCGCTCCTGGGTACACCATTATTTGTCATCATTCTTGCCGCAGCGATTCTTGGTTTTTACAGCGCAGAGATTCCCCTGACGGTTCTAACCATTGAAATATACCGCCTGGTGGAAAGTCCGCTGTTGCTGGCGTTGCCGTTATTTACATTTGCTGGCTATGTGCTGGCCGAGAGCAACCTGTCATCCAGATTAGTTAAGCTGACGCAGATCTTTCTGGGCTGGCTTCCTGGGGGATTGTCGGTTGTCGCCTTCATCACCTGCGCGTTTTTTACCGCATTTACTGGAGCATCGGGCGTCACGATAGTTGCGCTGGGCGCTCTACTTTATCCGGCGTTGGTTGAAGCCGGTTATCCGGATAAGTTCAGTCTGGGGCTGGTAACTACATCCGGTAGCCTGGGATTGTTGCTGGCACCGTCACTTCCGCTGATTCTTTATGGCGTGATTGTGCAGCAGATGAATCTACCCAATCCCTTTACTATCCAGGAATTGTTTATAGCCGGGATACTCCCGGCATTTCTCATGATCCTCCTGCTAACTGGTTATAGCATTTGGAGCAATCAGGGACAGCCGCTTAAAACCGGCAAATACACACGTGAAGATGCCATAAAAGCGGTTGGTGAGGCGAAATGGGAAATACCGATGCCGTTTATCATCCTGGGAGGAATCTATTCAGGCATTATTGCGGTCTCGGAAGCAGCCGCGGTGACAGCTTTTTACGTGGTGTTCGTCGAGGTTGTGATCCATCGGGAGGTCAAGTATTCGGAGCTACCCAGAGTTATTCGAGAATCGATGGTAATGGTTGGCGGTATCTTATTGATTCTCGGTGTTTCTTTGGCATTCAACAACTACCTGGTTGATGCAGAAGTCCCCCAGCGACTGTTCGAATGGATTCAGGTTTACGTAGGCGGCAAATTCACCTTTCTGATCATCCTCAACCTCGTGCTTCTCGTGCTGGGTGCGGTTCTCGACATATTTTCCGCGACTATGATCATGATTCCTTTGATAGTGCCCGTTGCGATGGGCTTTGGGATCGATCCTGTTCATCTGGGGATCATATTTCTGGCGAATATGCAGATTGGTTATTTTACGCCACCCATTGGGATGAATCTTTTCATCGCCAGCTATCGTTTCAAGAAGTCGATTACGGAACTCTATCGGGCAACCATCCCTTTCATGCTCGTTCTATTTGTCGCACTTCTGATAATCACCTATGTTCCCGAGGTCAGCCTGATTTTCCTGGACCGTTAATATGAGGGCTTTCGAGCCTTTTGGGTGAAGTCATCTATGCTTAGGGAATGGTGACAGAAAAAAAAACTGAAATGCAGATTGCCCTGGCAAAGCGCGCTGAGTTACTCGCTCGCTATAAGAAGTCCAGGGTCCTCATCGTAGAGGACAGTGCGGAGGCAAGAGGTGTGCTCCGGGCAATGATGTCCGAAGCGGGTGTGGAGAAGCTCGATATGGTTTCCTCGGGGCAGGAAGCAATCGACTCTCTGAGTGCGCGTCGCTACGATATCGTGCTGTGTGACTACAATCTCGGCAAGGGCAAAGACGGTCAACAGGTGCTTGAGGAGGCGAGATACAGCAAATTTCTCAGTTATTCAACAATATTCATCATGATCACGGCAGAAACAAGCGTTGAAATGGTCATGGGAGCGCTTGAGTATCAACCCGACAGCTATCTTTCCAAACCATTTACCGCAAAGGCACTCATGGCACGCCTGGGAAGGGCCCTTGAAACGAAGATCGAATACAAACTGATTGAGAGCCAGTTCGAGCGGCAAAATTACACCGAGACCATCTCGCTATGCGATCAGAAAATCGAGGATCAGGATGAACTTCCCATGCGGGCATTGCGTATAAAAGGCGAATGTCTGATGGAACTGAAGCAATACGCGGATGCACAAAACCTTTTCGAGAAGGTTCTCTCAGACAGGGATGTACCCTGGGCTAAAATCGGCCTCGGAAAATCCTTATACTTTCTAAAGGAATTTGACGTCGCAACAACCCTGTTTCAGGAACTGATTCTCGAACAACCCAATGTGGTTGAGAGTTATGACTGGCTTGCCCGGATTCAGAAAGCCCAGAATTTATCGAGGGACGCTCAGGATACGCTTGAGAGTGCGATTGCGAGGTCACCAAAAGCAGTACTACGCCAAATGGAGTTGGCCAGGACTGCGCTATCTAATCATAGTTATCTCATTGCGGAAAAAGCATACCGTAAATCCATCACGCTAGCCGGTAATTCCTGCTATCACAGTCCGGATATATACCTTCAGTACGTAAGATCTCTCCTGGTTAAAATTGACCAGAGTGGTTCGTCGATATGCAATGAGGCTTACCGTGATGCCAAGCTATTTCTTGGACGGTTGAGAAAGGAATTTGACAACAATACAGAAGTGAATTTCAGGGCTAATATGCTTGAGGCTCTCATTAACTTCAATCGAGGCAAGACTGCTGAAGCTGATGCAATGATTGAAAGTGCGAATCGAATTTATCAAAACTTCGAACAGCGGGTCAGACTAAAGCTGTCTGAGGAATATATCAGTGGATTGAGTCTCGTCGGCAGAATAGAAGACTGCCAGGCGTATATTCATGAATTGCAGAAAACATCGGACAATCCTGAGTTGGCTAACAGGCTGCTGCGCAGGGTCAAGGATGGTAAAAAGCGTCTATATAGCGAAAACCTCAACAACGAGGCAATGGCACTTTATCAGGTAGGTCAGATTATGGATGCTCATATTAAATTTCGAGAAGCAGCTTCCAAGTCAGGTGCCAGTGCGGGTGTATTGTTAAATGCCGCCAGTGTCTGCCTTGAACTCGCGGAAAGAGAGGATTTGAACAAGGAAGATTGGCAGCGGGAATGTGGTACCTATCTCGACCGTCTCAGCTTACTGGATCGTTGTGATCACAGATATCAAACCTATCTTTCATACCAGGACCGTTACCAGCAGTTGTAGTTGCGCCTGATCTGGCGATTCATCAGTCCGATGTTGCATGATATATGCAGCAAAGGGAGATAACCCAATGCAAATTGATGTCTGGAATAGTGGTAAAGTGGACCGAAACCGGCCAGAACTCCCTTGTATCAGCTAAATCAGGACGTTTGTGCTGGAATTGATTGATTACTTGAGGTTGATGTATTAAGTATGTAGTTAGCATAGCAATCATCAACTATGATTAAATTCAATACAATCATCACGATACAGAGTTTAGTTATAATTTTGTTTAAGCGGACTTGAGACGTACAATCGGTATAGAAGTGTAAGCAGTATGCCTTGAGAGGATAGTCGAGTATCAAATGTGAAGACTGATGCGGGAGCATATCGTCGATTAATTGAAATCGGGCTGGCCCTGAGTGCCGAGAAGGATCTCGACAGCCTGCTTGAGAAAATACTTATTGAAGCGAAAACCATTGTGAACGCCGATGCTGGTACGCTTTATCTGATCACTGAGAGCCAGACCCTGGCATTTGCAATTGTATTGAATGACACGCTCAATATTGCACAGGGCGGACACTCAGGTGAACCGATTACCCTGCCTGAAATTCCTCTCCGACAGCCTGACGGGGAAATGAACATGAGCAATATTGCTGCGAAAGCTGCAAATAAGATTGAAACAGTGGTTATCGACGATATCTACGAGGAAACGGATATTGATTCAGCAGGTGCCAGGCGGTTTGATGAATTAACCGGGTATCGCTCTCAATCCTTCCTGACGGTACCCATGAAATCGTTCTCGGGCGATGCAACAGGTGTCCTGCAGTTACTCAATGCAAAAGACGAAAATGGCAACGTGATAGCATTCCCACCTGATGCCAATACCCTGATAGAGGCGCTCTCATCTCACGCGAGTGTTGCGCTTGAAAATCGCAATCTCCTGGACGAACAGGTGCAGTTACAGAAGAAGCTTGAAACTGAGGTGGAGGAGCGGACAGCCGAGCTCAGGAATGCACTCTCAAAACTATCTGAAGCTCATATCATTCTAAAAGATCTGACGACGATTGACGCCGTAACGGGGATTCGCAATCGACACTACTTCGATCAGGTTTTTGACAGGGAATGGCGGAGAGCAGATCGCCAGAAATATCCGCTGACTCTGTTTTTACTTGATATAGACAATTTCAAGATCGTTAATGATACCTACGGACATCTCGCGGGAGATGAATGCCTGGCACGGGTGGCTGGTTGTATTGACCAGTTGTTCAACAGGACTTCTGATGTGGTTGCAAGATTTGGCGGTGAAGAGTTTATCGTCATCCTGCCATATATCGGATCTGCCACTGCCGCCAAACTAGCCGAGAGAGTGAGAGCTGAAATTGAAGATCTGAAAGTCGTGGTCGAGGGGCATACGATAAGCGTTACGGTAAGTGTTGGCCGAATCACCCAGATACCTGAGAGTCGCACGGCTAAAAAAGAGCTTATTGCAGGTGCCGACAGAGCCTTGTACGAGGCCAAGTCAGGGGGCAGGAACATGGTTTGCAATGGTGGAACCGACGACTAGAGCATGCGAAGTTTCTAGTCAGGAATATCTCCTTTGATAACCCGTTTGCAGGCACGACCAAATCGATCTGCCGCTTCTTCTATTTCTTCCAGTTTGGTCCACGGAAATGCAATTCGAATATGCTCATCAGGATCTGTTCGAGTCGGGTAGAAATTCACGCCCCTGGTAAATGAAATACCTTCTTCAGCGGCTGTTCTCCACAGATCGTTGGATTGCATACCATTTAAGAGCCTAATCCAGAGATAGAAACCACCCTCTGGGCGGACAATCTCTATATGATCTGCTGCGGTGCGCTCAAGTGCGCCGACCAGGGTTTCCATTTTCTCGCGGTAGATGGAACGCACCTGCTCAGCATGGGTCTCAAGACAACCCTGTTCCATATAATCAGAGATGATTCTGACCATGAGTTGATTGAGTCCCATTGCGAATCTCATTTTGCCGAACAGTTTAACCAGATCCGGATGACCGTGAATCCATCCAATTCGAAGACCAGTTGCCAGGATTTTTGAAAATGTCCCAACGGTAATGACGCCGAGCCCTTCGCTGAGTGCTGAAAGACTGTCTGGCGGTTTGTCGCCGAAATACAATTCACCGTAGGCATCATCGTCGAGGATGAGGATATTGTATCGGGCGGCGATTCTCAGCAGATCAATTCTTCGCTCCCTGGTGAGCGTGATCCCGGTGGGATTGTGGAAAGTGGATATCGTATAGATGAACTTTATCCGCTTGCCTTCTTTTAAGAGTCTCTGAATCAGGTCTTCCAGTGCCTGGATGATCATACCGTCATCGTCCATGGGTACGGAATGCACGTCTGCCATTGAAGCTCTGAAATTTCGCAGGGTACCCATATAAGTTGGCGACTCACTGATAATGACATCACCCGGTTCGATCAGTGTTCTGCAAATCAGGTCAATTGCACCTGATGAACCGTTGCATAGTTGGAACCAGTCTTCGTTGACCGCAAGACCTCTCACCCGGGTATAGCGTTCAGCCAGTTGTGCTCTAAGGCGGGCATATCCCATCCCGAACCCGTAGACATATCCGGCTTCTCCCGGTTTGGAAAATACACGCGCTGCTGACTTCTTGAGATCTTCTTTGGGCAGAGAATGACTATCAGGTATACCAATTGCCAACGGAATATTTGTCAGCTTCGGGGTGATACCCGCAGGTGGATCCCAGTCACCCGGATCATTCAAAAGAGTGCCCGTGACACTGTTCACGATGGTGTTCGGATCAAAATCCAGCCACTGGCTGGCCAGATCCTGACGGATTTTTAACTGCTCATCCAAAATCAAGTCCCCTGGAATTCTTGCTTAAGTTCAGTAGCCGATGGCTTGCCCTTCCTTTCGATGGTCTGAGCCAGCACAGTAGCCATCATCAAGCCGATAAATTAACTGCGCTCCACCGAAGATATGTTCGGGATTTTCAGCTTTAATGTCATGACCGCGTTCGATTAGTCCACGGACCACGGTCGGATCAAATCCCCTTTCAAGACAGACAACACCGTCTTCCCTGAGGTGCCACCTTGGCGCATCACTGGCTGCCTGCGGATTCTGGTTGTGTAGAAATATCCTGACCATCATCTGCAGGTGACCCTGGGCCTGCATATGACCGCCCATGACACCGAAACTCATGATGGGCTCACCGGTTTTATTCGAACAGACGAAGCCGGGAATTATCGTATGATAAGGGCGCTTGCCCCCGGCAACCTGGTTTGGGTGTCCTGGTTCAAGGGTGAAGCCTGATCCCCGGTTTTGCATGCTGATACCTGTCTCCGGTATGACTATGCCGGAACCAAATCCGTTGTAATTGGATTGAATCATTGAAACCATCATGCCTGATTCGTCTGCCGTTGACAGGTATACGGTATCAGAACCGGCGCCGAGGGTTGTGGGTGAGGGATTGGCAGATTCGCGGTTAATTGAACTCGCATGCTGTCTCAGATATTCACTATCTAGTAGTTGATCGGGTGTGACTATCATGTGGTCAATATCTGCCAGATGTCGTTCAATCTCAGCATAGGCTATTCGGGTTGCTTCGATTTGGTAGTGCACTGAATCCAGTGAATCAAGTTCATATTGAGCGAGATCCAGGTGTTCGACGATGCCGACAGCGATTAATGCCATCAGTCCCTGGCCACTTGGCGGGATCTCATGAAGATCCATGTCGTTTAACGATTGATTCAGGGTGCCAACCCAATCGCACTGGTGTTCTGAAAGATCATCCAGGCTCATGACACCGTCGTGCAGGTTGGAGTCTGCAACAATGGCCTCAGCCAGTTCTCCTCGATAAAAAGCCTCACCTTTCGTTCGGGCGATTAGTTCCAGACTTCTGGCGTGATCGGGCAGCGTTATTTGACTGCCGGTATTCGGTGCCTTCCCGCCAGGCAGAAAAGTGTTGCCAAAAGCGGTGAAGTCTTTATACCGTTGACTCGCCAGTTGCCAGTAGTAGCCTGTTTTGGGTGCGACCAAATAGCCATTTCTCGCGTAGTGAACGGCAGATTCAAATAGTTTTTCAAATGGCAGAACGCCAAATTTCTCCGATAACTCTACCCAGGCACTGACAGCGCCTGGGACCGTTACCGCATTCCAACCCAGCCTCGGCATGGTATCGTAATTGGCGAAATGTTCCTGGTTCCAGTTTTTTGGTGAACGACCGGATGCATTCAGCCCGCTGAGTTTATGGCCATCCCAGATGATTGCGAATGCATCACTGCCGAGGCCGTTATTGTTGGGTTCAACAACAGTGAGTGTAATCGCTGTTGCAATTGCCGCATCAACCGCATTGCCTCCTGCCTGCATCGTTCTGATACCGGCCTGTGCTGCCAGGGGTTGGGAAGTTGAAACGACATTTCTGGCGAAAACGGGTGAACGATTTGAGGGATAGGGGCAGTCCCAGTTGAGACTCATGGATCTCTTCTCCTGATCTAGAAGAGATAACGATAAAGACTAATGCCAGCCAATGCCAGAGTGTTCTTCACCCCGGCTTTAGTGCGATACAAAATACTTTAATCAGGCGTTAATCCAGGATTTCTCATTTCGTGAGAATTCCGACAGACGCTGTTGGCTGTACAGTTTGTGGTAGCGACCTTTTTGACTCAAGAGTGATTCATGATCACCCATCTCGATGATTTTGCCACTTTCAATGACCAGTATCCTGTCTGCGTTTCGAATGGTGGACAGGCGATGTGCAATAACTACACTGATTCGGCCTTTCAACAGTTCCTCAAGTCCTGATTGAATGTGCTGCTCTGTTACTGTATCCACAGACGATGTTGCTTCATCCATGACCAGGATTTTGGGATCTGCCAGGATCGCTCTGGCAAATGATATGAGCTGCTTCTCACCCGCAGATAGTTTTGAGCCACCTTCACCAACCTGAGTGTCGTAGGCATGATCCATGTTGACGATGAAGTCGTGCGCACCGGATCTCTTCGCAGCATCTATTACACTTTGGTCGCTGGCTGATAGTTTTCCGTAGCGAATATTGTCTGCAATTGTGCCGCCAAATATATGAGATGACTGAAGCACGATACCAAGATTGGATTGAAGCCAGTGCAGGCTGCGCTTCCTGTAATCAATTCCATCAATCAATATCTGACCTTCCGTTGGCTCATAAAAACGACAGAGCAGGTTGACCAGAGAAGTTTTGCCCCCACCGGTTGAACCCACAATCGCAATATTCTCCCCCTGGTTTATCGAAAGGTTAATCCCGTCGAGAACCTTTGGACCAACCTCGTAAGAAAAACTGACATTATTAAACTCAATTTTGGAGATGCTGTCCGGCATCCCATCAGCCGCCATGCCTTCTCTGGGAGCCTGGCTCATTTTATCCAGTACCTCTTCTGAATCAGTGATTGCCGACTCAGCCTCGATCAGACTGATTATACGTTCTGCGGATGCCTGGCCCATTTGCATCTCAGCGAACCAATGTGCGAGTTGTTCTATGGGTTCAAAAAAGTGTCTGCTGAATGCCAGAAAAGCGACCAGCGTTCCGGCTGTCACACCTCCCCACAACACCTCAAGACCGCCAAATACAAGTGCCAGCCCTGATGCAATGGAACCAAGGATCAGTACGAGCGGAAGGTAGAGAGCAGCCTGAACTTTGTTGAGTACAGATGCCTGATACATATCGTCAGTCAGATTGCCGAACTGGTTCAAGTTTTCTGCTTCCTTGACAAAGGCTTTGCTCGTTTGAACACCCATAATGCTCTCGTTGAATGAACCAGTGATTTTCGAGTTTGTTTTACGAACCTTCCTCGCGCTCTTTAGAATCCTTTTTTGGAAATAGTTACTTAACCAGGCGAGTACGGGTACCACTGACAGGACGATGAATGCCAGACTGATGTCCATATATAGCATGGCGACGGCAATACCGAACATCATCGTCAGACTCCAGATGAAATCCAACAGTCCCCAGGCAAGTATATTTGACAGCCGCTCGCAGTCGGAGGTCATGCGAGCCATCAGCCAACCGACCGGTCGAAAGTCATAATAGGAAAAGGACAGATCCTGAAGGTTAAGGAAGCCATCACGTCTGATATCGTGACTCACCTTGTTGCGGATGGTACCCGCGTACCAGATAAACCCGGTGACTGACAGAGATATGAGCGCAACGAAACCAAGGTATAACCAGGCATAAAAAAATACGTCAAAATCAGTACCCTCTGCCGCGATCGAATCAATCACGGATCGAGTGATTAGAGGGAAAGCAATTTCACAGATTGCCGTGGTAAATGCACAAACCGCGAGGATGACGACTTCGACCTTGTAGTTAAGCGTATAGTCTAGAAGCTTTCTCCACAGTTCAAGATTCATTCCCTGTTGATACGATAGATCATCAATTCCATCGTTGTAATTTTCATCGTCAAAGAATTCGCTCATATAGCTAATCGCCCTGATTGCTAGACGGAGTAGGTGGATCCGGTGAGTTGCGGCTTACCTACATCGCTATCAATCTGTTGCTGGATAGCGCCTTGTATTTCACACAAGCGCCGGTAGGTACCCTCTTGTCCGGATAGCTGCTCATGGTTACCTTCCTGCTCAACCCTGCCGTGGTTGAGTACGATTATCTTGTCTGCATGCATTACGGTTGAGAGTCGATGGGCAACGATGATGGTGGTTTTATCAGCACGGGTTTTTTTAAGTGCTGCAAGAATTTGTGCTTCAGTGTCAGTATCCACTGCAGAGAGCGCATCATCCAGAATCAGGATGGGTGGCTGTTTAAGTAGTGCACGGGCCAGCGCCAGTCGTTGTCTCTGCCCGCCTGACAAGGTCACACCCCGTTCTCCGACCATGGAATCATATCCATTGGGGAACCTGGTAATTGAGTCGTGAATAGCCGCACTCTGTGTTGCCTGCTCTACCTCCTCGAAGCTGGCGCTCATTTTGCCAACCCTGAGATTGTCCAATATGCTCATTGAGTAGAGGAATGGTTCCTGTAGCACAATGCTGATTTGAGACCTGACATATTTCCTCGCAAGCGTCGAAATCTCAACACCATCGAGCAATATTGAAGGAGGGGGGGAAGAGCCCTCAGCGGCTTCTTCTAAAGAGCCCTCAGCGGCTTCTTCTAAAGAGCCCTCAGCCTGCGAATCATAATCATAGAGTCGCATCAAAATCTGGGTGATTGTGGATTTACCCGACCCGGGTGGTCCCAGTAGTGCCAGGGTCTGTCCTGTTTCGATTTCGAATGACAGGTCCCGGATTACCGGTTTTTCTTCGTCGTAGGCAAAATTCACATGTCTGAACTCAATTTTCCCCTGCAAGTGAGTACCGGGATATTCTTCATCCTGGGATTCGATAGGGTGGTTCAATACTTCCGCCAGCCTGCCTATGGAAACGATAGCCTTGCCGGAATCAGTCAGCACACGACCGATATGCCTGATTGGCCAGATAATCATGCCTTCATAAGTCAGGAAAGCGAACAGGGTGCCGACCGTCAGTGCGCCATCGACTACCCATAAGGCACCAACAATTAACAGCACGCCTATCTGACCCAGACAGATAAAGTCGCTCAACCCGTAATAAAGGGCGAGTAGCCTTACCAACCGTGTATTCTGGTCCCTGAATTCGGCGTTTTTATCCGCGAATTTTTCAATCTCAAATGCCTGCCTTGCAAACGCCCTGACGACTCTGATACCTGTCAGGTTCTCCTGAAGTACGGTTGTCATCCTGGCTTCTGATTCATCTACTTCAAGAAAAAGTGACTTAACTATCTGGAAGAAAATGATCGCGGAGAGAAATAGAAAGGGCATCGACACAAGTGATAACCAGGCCATGCTGGCATCGAGAGTGAATAGTATTGGCAGAACGATAAGCAGCATGAGTAATGCCCGTGATATCTCAATAACCTGCCCAGCCAGAAAAACCCGGACTGTTTCCATATCTGAGGTGCATCTTTGAACCAGATCTCCGGTATCCGCTTTGTCATGGTAGCTGCTGGGTAAATGTTCCAGATGAGAGAAAATGATGTCCCGCAGATGTTGAATGATGCCTTCTGATGCAATCGCAACCAGACGACCACGCAAATAGAGAAATACACCAGATGAAATCGTTAAGAGAAGGGTCGCGATAGCCGCGAGTACGAGGTAATGCACAAGCCCTGGATCGCTGCCGAAAGCAATCATTGAGCCGGGAATCAACAACCACTCGGGTACGGTGAGATCCTCTCTGAACATAATGGCATCAAGAGAAAACTTGGCGATAAGTGGCACGCCAAACATGAATACATATCCGATTGCCATGGCAATGATGGCACCGCTAAACAAAACGCGATATCCGGCTGATATGCGCCACAGTAATTGTGCTTTGCTACGATCGTTCAAAAACTTGCTCCTAAAACATCAAAATCAGTTAAAACCTGAGGCTTTGAGCGGAATTTTTTACTTTATTTAATCGCTACCCAACCCACGTCAGTGATTGACTGTGAATTCTTGGCTGGCAGCAATTGGGATATAGATTAAAGTTTTCCCGCGCAGCCCGTTTGACTCTTGGCTGATGCGGGCGAGACTCTGGATGCTCGGTACCCGCTCAGCGAAAATCGGCTGTTCTTGGTTCGATTAGATGCATCATACGTCTCCAATTTGACATGCTTTTAAAAAAAGCAAAGGTTGATGAAGTTTCTGGATGTGAAGAATAATACTTTTTATTGAAAACACAAGCTGCGTTCATAAAAAAACCGGGTTTAGTGGTTTCACCATTTGAATTTGGGTATAACACGGCAACCGAATACTAAAAAAAGGAATGATCGTGAAGTTAATCAATTCAGTGGGGCCAAATCCAAAGATGGTTCGTATGTTTATGTCGGAGGCTGACATTTCATGTGAAGTTGAAGATATTGATCTGATGGCTGGAGAGAATCGTCAAGATGCACATCTGGCGAGAAATCCGTCAGGCCAATCGCCTGTTCTGCAACTGGACGATGGATCAAATCTCAGTGAGATTACGGCAATCTGCGAATATCTGGATGACGTCAATGGCAATTCAGATCTGATTGGCACAACTGCAGAAGCAAGAGCTGAGACACGCATGTGGACGCGTCGAATAGATCTGCAGATTGTAGAACCCCTGGCTAATGGATTTCGTTTTTCCGACGGGCTGCCCCTCTTCCAGGATCGCGTGCGTTGTATCCCTCAGGCAGCAGATGATCTGAAGACGCTTGCTCAGGAAAGGCTTACGTGGTTAGACGGACTGATTGAAGGCAAGACATTCATCTGCGGAGATCGGTTCACTATGGCGGATATTCTGCTGTTTAGTTTCCTAGAGTTCGGGGCCCAGGTTGGCCAACCATTGAATTCAGAAAACAAGAATATTATGGCGTGGTATGACCGGGTGAAGGAGCGATCCAGCGCAGGTGCATAGCTTTTGCGGATGAGAGTGGATATGCCTTAAAAAAGTAGTTTTCTGGCCGTGACCCGGGTTGATGTGAATCGCCAGCCTGTGTATAAGAAATAGCAGAACATTCGGTATTCATTCTTGGTACCATGTCAGCGTGATGGAATAACAGACTAAACAGTCAGGGATTCAGGTGGCTCAAAATACTATCCGCTTTGGTAACTTTACGCGAGAGCTGAACGTCCATCTGGATAGGATCAGCTTTAACGAGCTGATACCACCCATTCAACATGACGATGACGGTCAGGAAATCCCTTATAAGCCTGAAAGTCTGGCAGTCGGCAAGGGTGATATCTATCGGCTCCTTAAACCCTATCTGTCCGTTAGGTTCTCGGATCAGTTTCGATCAGTAGCCCCGCTGGCTGTCTATCTGGTCTTGTTTCAACTTTTTATCCTCAGACAGTCAATAACAGACGCGTGGATCATCAGTGCCGGATTGGTCGCGGTGATTTTCGGTTTGATGCTGTTCATGGAAGGATTGAAAGTGGGATTGATGCCCTTTGGAGAATCACTTGGCGTGTCATTACCCGCCAAAGCAGGACTGGCTGTTGTCATCATTGTGGTATTTCTGCTCGGTATCGGCGTGACCTTCGCCGAACCAGCAATCGGTGCACTTCAAACTGCCGGTTCACTTGTGGATGTAAAAAGAGCGCCCTACCTCTATAGCATACTGAATACCTGGGCTGGTGTGTTGGTCCTGGTGGTTGGCATTGGTGTCGGGCTTGCAGCAGCACTTGGTACGATCAGGTTTATTTATGGTTGGAGTCTGAAACCACTTATCTATATCACACTTGTGCCGGTACTATCCGTCTCGGTGTATATGTCCTTCGACCCTGAGCTGTCGAAGCTGCTTGGCCTGGCATTTGACTGTGGCGCAGTAACAACAGGACCTGTGACAGTGCCGTTGGTTTTGTCTCTTGGGATCGGTATTGCGCATGCTGCAGGTAAGGGGAGTGATTCACTCTCAGGTTTTGGAATCGTAACCTTAGCCTCACTTTTCCCGATAGTTGCCGTCATGCTGTTGTCACTTTTTGTCGCCATGCAATCATCACCCGAAGAAATCATTATGGCTGCAAGTGGCGCCTCGAATGTATCGTTGGCATTGCCCTGGTATGAATCTACACCGGGCGTTGAAATCATTGGCGGCATCAGGGCTATCGTTCCGCTTGTGATTTTCCTGCTGCTTGTCATGTTGGTTTTATTGAGAGAGAAAATACAACATCCACAGATCATTGGATTTGGCATCGGCTTATGTGTGCTTGGCATGATTATCTTCAATCTCGGTTTAAGTTACGGGTTATCAAAACTAGGGGGGCAAAGTGGTGGCCTCGTACCTGCCGCGTTTACACAATTGGATGGGATTGAGGGATCACCGCTTTATTTTCTGGCGCTGGGTATTCTGATCGCATTGGCTTTTGCATGGATTCTGGGATTCGGCGCAACTCTTGCTGAACCTGCATTGAATGCACTTGGGATAACAGTTGAAAATCTAACGAATGGATCGTTCAAGAAAACCACTTTGATGTACGCAGTCTCTCTGGGGGTTGCCTGCGGGATCTCCCTTGGTGTGGCCAAGATTATTTTTGATATACCAATTGCCTACCTGCTGATACCAGGTTACCTACTAGCTATTCTTCTTACCTATCTTTCAAGCGAGGAGTTCGTAAATATCGCCTGGGATAGTGCAGGAGTAACAACCGGGCCGGTCACAGTACCTCTGGTTCTGGCAATGGGGCTTGGCTTCGGTAATGCTCTAGGCGCGGTCGAAGGATTTGGAATTCTATCGATGGCCTCAATCGGTCCTATTCTGGCTGTACTGACAACCGGTTTATATGTTCGCAGGAAAATCGCCAGACGTCACCTGGAGAGTGAGCAATCTAACGAATCAACTGGAGCGCCAATATGAGCACTCGTGAATTTACGGTACTTACCGACGCATCTCTTGTTACCTGTATCGTCCAGAGAGGGAAAGCCGATGCGGTTGTGCAGGCAGCCCAGGATGCCGGTGCCCAGGGAGCTACAATATACTACGGCTATGGCAGTGGAGTCAGGGAGCGTCTGGGTCTCTTAGGTCTGGCTGTCGATGTGGAAAAAGAAATAATTACCACCATATTGGCTGACGATCAGGTTGATCGCGTATTTGAGCGAATGTACTTCGCGGCAGAACTGGATGTGCCCGGCGCGGGGATAATCTACATCACCAAGCTGGAAAAAGTCGCGATGTTTATTCCCGAGGACATACTTGATCGTATCAACTCCGGGTCGCCTTCATGAAATCACTTCTCGAAAATGCGAAACAGATTGTCTGTATTCTGCCAAAGGGGAAGGTTTCGGATGTTCAGGAAGGATTAATGGACAAATTCGACATTCTCAATGCAAATTTTCATCACGCCAGGGGGGTTGGCAGATTCTCGGCATTATCAGCGGTTGGTCTTGGTGAACAACAGGAGAAGGATATTCTGGAAGTGACTGTGAGTAGTGATCAGGCTGATGAGATACTTGAATACATTTTTTTCCGGGCAGATATGAATCACCCCCATGGTGGGGTGGCCTATGTAACCGGCGTGCCCAAGATGTCTGTTTTTGAAATACCTGACCTGCCAAAGGAAAACTCAGTCTAGGGCTCTCACAAGAACCGGTTGGAAAATCAGTGCCAGCATGAAGCCCGCATAATAGTCCCTGTCGAAACCGAAATTGAGCCCGAACTCGACGGGCATGTTGGATAGAAGGCTCAGCACCAGAATTGTCGAAACGATTAAGATGTGGCGGGTTGCTGCAAGCGCGGTGAACAGGAGTGCGAGTAAAGCAATAAACGCATAGTTATCCGCCAGGCCGAGTCTCGCCATAAAGTTATCTTCGATATTCGTTACCAGCGTAATAATCAGGACAAGAAATACAAATCCGGCCCGTGTCAGTGTCGTTATGTTCATTACTCTCTCCCATCGTAATTTCTAGCCACAGATTAGATGGAATTGCATAGAAAATCCGGGTGAAGGCTCGAAACTGTGAAGCACAGCACCCTTGGGTTTCCAAACTGTGAAACATATTGGTTTTATACTGTGAAGTACTTCACTTTACGCCTGTAGGCCACAATTGCAGTTGAGCGCCCGCGAGGTCTTTTTTCACAGAAAATGCTTCATAAATAGAAGCTGTAAACGGCCTATCCAGAAGATCGTGATGTGGAATACTGCGAAAAACAACTGACCGTAGAAGAAACCATGGCTGAAACCGTTGTCGTCCGGGGAGCGACCCAGATAGTAGACGAGGGCGATAACGGCTGCGTATAAGGCGATACGGGCCATCGAGTGAATCCAGTAGTCCCTGATACAATACCAGAGGTCAATGACCCGGTAGAGAGACGCGAAAAGTAAAATAGTCATTTGAACGCCAATGAGGAATCCCGCCAGCTCAATCATCTAAATAGCGCCTCCTTTTACTGCTCTTCAATCAGCAGGTTAACTAAACCGTTGGTGCCATCAACCACTATCCTGTCACCGCTTTTTATTCGTAGCGTGCAATCAGCGGCATCGACGACGCAAGGCATACCGTACTCCCGCGCTATTGTTCCAGCGTGAGAGAGATAGCTGCCGACCTCGACAACAGCAGCATTTGCAGTGAGAAAAAGCGGGGTCCAGGCGGGATCCGTATAGGGTGCAACCAGAATTTCACCGGGATGAAGTTCCGCGTCGGTTCCCGGGTCCATGACCACCCTTGCGATACCTTCATATGAGCCCGGAGATGCTCCCTGGCCCTCAATGCTGTTGGTCGTCGTATTGGATGACTCTGTAATCTCGATGCCAATGGTTTTCGCAGGCGTCAATTTTGATAGTCGGATAAAGTCCATCCGGCGCTCGCGTATGAGCGCTTCGACATCGTCCCACGTCAGCTCCCCCTCCTCTAAACTGCGGATTTCATCCCACATGAGATAGTAGACATCATCCTTGCATTTCAATTTTCCCTGATTCAGCAGGCTCTCTTCGATTTTCAACACTTTCTTGCGTACCGCATAAAAACCCATGATGTGATAGAACCGCGAGTTTTCTCTGAGGCGAATGAAGTATCTTGCCCTGTTGCGCAGAAATTCAATCAAACGCCAGCGTATGCCGGTAGATTTTTCAAGAAATCTGTCGCCCAGTTTGTTTCTTACCTGTTGAATAAAAGCTTGCCGATCAGACCTGACTCGCTCTTCGGTTTCGGTAGGGTTGGCTTCAGACTGAAGATAGTTACGGATCATCGCGATTACAGGTGAAGGATCTTCTTCCCATCGAACAGAATTGATCTCGAATTCTTTGAGTGTACGATGGCCGTGGATAGCGAGGAATTCATTCAATCCGATAAGAAATTCCTGACCGCTGCCATGGCCGCGAAGCATATTGAGTGCAGAATTTGGGTCATTATCGACAATGATCTGCCTGACAGCAGCATTCTGTTTTGCTTTTTTGGCGAGAGCCCAGATGTGCCTGCCCATATCCGTTGAGAGGATGCCTTCAGTGCCTGATGTGAGATAAGAGGCAGCATCGTAACGAATGTCAGGAATCCATAGTTTTAACAGCCGGGTGATCGCGGCCAGCAGGAACATGTACCGTGGTGCACTGAGGTTGACCATCAGGGGCATATTGCCAACCGGTTCAAAGAAGCGTGATTTGAAGAAAAGTGATTCCAGTGCGCCGTAGGCGTCAACCCTGTCATCATCCACCACTTTCTTGAATGAATGCCGGAATGAATCCATAAAATCGACAGGCAGGTTGCTGGTTCGACGAAATAAAACCCCGAGGATGAGATGGGCAACTAAAAGGATAGTGGCTAATCGCAGCAGCCCTATAATTGAGAGAATCGGTTTAACCTCTGAACTGCTGCTCAGGTATGCCAGTTGTGCGATTTGTTCGTTTGTCATTTTGAATGGAAAGAGCGGGCGTACATGGCTGAGTCTCGTATAGACTCTCCCCTGAATAATAACCATCATGGGGAACAGTTTAACGAACAGGTCCTGAGAAAGCGGGAGCAGGGGATCAGTGAAGTTTTCAGCCAGGGGTTTGAACAGTACGAATTCACCCCGGGGTATTTCATCTTCTTTTTGCCCCATAACCGTAACGGGTCGGGATTGAAGAATAAAGAATTCATCAGCCGTGAATGCCCATTCAATGTCCTGTTGGCTGCCGAAATAAGCCTCTGACTTCTTTGCCCAGTGGGTTAGCGTATCTAGTCGGGAAGCGGACAATGTTTCACTCAACCGCAGAGACGCAGGGACAGGGCTAAGTCTTGAATCTGTGTCCGCAATGCTGGCCGGAACCATAAATTTCTTGTCAGCGATACGTTTTGACTGGACAACTTCTGTATCCTTTCTGACGATGTATTGGTCAGGGGAAACACGACCATCGACAATAGCCGCTCCCATGCCCCAACTGGATTCAGTCACGATAAGATTCTGATCACCCGATACCGGATCTGCAGTAAATGTCACTCCCGAGATTTCGGACTGAATCATTACCTGGACGATTACAGCCATATTTACCGAGTGATGATCAATACCCTGGGAGACCCTGTATGAAAAAGCGGCGTCTGACCAAAGGGAGGCCCAGCATTTTTTAATCATCTCATGTAACTGTAATTCGGTAACGTAGTAGTAGGTATCATGTTGACCCGCAAAACTGGCGTCGCCCAGGTCTTCTGCTGTTGCGGATGAACGAACCGCATATTGAAGTTCAGTCGCACTTTGCTTTAGTGGTACTTTTTTTAGCGTGGCACTGTGATGTGATGAGATCTCATCCAGAATCCCGGCTGGGATTTTATTTTCAAGGATTTGAGATTGAACCTGATCACGATATTCAGCAGAACCATAAGCGTCATTCGAGCGCTTCGGGATATTGAGATTGCCCATGAACGCTTCGTAGACCTCAGCGCAGACGATGAATCCTGGTGGTACTGGAAAACCTGACTGGATTAGCTCTCCGAGATTTGCACCTTTACCGCCCGCTGAAGCTATGTCGGTTCTACTCGCTTCTTCGAGGGAGATTACACCCATTGACTGTCGTAAGCCCTGATTTTAGGATTCGGCAGAATAACATCTGCAACCCATGAGCGGCTATATTTGTGGTGTCACGTTGCACATGCCACGTTGTGCATGCCACGTTGCAATGAACCGACCAAAGCACTACGGTAGGTGTTTTTTGTGCGGATGAAGATATGTCTCAAGGTACCGCGTTTCAAGGGCTGCAGTTCGAGCCGTTAAAACTCCCGGAAGAAACAGGTTCACTGCGTTCACAAGTCAGACAGTGGGTTGAGGCGGAAATGACCGAACCCTATCTGAAAGATTCACTACGCAATTCAGATTTTAATACCGGGGAATCACCGTTATTTTCCCAGCGACTTGGTCAGAAGGGATGGATAGGCATGACCTGGCCGAAAGCCTACGGTGGCGGTGACAGGTCGTTCCTGGAAAGGTATGTCGTCACTGAGGAGTTACTTGCAGCCGGTGCACCAGTGGGGGCTCACTGGATCGCTGACCGGCAGAGTGGGCCATTGTTGCTGAAATTCGGCACAGATGAACAGCGACAGAAATATCTGCCCGGCATTGTCGCTGGAGAGTATTTCTTTTCAATCGGAATGAGCGAGCCGGATTCAGGTTCGGATCTTGCGTCCATCAAAACAAGCGCATCGAAAGTAGACGGTGGCTGGTTGCTTAATGGCAGTAAGATCTGGACCAGCGGTGCCCATATAAACCACTTTATTATAGCGCTCGTGCGTACCGAAAAACCTTCAGATAACAGGCATGCAGGACTGAGTCAGTTTATTGTCGATTTGTCTGATTCCAATGTAAAAGTGAGTGGCATTCAGAACTTATCGGGAGACAGGGATTTCAATCAGGTATTCTTTGACGACGTATTTATTCCTGATGCCAACGTTATCGGCGAACCAGGCAACGGCTGGACACAGGTGATGAGTGAACTAGGCTACGAGCGGAGTGGTCCGGAGAGGTTTCTGAGCGCATTTCGAGTACTGGTGGAATTTGTCAGGGAAGTAGAAGCAAACCCGGGTGATGCACAGGTCGCCCTGGTGGGCCGACTTGTTTCACATCTGGTGACGCTGCGCCGAATGTCGATATCCGTGGCTGGAATGTTGGAGCAGGGCAAGGTTCCAGCGGTGGAAGCAGCACTAATCAAGGATCTTGGCAACACTTATGAACGTATGGTACCTGAACTGGTTCGGGTTGCAGCGCCGATGGAACTGTCCAGGGGATTTGTTGACACGCTTAATCAATGCCTTTTGCACGCGCCATCTTTTACGCTGCGCGGCGGAACCAGGGAAATATTGAGAGGAGTAATTGCCAGGGGTTTAGGCCTGCGCTAGGAATAGAGATGAACCAGGAACAACAACTGATCGTAGATACAACCCATCGAATATTAACCGACCTTTGCGACAAATCAGTCGTCGATGCATCTGAAGCAGGTAACTGGCCCAGCGAGCTCTGGCGCACGCTTGAGGAAACCGGATTGACACTGGCAGGGATCCCGGGTGATTCAGGTGGTTCCGGCGGCAGCTATGCCGATTCACTTCTGGCCATTCGAAAGGCCGCCTCCTTTGCTGCGCCCGTGCCAATGGCAGAGACTTTTATCGCTGCAACGTTGCTGGTACAGGCGGGACAAAAGGTGCCGCTGGGTCCAATGACAGTCTGCACGGGCGATCTGCAGATGAATTCAGAATCCGGTGGTGTGAAGATAATGGCCAGGTTAAGTGGAATTGCCTTCGCGCAAAACTGCTTGAATATCTTGTTGGTGAACGATGATTCCATCTGTCTGGTTCCGGCGAATCAGCTCAAATTTGAAGAGGTCAGAAATCTGGCGGGCGAGATAAGAGCCAGTTCCGAGGTTGACAGATCGATCGAAGGGGTATCGATAATCCCCCTGGAATCCGCTTCAGAGAAGTTACTTCAGCTTGGTGCGATCACGAGAGTTAATATGATGTCAGGCGCCATGACGTCGATTCTGGCGATGTCAGTTCAATATGCACTTGATCGAATCCAGTTTGGTCGACCGATTGCCGGTTTCCAGGCTGTTCAACAGCAATTGGCAATACTGGCTGGTGAAGTTGCGGCCTGCCAGAGAGCGGCTGATTCACTGCTAACAGAACCAGATGTGTTTGATATTGCAGTAGCAAAATCACGAGTTGGCGAGGCGGTCACACTGGTCGCAGACATTGCCCATCAGGTTCATGGCGCCATGGGATATACCATGGAACATGCACTTAATCTCTACACCCGGCGGCTTTGGGACTGGCGCGATGAATATGGCAAGGAGACCTTGTGGCAGGCACGTTTGGGCCATGATATTTGTGCAAGTGGCGCTGATCAGCTCTGGTCAAAGATCACCAATGCATCCTAGTCCGTATTTTAAAGACCGATCCGGTGGAGTGGTGATAGCTCGCGGCAGGTGTATCAGTTGGTGAGAATCACCAATTTGTAGTCCTGGTCTATTCCACATGCCACCACGAATCCTCACAGAACCTTAAAAATCAATAAGATACCAAGTGGCACGCAATGTGCAACAACGACCTGGAAATAAGAATCAAAGCACGAATTCCAGGCCGGAGAGTCCATGAAACTGATCTTGATTGTCTTGCTGCTGTCACCCTTGCCAGCCTGCGTAGTGGTCGTAGGAAATGGTGCAGCAGAATCAAATACGAAAGAGCGTGACGGCCTCTATGAAGTGGCGCACCCCCGCTTGAATCCCGCAGTGTTGGACAGCCGGAAAGAAAACCGCTCCATGAAAAGCATGCAACTGGATAGCGATCAGATTCGGAGAGTTGAGTTTCTCGTGCCTGTCCGACTGAATCTCGTTTTCGGCGGTGAATCTTATATCAGGTTGCGCGGCGACCCTGCAGTCGTTGAGAAGGTCGATGTCATTCGTGACGGTGATCAGCTCACAATAGACAGCATCAGCCATGCGCCTGGCTTGCTGGAGGTGGACCTGGCGGCAGTATCCATTGATTCAATACGTCTGCTTAAACGTGGGCCGGTTAAGCAGGAGAGTGCATATTCAGGCATGGTAACTGTGAAGATTGAGGATGATATAACCACAAGGATTGACGAAATTGTCGCCGGACAGATCAATATCCTGATGAACGACTACGGCAAGCTCCGCGTGGGGAATCTTGCAAGTGAACGAATCAAGGTGGTAGTCAGGGATCAGGGTAACTTCAGCGTGGGTAATGCTCTCTCTGAAGAATTAGACGTAGTGATTGAAGGTCATGGGGGCATTAGTTTTTCTGGCAGGACAGATAGCCAGACAATTCGCATGTACGGATACGGCAGGTATTCTGCTGATGAACTCGAATCGAAATCTGCTGACCTGTTTGTCAGAGGATACGGTGCTTCGCATCTGTGGGTAAATGATAACCTGAGGCTCGATGTAAGGCAGTATGCCTCAGTGCACTATCGTGGTGAACCTGTACTTAGTCTTTAGCCTTGATGATCGTTATCTGGATAACACGTCTGAAATTCAGGGCAGGTTGTAAACCGATGCTATTCCAGGCTTTTCTTCTGAACAGTTGACTCTTTCCATGGCAACGAGTCTTTCCATTGCTGCCAGTACAGATCTTGCCGCAGCACCGTGAAGGCTCTTATCCGTATCGACGTACATGATCTTGACCATTTCGTCGATGACATTGGTACCATTTTGAAGGCAGTCAATGATCTGCTGCTCCCTTTCCAGGCGATGATCAATGAATGATTGAACGTAAGATTTTACATCTTTGATGCAGGTGCCATGTGCTGGCCAGTAGATTTCATCATCACGCTCAAGCAGTAAATCGAGGCTTCGCATGTATTCGGTCATATCACCATCAGGAGGTCCTATTACGCTTGTAGACCAACCCATGACATGATCACCTGTAAACAGGGCATTTTCCTCCTTTAAAGCGTAACAGACATGATTTGAAGTATGCCCGGGTGTATAAACGCATTCTAATGTCCAGCCATCCCCTTCAATAGGATCCCCGTTCCTGACTTCGACATCAGGCGTAAAATCCATATCGCCACCTTCATCAATGGCGACTCCGGCCGCTATCTTACCGGCGCCGTGGGGTCCGTAGCCATAGGTTCGGGCATTCCAGAATTCTTTTAACGGTTGTGCAGCAGGGGAGTGGTCACCATGTGTATGAGTGATGAGAATATGAGTAATTTCCTCCCCTTCAAGGCATTGCTTAAGTGCTTCGATGTGTTCTTGCAGGAGCGGGCCGGGATCAATTACCGCTACCTTTCCCCTGCCGATGACATAGGATACGGTGCCACGAAAAGTAAAACCGCTTGGATTCTTCGCGGTAATTCGTCGAATGAGAGGGCTCAGGGTTTCGAGCTTCCCGTATTCGAAATCGTACTTGTACGTGAATGGGATTTTTTTCATATGAACTGCTTAATTGAAGTCTGAAGCCAACGAAGCATAGCGGATTCAAATGCCCGTCACCAGTTTAGGCGCCCATTGCTGACAGCCCCACTGAAAGACTCTAATATGTGCCGACTTTTTGTAGAACCAACAAATGCTATTAGTGAGGTGGAATTATGTCAGTAAAAGGTCGATTGGCGCTGGTCACAGGCGGAAGTCGTGGGGTAGGAAAGGCAATATCATTGGGGCTTGCAGCGGACGGGGCTGATATAGCGGTTAACTACTCGCGAAATGCGGAGGCCGCTGAAGAGACAGTTGAGGAAATTCGCGCTATGGGACGTAAAGCCAATGCTTATCAGGCGTCCGTGCAGAATTTTGAACAAGATGAAGATATGGTGAGGCAGATCACAGAACAAATGGGCCCTGTGGGTATCCTTGTCAACAATGCAGGAATTGCCAGTAAAGGGCGAGCAGTAGTGGATACCGACCCCGAGGAGCTGTTGAAAGTGGTCAGTATTCACGCCTTTGCAGCTCACTATCTGTCTAAACTGGTCCTGCCTTCAATGCGAACGGGTGACCGTGGAGACATAATAATGATCTCAAGCGTAGCAACCAAAGGGCTTTCAGCCAATGGCGCCCCCTATAATATGGGGAAAGCAGCGCTTGAAGCATTGGCCGCAACCCTTTATAAGGAAGAAGTGAAGCACGACATTCGAGTCAACGTGGTGGCTCCCGGGCTTGTTGAAACGGAAATGGGCAGGCGTCTGGTCAGGGCAACCCAGGGAGTTGAAGACTTGCGAGAATTGGATGAGACCATGCCTTTTGGCAGAGTATGCCAACCGGATGATGTAGCCAATGTCGTACGTTATCTGGTTTCGGATGCGAATTCTTACGTCACAGGTGAACGGTTATATGTCAATGGCGGCGTTTGACCGGGCTAAAAACGACTAGCAGGAGAAGCGAAATGGCTTCTGACCAGTTTTCCTTTGAGCGGTTGATTGATATTGGCATTGCGCTGTCTGCTGAAAAGAACAGCAATCGCTTGATGGAAAGGATTCTTCTTGAAGCTAAGGATATCGGCAATGCAGATGCCGGTACGCTGTATATTCGCACCAGGGATGACAAGCTCAAGTTTGAGATATTGCGCAATGATAAGCTTGGGACTGCCGCTGGCGGGACCACAGGTGTTGAAATTCAGATGGCACCCGTTGACATGTATGGCGTTGACGGCAAACCCAATCTCAAAAACATCGTTAGCTACGCGGCCAATACCGGGGAAACAATCAATGTGGTAGACGCCTATGCAACGGAGGACCTGGATTTCTCCGGTACCAAGAAGTTTGATGAAGCATTTGGGTATCATTCAGAATCATTTCTCACTGTCCCACTAAAAAACAATACAGACAGGGTAATCGGCGTACTCCAGTTGTTAAATTCACTCGATGCGGAAACGGGTGAGGTTTGCCCGTTTTCAGCCGAGATTCAGCCGCTGATTGAGGCCCTTGCGTCCCAGGCTGCCGTTTCTCTTGAGAATCAAAACCTGCTGGATGCCCAGAAAAATCTGCTCGATTCCTTTATTGAATTGATGGCCAGCGCCGTTGATGCGAAGTCCGCGTATACGGGGGGACATTGTCAGCGAGTACCAGAATTGACAAAGATGTTGACCGGTGCTGTCTGTGAATCATCAGACGGACCATTCAAAGAATTTGACCTTGATGAAGATGAATGGCATGAGCTTCATATCGGTGCGTGGCTTCACGACTGCGGAAAAGTGACTACGCCTGAGTATGTCGTTGACAAAGCCACAAAACTCGAAACCATCACTGACCGAATTCATGAAGTGCGAATGAGATTTGAGCTTCTAAAATCGGAGAAAGTGATTGAATTTCAAAAGAAAATTATTGATGGTGCGACGAATCCAGATGAGCTGAAAGCTGAACTTGATGCTTCTCTGGCTCAGTTGGATGACGACTTTGAATTCATTGCTGAGTGCAACAAGGGTGGTGAATTCATGGAAGAAGAGCGGATTGAACGGGTCAGACGAATAGCCAAAATGGAGTGGACCCGGACTCTTGATGACAGAGCAGGGATATCCATAGAGGAAGAAAAACGGAAAAAAAGAGTCACAAAAAGAGAGCTGCCCTGTCGGGAATTCTTATTGGCAGACAGGGAGGACCATATCATAGAACATGATGGTGTGGTTCATTCTGCGAACCCTGACAATCCATATGGCTTCAAGGTAGAAGTGCCGGAACACAAATATAATCTTGGGGAAGTCTACAATTTATCCATAGCCAGAGGCACGCTAACGGATGAAGAGAGGTTCAAGATCAACGATCATATCATCCAGACCATTGTGATGCTGGAGAGTCTGCCGTTTCCTGAACACCTTGAGAAGGTCGCGGAGATTGCCGGTGGTCATCATGAGAGAATGGATGGCACCGGATACCCCAAGAAGCTACGAAGTGAAGAAATGTCAATCCCGGCAAAAGTTATGGCTATTGCGGATGTCTTCGAAGCACTCACGGCTGTAGATCGACCTTATAAGCTGCCAAAAACACTCAGCGAAAGTGTGAAAATCATGAGTTTTATGGTGAAAGATCAACATCTGGACGCTGAACTGTTTAAATTGTTCTTAAATTCAGGCGTCTATATGGACTATGCGGACAGGTACCTGTTGCCAGACCAGATCGATGAGGTGGACATTCAGGCCTACCTGTAGAAATGCAATGCCAGGTGAATCAGCAAACCGGGCAAACATGATTGTTGTTGAACAGATCAACTTATACTGAATCCTGGCAGGATAGTGGAATCCTGTTTATTCAGCCAATCTCATTTTTCCTGCAAATGCGATTCGGTAGAACACGGGTAAAGCAACCAGTGTGAGCAGGGTTGCAAACGCAAGGCCGCCCATAATACACACGGCCATCTCACGGAAAAAGGCGTCAGACAATAGCGGTGACATACCTGCAATTGTCGTCCCTGCTGCGAGCATCACTGGACGCAGTCGGCTCACACTGGCTGAGACCATGCTATCGATAGTCATGCCTTGTTCATCAACCTGCTTGTCAATTTCATCCACCAGCACCACGCAGTTTTTGATCAGCATTCCCGATAGGCTCAGAAAACCCAGAAACGAGGGGAAGGTGAACGACAAGTCGGTTACAAGCAGGCTAATCACAACACCGCATACTGTCATCGGTACCGTTAGCCAGATCACGATAGGTTGACGTAATTTCCCGAACATGAGAATGGTGACAAAAAACATCAGAGCAAAAGTCACCGGAATGCGAGTCCCCAGAGTTTCCCTCGCTTCCTGACTGCCTTCATACTCTCCACCCCATTCCAACTGGTATCCAGGTGGAAGTTGTATGGCTTCAACGTCACCGCGCATTGCCTCGAACGCCCGGGTGAAATTGTGTCCCCGTGGAGGGTTTGCAAGGGCACTCACCATTCGTTCGCGGTTACGGCGAAATATCAGGCTGTCTTCAGGCAGCAGTTCAAAGCTGTCGATGACCTGGGATATGGGTATATGTGATTGTTGTGTCGGGCTCCAGACAGTACGATCTGACAATCCTGCCAGATCAATTCGCTCATGGGCTGGCGCCCGTGCGATGATCGGTAAAAGTTTATCCGCCTCTCGATACAAGCCAATATTGATACCCAGAGTTGCAAATGCAAGAGATTGATAAACATCAGTGCGCGCAATTCCCGCTGTTCGCGCCTGGACATCGTTGAATTGTGGTACCAGTTGGAGTTCGCGTTGGCGCCAGTTGGTTTTTCGATCAACGAAATTGTGTGCGAGATAAACATCGAGAGCCTGCTCAGCAAGCTCTCGTAGCACGTCAGGATCAGTACCTGTGAACCTGGCCTCTACTTTCGAATTGCCAACCGGGCTGAATTCACTACGCCGAATCTGTAACTCTGCTTCAAGGTTAAATTCGCGCAAACGGGCATCAACATTCTCCATCATATCATTCATCACGTTGACGTCTTCGACTCGTACAATCAGATGAGCGTATGCTGAATTCGGTTGCTCAGGTCGAACCGTGGCGGCGAATCGGCTGGTGCCCCGGCCGATGAAACTGCTGACGTCAACGACGCCGGGTTCTTTTTTTACTTCATCTTCGATTATCTCGATTTCACGAGCAGTTGTGAGAATGTCGGTGCCTTGTGGTAAATAAAAATCGACGAAGAACAGTGGTGTATTAGTCATGGGGAAAAAGCTCTGTTTCACCTTGGCAAAACCCCAGAAACAACCTGCGGTAATAGCAAGGATAATCAGCGTCACGAACCAGGCTTTGCGCAATCCAAAATTAATCAGCTTGCGATACGGCGTATATCCCCAACCCTGGTACAGATCCGTACCGGTACCCGATGGAATTGTTCGGAGTAGATAACTACCGAGCAGAGGAGCAACGGTGATCGCCAGTATCCAGCTTAACATCAGTGAGATAGCAACAACCTGAAATAACGATACCAGAAAGTGACCGGTCTCATCCTCAGATAGCCCAATGGGCGCAAACGCCAAAATGCCAATAACTGTGGCCCCGAGTAATGCATACTGTGTTCTCAAAACAGATTGTGAAGCTGCCTCCTTTGGGGTTAATCCACGCTGTACGCCAATCACCATACCCTCTGCGATGACGATGGCATTATCAACCAGCATCCCCATTGCAATCATGAGTGCACCGAGGGAAATTCTTTGTAGTTCAATGTTAAGGATAGCCATCACAAAGATGGTTCCCATGACGGTGAGCAATAAGATGCTCCCAACGACAGTACCCGCTCTCCAACCCATAAATATGCAAAGGGCACCTATCACAGTTATCACAGACAAGAGCAGGTTTCGCAGGAAGGTATCAATCGCGTCGCTGACCACTTCATGCTGAAGATAGATCGGATGAGCCTCTACTCCTAAAGGTAGCTCCCGCAATATAAGCTGCATCTGCTCATCGATCAGTCGGCCCACGCTGACAACGTTAAGCCCTGGCGTTACGGATACACCGACTGTAAATGCTGGTTCACCATTGAAGCGGATAATCTGAGGTGGAATTTCGACCGGTCCCCTTGAGATGGTTGCGATATCTGACAGACGAAGTACTTCTGTTGAACCGGGTCGACCGATTCGCATATCACCCACTGCCTGAACGCTGTCGAATGCCAGTTTCGGTGCAATCGTAAAACGTCTTGAACCATAGGCAACTGAACCGGCATCAATTACCTGGTTCTCCTGTGCAATACTCGCAAATAATCTGTCCACAGGAATTCCGAGGCGCACTAACCGCTCGTGATCAACCTCAACGAAAATCGCCTCATAAGGTTCGCCCGCTGTTTCGATCTTTGCGACACCGGGTACCAGTTTTAATCTTGTAGACAATTGCCGCGACATATCAGATATGTTGGCTGCTGAATATCCCGGTGCAGTTATCGCGTACAGTACACCGTAGACATCACCAAAATCATCTTCAACGATCGGCACACCCGTTCCAGGTGGAAGCCGATTATGGGCTTCACTCACGCGACGACGCAGTTCATCCCAGATCTGTGGTAAATCATCGCCAGCAAATTGTTCCAGCATATCTACCTGGACTTCGGAGCGCCCTGGTAAGGATTTGGACGTTATATTGTCAACGTAGGGTAACTCCTGTAAGGCGGATTCGATCACATCTGTGACTTCCTGCTCGACTTCCAATGCAGAAGCGCCGGGATACATCGTAATGATATAAGCGGTGCTGATGGGAAATTCTGGGTCTTCCAATCGTCCTACATTGTCGATGCCGTACAGTCCTCCCAGCAGACAGGAGAAAATGATTATCCAGGGATAGAGAGAATTTTCGATTGACCATTGGCCGATGTTTTTCATCAGATTTCGGTTGTCGGTTTGTCCAGCATGCGAACCTTCATGCCAGCCTGAAGCTGGCTGGCGCCAGATGCGACAATGAGATCACCATTTTTTAGGCCGGTGATTATTGGTACGCCCTGGTCCACGGGCGCCCCTATTTCAACGCTCTGTTTGGTTACCATCTGCGTTTGCGGATTAAACATCCAAACGAAGAGGGTCTTGTCCGGGTTGGTTACCAGAGATGCAATGGGCACGGTAATGGTCGGTAGATCATCCGCATTTGCGGTAATCTCAACCTCGACAGTAGCCGTCATCCCAGGCAAAATATTTTTGTTTTCGGGGGTTTGCATGACGAAAGTTACGCGGTAGGTCTGTGCAATCTCGTCAGCTTCGCCAGTATTCTCGCGAATGCTCAGCGGGAACATCTCACCAGGCGCGAACGCGAACCTCGCATTCTGTGACAGGATTCGATCCGGGGTTACCGTTGCCGCCAGTTTTTCCGGGATGCTGGCGTAAACGAATAACTCGCTTAAATCATTGATCCTGACAATTTTGTCACCCGCACGGACATTGACATGGTTATTGGTATAACGCCTTGCAATATAGCCTTCAAAAGGCGCCACGATCTTCGCTTCTGCCAGTGCTTCGCGAGCTTGATCATGTCTAACTTGCCTAAGTTCATAGACAGCACGTGCATCGTCAACGACTGACGGAGAAATACCTTTTTCAGCCAATAGTTTTGCTTTTCGTTTGAGGTCCTGGGAAGCGAGTTTCAGTTGAACACCAGCTTCTCGTACCGATAACTCGAAGTCTGTGGTATCCAGAGCGCCAATCAAGGTACCTTTGGCGACCGTTTGCCCTTCAAGAATGGGTAATTCCGCCAGTTGTCCGGACACTTCGAATGACATGTCTACCGTTTGTGCAGCATCGACCCGACCCACGAATTCATGTTTGATAACCTGTTGGTTTTCCGAGATCAGAAAAATCCTGGCGGGCCTGATCGATTGATCATCAACCTCGGGCACTTCATCTGGAGAACAGCCGATGAGTATTGTTAAAGTCAGTAATACAACGACTTTCAGCATATAGGTTTCCGCTCCATCATAGTGTCTAATGATGACGAACAGTATTCACCCACAGTCTGTAGTGTTTTAGACAGGTCGAATCCAGCCATAGTTTTGATGCATGAAAAAGGCACGCATAGAACCACCTAATTCGATGTTAGTCAATGAGAATCTAGATCTACTTGGATTGCAGAGGGTTAATGATTCCCCAGTGCAATGCAGATCCTTTTCACGCAGTGGAATTAAGGAGATCTACGTTCGGGCTAGAGGATAAGTTCCTCAACGTGTGCAAGGGAAGATTGAGCAAGGGCATCAAGGTCATATCCACCTTCAAGGGTCGAGACTATTCGCCCGGCTGCATGAGAATTTGCTAATTCAACAATCATTCTGGTTATCCAACGATAATCTTCTTCGATCAGATTAAGTCCACCGAGTGGATCATCTCGATGGGCATCAAACCCGGCTGATATGAAGATAAGATCTGGATCATGAGACTGGATTTCCGATAGCCATTGTTGTTCTATCGCACGCCTGAAGTCACTGCCGGATGTCCCTGCTGCCAACGGGGTGATGATGATGTGCTCATTGCTGAAATCAAGATACCTGTTTGGATAGAAATTGTCCTGGAAACTTGAACAAACCAGAACCCGCTCGTCTTCTTTGAATATATCGACGGTGCCGTTGCAATGGTGTACGTCAAAATCACAAATTGCTATGCGATTAATATCCGGGTGATCAAGGGCGACCCTGGCTGCAACTGCAACATTGTTAAACAGGCAAAATCCCATTGCAGCGGCAAGCTCGGCGTGATGACCAGGTGGTCGTATTGCACAGAAACCACGCTTTATGTTGTTTTCGAGCACCTCTCTCGTAGTCTCAACGACGGCTCCGACTGCCAGCTTGGCTGCCCGGGTACTGCCCTCGCTCATGAAAGTATCAGGATCTATCAGAACGATATTGTCTTTCTGTTCACTGCCTTCAATAAAGCTGATATGGGTCATCGGGTGGACCAGGGCCAGATCGGAATTCGTTACTTCACTTGCCTGAATATTTCGCATCTCTTTGGCAATACCAGATTGTTCCATCAGGTCCATCACTGCCTGCAAACGTTCAGGTCTCTCTGGATGTCTACCCATCCGATGATTCATGCAGTCGGGATGACTCATTAGCATTGATTTCATATAAATCCTCTCGTTTTGCTAAGAGAGTATAAGCTATTGACCAGATGAAACGGGTACTGCCCTAAAATTCAGTACAAGTGAATGGCACTTACTTAAGGTGTTTGACTATTGATTTGCATTGAGCAGGTGGGAGTTTGTTTCCTTAGCACACCCGTGGTCGCAATGGCGACTCCCTTCGCTTACTCAGGAGCCTGTAGTCTCACCTGGGCGGCCCCCTTCTGTGCGCTCAGCACGGGCTCCACGCTCTGGAAACAAACTCCCACCTACCCAATGCTAACAATGTCCTCTCTTAAAGTAAGTGCCATTACAGTACAAGTCATATACCAAGATCTCGTTGGAGGTAGATCGACTTGTAGTCTGATACTACTTCGAAGCTGTTTTCCAATCTGGGCAGGTAAGGACTTTTTCTTGCTGGGATGTCATTGATCGATTCAATCGTTACCTTTTTCACTGGCTGAAATGATCGATAGAGGAGATGTTGTAAACAGCCAAAATACATTTCAAGGTCCGGGTGATCTGCCGGGACTCTGATATCAAGTGATTTACCGTTGCGCGATGTCACCATGACTAATTCGTTGCCGTGATATGTCAGATGATTTGAGTTCAGGCGACGAGGCAGAACGTTCCTCAGGTTAAGCAAAGACATACCACAACTTGAAGCTGGGTCTGTTGCATTGATCCAGAATATTTCATTGCTGTCGTCGCTCTGTAAGAATCGCAGACCTTCAGGCGAAATAAACTGTGGTCCCGTTATATCGGAGAAGAAATAACCGGAAAAGACCTCACCTGATAGTTCCATGAGCCGTAATGATCTGAATATGTTGCGCCATTGTAAGACCGGTAGTTCATGTTGCAGAAGCTCTCTGAATACAATGCCATATCTATCAAGCAGAACTCGTACCCGATCTTTCTTAAGTTCTTCCTCTTCGAGTAAATCTCGTGGTTTATCTGGTTTTGGGAGTCGAAACCAATTGCCTGAAAAAGGTATTGTATTACGCCATTGATTGAATCCAGAGCGGCGGGACCGCCGGGTCTCTCTCTGCTTTAACGAGTTCGAAAGTTCATTTGTCCTGAACTTGGATTCAATACCTTTTCGCAAGGCTCCCATTGAATCGTTGCTGATCTCGCCCTGCCAGACCAGAGACCATAAACTTTCTGCCAGATTGCTCGCCCGATACTCGCTCCCTTCTGATGACGCGTCCCTGAGCCTGTCGATCAGGGTCCCGAAATCATAGCGGCTATATTCATCCGGAAAGAGTTCCGATACGTCGTCCCCGGATGATTCGGTCACTTCACCGATCAGATCCAGATCTTCGCGAAACGTGAAATTGATATGGGAGCCTTCGCTGCCTGTCCAATATAGATTGCCTTCCTGAAAGAGAAGATCAAGCTGGTCATTCCGGTAGTTCCTGATTCTTGCGGGAAGCAATTCACGCTCCCACGAACCCGCCTCGGCGGGATAGCAGCGCAGATTCTCGACGGTTTCGAATAACTGCTCAGAAGTGTCTTTGTTCTTGAACCGGGTTTGCCAGTTGAATAAAAATGGCGTGAGTTCAGAAATCTCGCGGGGTTCAAAACTGACCCTGGCCTGATGCCTGACCAGTCTTAGCAGAATTTCATAATTATCCGCATCACACCAGTATTCTCCTTCATCGTCCAGGATCAGTTGACCTCTGATGATGAATCGCTCTTCAAACAGGTTTTTTAGTAGCGGTTCTAAGTCGGCTTCGGGTATTCCCGTTTTTGCAGCAATAAATCTGGTTGATACAGGTCCGTAATACTGCAGCCAGTTTGCGAGGTGAGGCAGGTTGATATCGTCAAGGTGATCCCTGATCTGCTCCTCATCCTGTGCTGCGACGATGAGCTTATGTCCATTTATGTCCATCACTGTGAGCCTGTCATCGAGCTCACGCAAGTCCTCTTGCGACTGCTCTATCAATTTATCCCACTCATCTATTGGAATGGCAGTGCGTTCTTTCACCCACTCAACCAGTTCTTCTGTGCTATCAGGGCAATATCCCGGTTCGGTTC
>CAZJRI010000001.1:55022-110215 GCA_964548025.1 uncultured Pseudomonadales bacterium
GAATCAACAATTTGCCCGGGAACACCAGGTCTGATGCCCGGTTGAAAGACGACCTCTTCCAACAGACTGGTTCGCAGATTGGATGTCTTCAGTGATTTAGGCTGATCGTCCATGTACATGTAGTCATTGATCTGACCCCATGCGACGGTGCGAGCAAAAGGGCTTGGACTTGAAGTCGTGACTTCGGAGACCTGGATAATTCCGCTGACAAGTTCATCCAGCACAATCCTGAGATTTTCCAGATCAAATTCATCCTGCAGGCAGGTGCGCCATGTTTCCAACAGTATGGGGAAGTCCTCAAACTTCATAACCGAATCCAGGAGTTTCTGGGATTGAAGCCTGCTCATCCAAAGTGGTTTTCTTTCATTAAATCTCCCCTTGGACAGCAACAATGCTCTACCAGCGTTTTCACGAAATCGGGCGCCGAAAAAACCGGAACCTTCCAACCTGTCTCTCAGTAGATCTTCAATGTCATTGACCGGAACGAGGGAAAGTAACTCACTGGCGCTGATATCGTGGGGAAGCTGCACAACAAGACTTTCATTGCTCACATATATCTCTGGCTGATCGTCCCATTTCCTTCGCCAACCGGCTTCAATCGCCATGGCGAATGGCCGATTAACTTCAGCACCCCAGCCAGTATGCAAAATTAGCTGATTGCCCGAAGCTCTACCGGGAGCAGACCGGGTTGTTTCCATCAAAAGGTGATGTCGATGAGGTAATCTTGCGTTGCAATGATCCCGCTGACTGCTTAGTAATGTCACGAGTTCTTTGGCAAGTACAGGTTCCAGAAAATGATTCTCTATTAACTGTTCCTGGAAATCAGGGCTGTCGATATTTTCTTCAGCGAATTTAAGAAAATTCCCGACCCTTTCAGCGTAGTGAAAATTTCGGTTTAATCCTTCTGCTTTCCAAAAAGGCGGGGCAACCGCGGTGGCTTTGGCAGGGCCAACCATGACGTCAGTATGGGTGATCTTCTTGATCTGCCAGTATTGGGTGCCAAACGAAAAAACCTTACCAATATTTGCTTCCCAGACAAATTCCTCATCCAGGTCACCGATACGAGCATTTGATTCCTCGTGACGTAGCTGAAAGTAACCCCGGTCTGGTATTACGCCCCCGGACAGATAGAGTGACAACAGTGCGCCGGAGCGGGCCGAAATGGTGTTCGACTGGCGGTCGATGATTATTCGTGGTTTAAGCTCACGAATATGATTCTCAGCATATCGACCAGACAACATATTGAGTACCAGATCAAATTGCATTCGGGTGAGGCTGTGAAATGCAGTGGATCGCCTAAGCTCGATAAAGAGTTCGTCGATATCCCACTCACTTGTGCCTGCCATCGAAATGATAATCTGGGCGAGTACATCCAACGGACAATCGACCGTCCTTGTAGGTTCGATATCTCTTTCCATGACGGCTTTGCTGAGAACAGCAGCTTCGATGAAATCAGTTGGATGAGTGGGATAAATGGTCGAGCGGCTGGTTTCACCAACGCCATGACCCGCCCGACCGATTCTTTGAATCGCTGATGAAATGCCGTCCGGTGACTGGATGAGTATGACTTCATCGAGATGTCCGATGTCGATACCCATCTCAAGTGAACTGGTCGCAACGATTGCCGAGAGTTCGCCTGCCTTTAGTTTGTGTTCAACCTCATTCCTGATCTCTCTGGAGAGCGAGCCATGATGAGCATAAGCGAGGGTCTCATTGGCTGCGTTATTGATCTTGAACGTGATCTTCTCGCAGAGTGCGCGACTGTTGACGAACAAGAGTGTGGACCTGTTTTTCCTGATTTTGTCGACGAAATCCGGTACCAGGCTGTCCCAGACTTTCTCATCATTCGGGCGATTGGCCGTGTCTTCAGGATAGCGAACATTTACCTGAAACTTCTTTATTGCATTCGATGAAATAGGATTGACGATTCTTGCTTCGAATTGATCGTTTTGGAGTCTCTTGTATCCTCCTACGAACCGGGCGATCCGGTCCAGGGGGTTAACCGTTGCGGAAAGCGCTATTCGCTGGAATTCTCCGGAATAACTCACCAGTCTTTCTATGGCTGAAGTGAGGTAGACACCCCGTTTACTGCTAATGACACCGTGAATCTCATCGAGTATTACAGTTTTGAAATCACAGAGAATACGCTGCCCACCTTTTGATGAGAGCAAAAGGTTGAGACTTTCCGGGGTCGTAATCAGAATTTCGGGAGGGTGATGCAGCATCCTCCTTCGATCAGTTGCATCTGTATCTCCGCTCCTTGTCTGGACCTTGACGAGTGGGAATTCAATACCACTGGTTTCTGCGAGCGATCTGAGTTCGCTGAGAGGTATCAGCAGATTTCGCTGAATATCATTGTTCAATGCCTTCAAAGGGCTTATGTAGAGGACGCGGCTGGCGCCGGTCTGATATTCACCTGTTAGAAACTGGTTAATTGCCCAGAGGAATGCTGTCAGGGTTTTCCCGCTACCGGTGGGGGCTGTGATGAGGAGATTCTCTCCGCTTGAGATTCTGGGCCAGGACTGATGCTGGATATCTGTTGGTTCCCCGAATTTCTCACTGAACCAACCCCGTATCAACGGATGGAAAAGGGTGAGAGAGCCCTCAGCGGCTTTTTGTAAAGAGCCCTCAGCGGCTTTTTGTGAAGAGCCCTCAGCTTGCTTTTGTGAAGAGCCCTCAGCCGCTTTTTGTAAAGAGCCCTCAGCGGCTTTGTGTAAAGAGCCCTTAGCCGATACTGAATCCGGGGAATGACTCATCTCTTGTCGCCATTCGTATCGAATAGAAACAGTGCCCGGGCGCTGGTGATGTGTTTTGCCAGAACAAAACCTCGACTCCTGATGTCATCCAGGGTAGTTGATCATTGTTTGCACCAGTTTGCGAGTGCTATGTCAGTCATTACTGACAGCGTTTTGTCAGTTGATTCATATTTCGCATGATGGGTGCCCATACATGTGAAATAACTTAATCTATGGGATAGTGTGCTCCCGGGTTTGGTACACCTTGTCAGAGGAATATTTTAATGCGAGTTAGCTGTACGCTTCTGGTCTGTCTGTTCGCTTCGTTTAATGCAATTGCTTCGGCCGTCGACTACCAAAATCAGTCGATCACAATCGCCCTGTTGCAGGAACCACCGAATCTGGACAGTACCAGAACCACCGACCTGGTGAGTTTTTTCATCCTGGGTCATGTCAACGAAGGACTGGTAAGGTATGACAGGCGGGGGCGACTTAGCCCCGGTGTTGCTGAATCCTGGGAAACCAGTGGACATAATATAACCTTTCACATTCGCAACGATGCGAGATGGAGCGACGGCACACGACTCACGGCTGAAGATTTTGTCTACTCATGGCGGTTGTTAAACGATCCGGCAAACGCTGCGCCATACGCTTCAATCATGCATCCGATCAAGAACGCGGAAAAAATTCAAAAAGGCGAGTTGCCAGTTGAAGAACTCGGAATCACGGCGCTGGACAACTCAACCCTCAGTGTAGAACTTGAGTATCCTTGCGGCTATTGCGTTGCCGTCATGGTTCATTCCGCTTTCTATCCAATCAAGCAGTCTTTCTACGAGTCCAGGGGATCTGAATACGGATCTGAAGCTGAGCACCTGTTATTTAACGGACCCTTTAAGCTTGACCACTGGGTCCATGGATCAAAATTGAGCTTGAGCAAGAACGAGCAGTATTGGGATAAAGACAAGATTAACCTGAAGACAATCAACATAGGCTATATCACGGAAGACAACAGAACCCGATTGAACCTGTTCAGAGATGGCAGTATCGCCCTTGCCAGATTGGGTGCAGAGACAGTTAGGGATGCAGCGGAACAAGGGCTTCGACTTCATACTTTTGTCTCAGGCGGACTGGCGTATTTGTGGTTCAATTCCATGCCGGGTAGGACAACCGCCAACAAGAAAATCAGACAGGCTGTGCGTCTTGTCTTTGATTCTGATGAATTTGTAAACAAAGTCATCGCCATCCCTGGTTATCGACCCAGTTATACCTTCTTCCCAAGCTGGGTACAGGGGGTGAAGGGGAACTTCGTTGACGAGTACCCGGTTGCAAAACCGAAGCTGGAGATTGAGCGTGCTGTGGAACTGATATCAGAAGCCAAGGTTGAGTTGGGTGTTGATAAGCTGCCATCGCTGACAGTGTTGTCAGTGACTTCTCCGACAGGGGCTAAAATCGTAGAGTACTTTCAGGGGCGATTGAAACAGACACTGGGACTGGACATAAAAGTCGATCAACAAACTTTCAAACAGTATCTTAACAAAAGAGCGGAAGGCACCTTTGATCTAGCGCTCTCCAGTTGGTACCCGGATTTCGACGATATTGTGACCTACGCAGATCTCCTTGCTTCCCATAACGTTAATAACAGTGGCCGATATGTTAGCGCCGAGTACGACCATTGGTTGGAAAAACTTCAGGTATCGGTTGCACCGGTTGAGAGAATGAAAGCTGCGGCTGAGTTACAGCGCATCATTGTTGAAGAAGTGCCAGTCCTACCGATGGCGGAGACCGGCTCTGCCTATGTGAAACATTCGAAACTCAAGGGTGCTGTCAGGCGGGTATTTGGCCCGGACCCTGATTATACCTATGCAAGGGTCGTTAGGTGACTGGCCGCGCTAGATCATCTCGAAGTATCTTTCGAGCTCCCAGCGGGTTGTATCCCTGCTGAGTGCATCCGCTCCCTCTGTATGAAAAGCGAGCCACTCTGCTTCTCTGGTTTTTGCCCAGTATTCGATATTACTCCCGCCCAGAATGTCAGCCAGTCGCGTATCCGATTTCAGTATCTTCGCCGCTTTCGAAATTGAATTTGGCAAATCGGACTCCGATTCAGGTAATCCCCAGGCAAGGCCTGTATATTCCTCTGTCTTCGGAAGATCTTCACGAACACCTGCCAGGCCCCCTGCCAGAATGACTGACAAAGCAAGGTAGGGATTGAGATCGCTTGCGCCGACCCGGTGTTCAATACGAGAGGTAGATTCTGAACGTGATATGGTCCTTAGTGCGGTTGATTTGTTTTCTTCTCCCCAGGTACTCGTCATCGGAACAGCCGAATACTGGGTAAAACGGCGAAATGAGTTTACGGTAGGGCAGAGGAATGCAACCGCCCCGGGCAGGGTGGCGATTAATCCGGAAATCCACTGATGCATCAGCTTACTCCGGTTATCTTCGGCATTGTCATCATAGAAAGCGCTTTTACCTGACTCCCGCTCAATGAGGGAGTGATGAATATGCATACCACTGCTATAGCCTGGTTTTGGTTTGGGCATGAAGGTAACCGCCATACCCAGGTCGGATGCCACCTCGTACAGGATTTGCTTGGTTCTGACTACGTTATCTGCCGCAGTCAGTGGATCGGTGGGTTCAAGATTCAGTTCAAGCTGCCCCGTACCGGTTTCATCGTTCCAACCTTCCCAGTTAATTCCCTGCCATGCCATACGCTTGGTGACTTCATTCATGAGAGGTTTGGCAAGATAGGCATTTCGAAGATTGTAGATGCCTCCCCAACCACTGGCTGAGAGGGGAGTCAGACTTTTATACCTGGAAGATTTCATCTCTTCAAATGATTCCCTGAAAACGAAGAACTCCAGTTCATAAGTAGCTTTAATCAAAAACCCCAGATCATAAATGGCATCTACCATTTTTCTTAGTGTTGATCGGGGACAGAGTTCGAGTGGTTCACCTTTATTGTTCGTAAAGTCGGCGATGCAATGACCGAGACTGGAGTCTGTACCATCAGAAATCAGCGTTGAAAGATCCGGTCTCAGAAAGAAATCACCTAGATTGGATTCTCGCTGATGGTGCCACATGGTCATATGGGGTGAGCCGTGTATGTCCATTGTCAGTGCCATGTCTGATATGGCGTGCCCACCGGGCAGGCATGACAAAAACTTGGCGCGTCTGAGATGCTTGCCAATGCCAGGGCCGTCTAATGTGGTTGCATGAGTCCGGATGACATCAACATGGTGGCGATCCAGCCATTCAAGGAGTTCTTTATCTTCCATCTAGCGTTCACCCATCATCATCTGCAGAGTTACATCGCTCAGAATTGTCGCGTGTTCAAAACTTGATCTGGCTTTAAGCCTGCCTGAAATGACAGCCTGTACAAAAACGTTATTGCCATCGAAGACTTCAGCTATCTGATCCGAGCTCCCCGATATATAAACTTCGTAAGGCGCCTGACCCAGATTGTGTTCTTGATTTTCATCTTTGCTATGGATTGTTATCCCTTTGGGGAAACCCGGATAATCGTGGTTCTTCTCCCAGAAAGACCCGGCGGCATCGATCCAGTTAACTGAAGGGAATTCAAGCAATTTAGATACATTCAATGCTAAAAGCGGATGACGCCATAAGCCTTCGACTTTCGGTTTGCCAGGCTTGTTGAAATCCATGCGAATCACAATTGTTGCGTTTGGCTTTATACCACCGAGGATAGAAATAGTATCACGGGTAATGTCGATGGTGATGGACTGGGGATTTTTTGAAGATGCCAGCGCAAAGCATCCTGTGAACCCATCAAGTTTTTTCAACCAGTCCGGATGGTCCATCGCCTTCGAAAATTTGTTGGCAAAAATTTTTGCAAGCGGCGGGGGATCGTCCTCTGTTTTTATTTTGATTCTCAGTTGTTCCGTCAATTGTCTGTCCTTGTCGGGGACAATTAATCGTTTTCCACGAATTCTACGACCTCAAGATCAAATCCTGAGATTGCATTGAAGCGAGTGGGTGAACTTAAAAGACGCATCTTGCCGACCCCAAGATCCCGGAGGATTTGTGAACCGGTCCCAATGACCCGGTGCACACCTGCTGTTGCTCTTTGTTCCGGTGGTGGATCTGGAAAATGGGTAACCTCTGCCAATGTGCTTGCCTGGGTTTCATGTTGGGCAACAACAACCAGAACACCCTTTCCTTCAGCGGCGATTCTGGCCAGAGATTCAGAAATGGACCAGGTCTTCTTGAATCCCGGTCTCTCAGTGCTGAAAACATCTCTTAATACATTGATGGTCTGAACCCTGACAAGACAGGCTTCGCTTTCCTCTATCTCTCCCTTGATGATGGCGTGATGTACGGATTCGGATATCCGGTCAGTGTAGGTCTTGAGAGTAAATTCACCGTGAGCGGTCTGGATTTCTTTCTCATCTACTAGATCTATTGTTCTGTCATTCAGCGTACGGTAGTGAATCAGATCTGCGATGGTCCCGAGCTTGATGCCGTGCCTTTCTGCGAATGATTCCAGTTCCGGTCGCTTGGCCATGGTACCGTCTTCATTCATTACCTCGACAATCACCGAAGCTGGTTCGTATCCTGACAGACGGGCCAGGTCACACCCTGCTTCAGTATGACCCGCTCGGGTCAGCACACCACCTGCCTGGGCGATGAGCGGAAATATATGACCTGGCATCACCAGATCTGATGGCCGGGCGTTTTTGGCCACCGCTGTTCTCACGGTCTTTGCTCGGTCAGCAGCCGAGATACCGGTGGTGATTTCGTCCGCCGCTTCGATGGATACGGTGAAATTCGTCTCATGAAGCGAATTATTCCTTTCAACCATGAGTGGCAAATTGAGTTGATCTCCGCGCTCCTCCGTGAGCGTCAGACAAATAAGGCCGCAAGCCTCTCTTGCCATAAAAGTAACATGTTCCGGTGTGACTACATCAGCAGCGATGATCAGATCACCTTCATTTTCCCTGTCTTCATCATCCATAATCAGGACCATCTTTCCCTGACGAAAGTCATCCAGGATTTCTTCGACGGTGTGAATGGGCATAAAAACTCCGAAAACTGCTGTTGATGAAGGACGCACAGTATACAAGAAAAGCGGGAAGGAGTTTGAGTCAATAACGATGTACAATTCACAGCTTTGCACATCAGAACTTTGCCACCTTGAGAAAATTTGAAGAACAATTAAGTCTGGCCTGCAGACATATCATCACTGATAGTGAACGGTTAAAAGTCTATGAGAGTGATGGACTGGAAGTTAAGAAAGCCACGCCGCGATTCGTTGCCCTGCCTGAAACTGTGGAGGAGATTCAAGCCATTGTCCGTATTTGCAACGAATTCGAGGTGCCAGTGGTGGCAAGGGGTGCTGGTACCGGTCTATCAGGAGGAGCGTTGCCTCATCCCCAGGGGCTGTTACTCAGTCTCGCAAAATTCAATCGAATTCTTGATGTGGATAATGTCAATCTGCTTGCAACCGTCGAACCGGGTGTGACCAATCTGGCAATATCCAATCATGTCAGATCAATGGGGCTTTATTACGCACCGGATCCGTCATCGCAGATTGCCTGCACAATTGGCGGTAACGTGGCTGAGAATTCCGGTGGTGTTCATTGTCTGAAATATGGTCTGACTGTGCACAATGTCTGCAAACTTAAAGTGATTTCGCCGACTGGGGATCTCTATGAGTTGGGCGGAAATGGCTTCGATTCACCTGGCCTGGATCTGCTTGCACTGATGCACGGTTCAGAGGGGATGCTTGGTATTGTCGTTGAGGTGACGGTGAAGCTTCTGCCCATGCCTGAGGACATAGTTGTTGTATTAGCGGGTTTCGACGATATCTCGGTCGCCGGAGAAACAGTTGGCGAGATTATTTCTGGCGGTGTTCTTCCGGCTGGTTTGGAGATGATGGACAAACTGGCTATTCAGGCTGCGGAGGATTTTGTCAATGTTGGCTATCCAACCGATGTTGAGGCGTTGCTTCTATGTGAACTTGATGGCAGCAAAGGTGAGATAGATCAGCAACTGGAACGCCTGATGGAAGTTCTGAATTCTCGCGGGGCTCGCCATCTGAAGGTTGCCCGGGACGAATCACATCGGGAACAACTTTGGCGGGGAAGAAAATCTGCATTCCCGGCTGTAGGCAGAATTTCACCAGATTATTTTTGTATGGACGGTACGATTCCAAGAAGTGAGCTCGGTGAGGTATTGACCAAAATAGCTGCACTGTCCGCAGCTTCCGGATTGCAGATCGCGAATGTATTTCATGCCGGTGATGGTAATCTGCATCCTCTGATTTTGTTCGATGGGAGTGATTCTTCGGCACTGGAAAGAGCCGAAGAGGTTGGTGCGAGGATTCTTGAGGAATGCCTTAAGAAGGGCGGCACTATCACTGGCGAACATGGGGTGGGTATCGAAAAAATTAACCAGATGTGTATTCAATTTACCGAAACGGAACTGAGTGTATTTCACGGTATCAAATCAGTCTTTGATGACAAAGCCATCCTCAATCCCGGGAAAGCGGTACCGACGCTGCACCGATGTGCGGAATTTGGAGCCATGCGTATCAGTCGCGGGCAGGAGAAATTCCCTGAGCTGGAGCGTTTTTAGCTTGTCTGGTTCAGCAGATTGCCAGGACATCATCCTGAAGATCAAAGCAGCAAGAGCCGCGAACAGGCCTCTTCGAATCAAGGGTGGTGACAGTAAGAAATTTCTAGGTGCAGATCTCGATCACCTGGATGAACTTGATATAAGTTCGAATACCGGCATCGTACATTACGAGCCTTCGGAACTGATCATTCAATTGAGATCAGGCACGACCATTGCCGAAGCCAGGGAAGTACTGGATTCACAAAATCAGATGTTTGCCTTTGAGCCGCCTGTCTTCTCGGGTGCTGATACTATAGGTGGCGTAGTTGCAACCGGTATATCCGGTTCCAGACGAGTGTATGCAGGCGCGACAAGAGATTATGTGCTTGGTACCGATATAATCAATGGTCTGGGTGAATTGTCCTTTGGCGGGCAGGTCATGAAAAATGTGGCCGGTTATGACGTCTCCAGAATGATGGTTGGATCCATGGGCTGTTTCGGGGTTATCACCGAGGTCAGCCTCAAGGTGCTGCCAAAACCGGAGCTGGAGGAAACCTGCGTGCTTGATCTGCCTCTCGATAGGGCATACAAGATAATGCTTGATTTATTCTCAAAATCTACGCCTGTTTCCGCATCTGCTTTTTATGCAAACCGACTCTATATCAGGTTCAGCGGTGCGGCGAATTCTGTAAAAAGTCAGATCGTCAAGTTAGGTGGAGAACGGGACAGATCAGATATCTGGGAGAGAATTGACAGTCTCGAGATTTTTGACGATGTCCTGAATATCTGGCGGATTTCAGTCTCACCGGGAAATCCGGTTTACCTTGAAGATGCTGCACTTGTAGATTGGGGAGGGGGGCAGCGATGGCTCACTGATCCTGAATTTGAACCGAGGACCAGGCTCGATGAAGACTCAGGGGGACATGCCACTCTGATCAGAGGTAATGGGACAACTGCCAAATTCCACCCTCTGAATCATCATATCCTTGAGATACACAAGGGTCTGAAAAAGCAATTTGACCCTGGCGGCATTCTGAATCCTGGCAAGATGTATTCGGACTTCTAATATGCAGACAGTTGTCCATCCAAACCTGCGCAACATAGCAGAAGTGAAAGAAGCTGAGAGCATCATTCGCAGTTGTGTGCATTGTGGATTTTGCAATGCAGTCTGCCCAACCTATCAATTACTCGGCGATGAACTGGACGGCCCAAGGGGGCGTATCTATCTGCTGAAAAATCTGCTCGAGCAGGATCGAATATCAGCTAAAGCATCAGTGCATATGGATCGTTGTCTGACCTGTCGCTCCTGCGAATCAGTTTGTCCGTCAGGTGTCAGGTATGGTCGTCTACTTGATATCGGAAGAGAAATGATCGCGGAAAGACAGTCGCCTGTTTTCATTCAGAGATTCATGCGCTGGTCATTGCGTAAAACCATCAATCGGACCGGTCTGCTGAATTTTGTACTCCGACTGGCTCAGGTGTTGAGTCCCATGTTGCCAGGCAGTCTCGCACGGAAGATACCGCCCAGATACAAGATCAGTCGTTACGAGATTAATGAAAGTGATTCACCGGATACGGAACGGGTCCTGCTACTACGGGGCTGTGTGCAAAAGGCCGCCACACCCAATGTAACAAGAGCGATTGAGTATTTGCTTTCGCTAAAGGACGTCCAGACGAGTTATCTTGATTCGGAGGGTTGCTGCGGTGCTCTCGATTATCATCTATCAGCTCATGATGACGCCATGACTCATATGAAAGATCAAATTGATCAACTGCTTTCGAAATATGACGCAGTAGACTGGATACTCTCTTCCGCGAGTGGTTGTGGTGTCACCATAAAGGAATATCCCGAAATCATGAAGAATGACCCCGGGTACTATGAGAAAGCAAGAAAGATTGCCTCGAAGGTGCTGGATGTCAGCGAATATCTCTCCAGGTTTCAGTTTGCCTGTGAGCCGTTGAAAGTCGCAGTACATACGCCGTGTACACTACAACACGGGCAGAAGAAGCCAGACGCAATAGAAGCGCTTTTAAACGCTGCCGGTGCTGAACTGATCGAAACAGGAGAAAAACATCTTTGCTGTGGGTCAGCGGGGACCTATTCAATCCTACAGCCTGAAATTGCCAATGGACTCACCACCCGAAAAGTGGATCAGCTTGAAAAAAACACGCCCGATATTATCGTCACAGGCAACGTGGGTTGTCAGCTCCAACTTCAGAATCATGCCAGTACTCAGGTAGTACACTGGGTTGAATTCCTGGCGGACAATATAAAATTACCCGTGAGTAACCGGGCAGACTAATTCTGGTCAGTCGCGGTGAGTAGCCAAACCAGCAATCCTTTTTGCGCATGCATGCGATTTTCGGATTGTGGATAGATAATCGCCCTGGGATCCCTTGTCATTTCTGCTGAGATTTCAAATCCGTCATGAATGGGCATGTCATGCATGATTTTACAGTCGACGCCCCGCAGTAACTCAGCGTTGATCTGGTATGGAATCATTTTCTTCAGTTTTGCTTCGTTCTCGTCGGCATGATCAGGATTATTGAAGTACTGCATGTCAATCCAGGTATCCGTGTAGACGAAATCTGCCCCCTGCACTGCGGCCCGGGGATCTTCTGTGTGGGTGATTCTGTCTGAAGTAGAGATGATTTTCTGTACTGCAGCGTCTGTGCTTTCACCGTTGTCTTCCTGCGCCGGTGTGGCGAGCGTCAGAGATATATTTAACTTGTCGCAGATGATGGTCAGAGAGTTGGAGACGTTGTTCTGCACGCCGACGTAGACGAGTTTTGCATCTGACAACTCTCCATCGATGTGTTCCTGCATGGTCAGAATATCGGTCAGTGCCTGGCAGGGGTGGAATTTTTCACAGCACCCGTTAATAACTGGAACCTGGCTTGCACTAACGATCTTTTGAAGATCATTATTCTGCATGAGTCTTGCCATGATGCAGCTAACGTTTCGAGACAGGTATTCCGTTTCATGTTCAATGCCTGACAATACGAAATTGGACGTCATCCAGTCTATATAAACCGCATGGCCTCCCAATTCTGTCATTGCGGCCTCGAATGAAACCCGGGTTCTCGTGCTGGTTTTCTGGAACAACATGGCGAGTGACATACGATGAAGCGCGTTGTGGTAGTCAGCCGGATTTGCCTTAATTGTCTGCGAAAGACTAAGAATCTGATTTATCTCTTCAGATGAATAATCTTTGAGATTGGAAAGGTGTTTCATTTCTGCATCCAAAAAAAAAAGACCAGCAAGATGCGGGACTTTCCTTTTCACGCCAATAGTCAAATCTATAGACGGAGCGAAGCGCGAAAGTTACAGGATTGGCCCAGTTTTGTACAGCAATGTGCCAAAGATCAAGGATTCTGCCAGGGAGTCACCCGCTTTTCTGAAGTTAGCACCTCACCTGCCTCCCTGGGTCTTTACATCTTCTTGGTGATCGCTTTACCCTTTGATCACCAGAATAGTGGAATAAAAGAAATGGAATATCGAAACCTGGGTTCGAGCGGACTCAAAGTCTCTGTTGTCGGGATAGGGTGCAACAATTTTGGGCGCAGATGCGATAAAGACCGAACAGCGGATGTAGTTGCTGCAGCGCTGGATAACGGTATTAACTTCTTTGATACCGCGGATGTTTATGGTCCGCGGGGGTTGTCGGAAGAATTTCTTGGTGCTGCGATAGCGGGTCTTGATCGCACTCAGATTGTGATAGCGACAAAGTTTGCCAATCAGATGGATGACGAAGGCAGAAAAAAGGGCGCCTCCCGTCGCTATATTATGCAAGCCGTCGATGACAGCCTGAAAAGACTGGGAACAGACTATATAGACCTTTACCAGCAGCATATTCCTGACCCGTCAACACCTATTGAAGAAACCTTAAGAGCCCTGGATGATCTGATCAGAGCCGGTAAGGTGAGGTATATAGGAAACTCGAATTTCAGCGCATGGCAGATTGTAGATTCTGACTGGATTTCAAAGCACCACAACCTGAACAGATTTGTGACTGCACAGAATCTCTACAGCCTTCTGGACAGAAGACTGGAGCGTGAGGTTGTTCCGGCCTGTCAAGAATTCGGCATTGGTATTTTGCCGTACTTTCCTCTTGCCAGCGGAATGCTCACCGGTAAGTATCAAAGAGGTGTAGCACCGGCAGAGGGTACAAGGATGGCGGGTATGGGTGCTCGTGCTGAAGCGGCGATGTCTGATAAGAACTTCGATGTGGTTGAGGCGCTCGATGCATTTGCAAGAGAAAGAGACCATACATTACTTGAACTGGCAATGAGTTGGCTTGCGAGCATGCCGCATATTTCAAGTGTTATCGCAGGTGCGACATCAGAGGATCAGGTCAATCAAAATGCCAGGGCCGCAGACTGGCGGTTATCTCAGCAGGAGATGCTTGAGGTGGCGAAGATTTCCGGGCATTGAAATGTGTGGCCGCTTTAACATTATTTCAGATCCCCTGACACAATTGATCATGGAGATTGTCAGCGGTGAATTGGTGAATATTGAGCTTACGACCCGCTACAATATTGCCCCCACTGAGCAGATCCCTGTTTTACTCCAGACGGAGGAAGGAGAGTGGGACCTTCGAGACATGCGCTGGTGGCTGGTCCCTTTCTGGGCGAGTGAACCATCTACAAAATACACGATGTTTAATGCAAGATCTGAAACCCTTTCCAAAAGCAGGGCGTTCCGGGAACCATTCAAAAAGCGGCGGTGCCTGATACCTGCCTCAGGCTACTATGAGTGGACAAAAGAGGGTGGTGTCAAAGTCCCTTATCATATAAAACCTGAGTCAGAATCGGGATTTGCTTTTGCCGGTCTCTGGGACCGATGGCAAAGAGATGATCAGGTCATTGAGAGCTGTACTATCGTGACAGGCGCTGCACCACCGAGCATGAAAGAGATACATGCCAGAGTGCCCATTCACCTGGGTAAAGATGAAATTTCTGAGTGGCTGGATGTAGGTACCAGTGAGTCAAAGCTGAAGGAAATACTGCACTCGGATCTACGAATGTCGCTCTCTATCACGCCAGTATCAGGTTATGTTGGTAATGCACGAAACAAGGACAGTCGTTGTATTGAACCGCTGGGTGATACGCAAATTGTCCACTAGGAGACTGATCGCCACCCCGGAGAAGGCTGTTTGACAGGAACTCTCCAGATTCTCCGCAAGTGTTGCTGATTCTTCCAGATAACAAAATCTAATTCACCAGGGGACCTGCTGCAGGTCAGCCTGGCGCTTGCGCAAGGCAAAGAGATAATGCACTCTTATTTATCTGTATGTGCAGCATAGAAATTGGTGATGTGGTTGAAGGCAAAGAGTGTATGAGCGGAGTTTTGAAACTTGAAGAAGCGGTTCTAACTGGCATGACCCTGGCATTTCATGCCCAGGAACGGCCGGACAAAATGGCCGTCGTTTCGGCATATGGTGAGAGAACATTCAGTGCTTTGAACCAACGGGCAAATCAGCTCGCGCGAGTGTTACGCGACGCCGGTCTTAAACCGGATGATGGCGTCGCGATGCTGCTGGTAAACAGACCGGAATTCCTGGAGGTTTATTATGCCTGTTTACGAGCCGGATTCAGGGTAACACCCATTAACTGGCACTTAACCGGTGACAACGCTTCTTATATTGTTGGTAACTGCGAAGCAAAAGCCTTTATCGCTGACATTAAATGTCAGCAAGCCGCTGTTGATGCACTTGTTGATAATAGTGATCAACTCAGACTGAGTCTGGCAGTCGGCGGACCTATTGATGGTTTTGAGAACTATGAGGACATCGTCGATGCTGCCGACAGTAGCAATATCACAGACGCCGAGATTGGCAGCCAGATGCTTTATACGTCTGGTACGACCGGTCGACCAAAAGGAGTCTATCGCAAACGGGTGATTCCAACAGCAGTTGTCAATCAAACGGCAAGTTCGGCTCAGACTGCTGCTGCTTTTAATCCTGAGACGGATTGCACTTTGTGCACTGGTCCCGCATACCACGCAGCTCCACTGGCCTTTAATATCGCTGCGCCGATTGCTGCGGGTGTGGGTATTGTGATGATGGATAAGTGGGGTGCTGAAGAAACCTTGAGCCTGGTTGAGAATCATAAGATTACCCATACCCATATGGTTGCCACAATGTTTCATCGTCTGTTGGCTCTGCCTGATGAAACCAGAGAAAACTATAATCTCAACTCACTGCGATATGTAGTTCACGGTGCCGCGCCCTGTCCTGTTCATGTCAAGCAGGCAATGATGGATTGGCTGGGCCCTGTGATCTATGAATATTATGCTGCAACGGAGGGCGGTGGTGGTTTTTTCATCGGGCCGGAGGAATGGTTAACGAAACCTGGGACGGTCGGTAAGGCACCGCCAACTGCTGACAACAAAATCTGTGATGACGATGGCAAAGAAGTTGCGACCGGGGAGGTGGGAACAATCTATTTCCGGGCGCCGCCGCAGAAATTTGTCTATTTCAAGGATGAAGGCAAAACGGCAAGTAGTTATATGGGAGATTACTTTACACTGGGTGATATGGGTTATTTCGATGAAGACGGCTATCTCTTTTTAACGGGGCGAAGTGCGGAGACAATAATCTCCGGGGGCGTCAACATCTATCCTCAGGAGACTGATGATGTGCTTTTGAAACACCCGGCGGTAGCGGATGTATGTACAGTCGGTGTGCCCAATGATGAATGGGGAGAAGAGGTTAAGTCTATTGTACAGTTGGAAGCGGGGGTCGCATCGAGTGAGGAGATGATTGAAGAACTGATTGGATTCGTAAGAGAGCGAATCCCCACCTTCAAAGCTCCCAAGACCATCGACTTCGTTGATGATCTGCCCCGGCTGCCTTCAGGAAAGATCCAGCGTCGTCTGGTCAGGGCACCTTACTGGGAGGGTCGGGACAGACAGATCTAGGTTTGTTCCAGCCTGGATCTGACATTTGTTTCTGCCCCGCCATTTATCTGCACCGGCAACCTGGCCACTTTGGATTGTGGTTAGTGTCTTCTGTAGTTGATTCTACCGTAACCGCGTTTGTACTGTGCTGGTGATATATCAACGAAGATGCGCCTTAGATATCGTTGGTGTTCAAAGTTGATAATTCGGTAATCTCCCTTTTCATAATATCCTTCCAATTCGGGTGCACGCCTGGTGCGACCATTGTCGAACTCAATGTAGACACGATCTATATACATTGCTCTCCCGGTGCCTTCAATTTCTAGCGAGGTTGCATAATCGTCAACGTTAATTCTTCTTTCGACACTTTTACCCTTTCTGGTTCGAAAGTCGTCTGCCTTGTACCAGTGTCGTCCGTCTACGCTGTCCCTGGGATGATGGATATAACTGCCATATTCAACATGGCGTCCGTAAATGGGCCTGCTATTGTGATGGCTGAAAGCACCAAAAGCCCAACGACTGTTGTGGTGTTTTTTTGCTCTTCGGTGCTTACTTGAAGCGACGTGGTGTTTCGTGGATCGTTTGTGATGGCGAACTGCATGGCGCTTGTCAGATTTTCGGTACTTTTTAACTCTGTGGATTCTCTTATCCGATCTGTTGTGATTGCTGGAGACCCGATGCTTTCGATCCTTGTTTCTATGGTTCCGAACGTGATCCGATCTGTTTGATTTGTGGCGATTGACATCGTGGGATCGCCGATTATTGTGATTGCGCTTAGTTTCACCACGTGAAGCCTGATGCTTTTGTCGAACCTTTGTCGACTTCACACGCTTGTGTTCGGTAGACGTATTTGCCGCCTTAAATTTCACTTCCGGCGTATCGCCTGATCTGGAACTTCGCTTTCTGTTGCGTCGCTGCTTTTTATTTTGCTGGCTGAGTCTTTCTTTGATCTGGTGTCTGGCATCTGCGTCCAGTGAACCATGAAATTGTTTGCCTGGATTTCCCAGAACTGGCAGTGCGAGACCAGAGATAGAAGTGAGTACAAAGAAAGTCAGAATCAGATGCTTTTTCATTTTGGAGGTCCAGTTCAATTAACTCTGAGGCTTACTTTGACGTCTGGTACCTGAATGGAGGCTTAACCCGATGAACTGAAGCTGAACAGTAAATCCAGGCTCATTTGTTATTGGTTTGGCCGTGCTTTGCCTAAACAGGCTCGTTGTTGAAACTGGTGAGCAATCGCAGGAGATTCTGGAAACTGAGCCGAAGCTCGGTCGATTCAAAATACTGGTGTTTGGCGATTTTATGAATTTCGGTAAGGATCATGTTGTAAGCAGACAAGTGGGCGTGACTAAGTTCCGCTGAAACAGCCAGGAGTGAGTCAAGCGTAGACAGGCGGGTTGCCAGGAGTTGCTGTATTGCCTTGATCTGTTCAGTCGTCACTTCAAGTTCGCTTTTACCAAGGCTTGCCAGCAGGTCTTTGAGAGACTTGCCATTGGTTCTTGTCTGTCGCGTCCAGTTATCACTGCCAAGAAGCTTGATCTGGTTTTGCTCAGGCAGGGAACTGTTGATTATGGGACAGATAAACCCGATTGCCCCTGCGAGGCTTTGTTTTAGCTGGATTTTGCGCTCTTTATCCTTGCGTTCCTGAATCCAGGTAATGATTCCGATGAAGAATATCCCCTCAAGGCAGAAACCGATGAGTTCCGGCAGCATATTACCTACAAAGTCGCCTTCACGGCTTTCTATGCCAAACCAGAAAGCAAACAGTCCGAGCAGAAAGGCAAATAACGGAACGATTGGATTTTTGAACATGGAATGAGATTACAGTATGTGATCGGGGAATAACATTTCAATCTGGATTTTCGATGAGGGGTGGGTGCTTAAGCGTAAGAGCCATTCAGATCTGATTCATTTTCCCCGTTTCAGATCAACGCGGTCAGGTTTTTTTCCAATTGTTGCTTGAGGGCCTCTGGCTCCGTCGCCTGAATTGAAATACTGTCTGCGTCAAGATCAACCATATATTCAGTCAGTGCAGTGCCAAAAGCGGATACAAGCTGTTCAGATAGTTTCGTTTTCGGTTCCAGCCATATTTTGTTGATCCTGAGCAGTCGGTTGTTCCTTTCAGCTTTACAATCCATTCTGCCAACCAGGCTATCTCCGTAAAGAACAGGCAGGGCGAAATAGCCGAATTTTCTTTTATTGGCAGGTACGTAACACTCGATTTGATAATCGAAGTTAAATAACTCCAATAATCTTCGACGGTTAATGACAAGATTGTCGAAGGGCGAAAGAATGGTGACTCGTTTTGGGCCAAGTTTTTTTGGCAATTCATCGAGCGTGCGGGTTAAACAATAATAAGGTCTTCCAGCAATTTCGATCTGGGTCACTTCCCCCGATTCGACCATTTCCGGCAATGAACTGTTGATGCCAGGCTGGATATTTATGCCTGATAGTCTTACCAGTGTCGGTCTTGCATAGCCGATATCCCGCGCTGATGCCAGGCCCAGGGATTTAAGCATTCGCCTGATATAAAATTGACCCCTTTCTGAATCAGTTGGCCAGGATATGTCCAGCGCACCTGGTATAACGTTCTCCTTGAGATCGTAGACCTTCTGAAAACCCTGGCGTTCACAGACCATCAAATCACCCGACAGGAACATGTATTCCAGTTCTCGTTTGGCAGGTTTCCAGTCCCACCAGCCACCAGATTTGTGACCAGCGGGTGCTTCGAAGTCCCGGGACTGCAAAGGCCCCTCTGATTGAATCCGTCGGACGATTTCTTTTCGTATCTTTGGCTGACCAGGGTTTTTTCCCGCAAATCCCTTCATGATCGGCTGATAGAACCGATAATCTTCCATTGGTAAATAGGATGCGGCATGTGCCCAGTACTCGAATACAGATCGTCGCTCGGCGAGCAATTTGTGGAGCATCTCTGGTTTGTAGTTTCTGATTCTTGAACGCAATACATGATGGTGAGCTCTTTCGACGACAGAGATAGTGTCAATCTGAACATAGTGGAGTTGATCAATTGTTTTCTGTATCGCATTGATCCCACGACCCAACTGTTCTCGCTTCAACAGTCCCTGACTGTTGAGGGTCATTCTTCGTGCGTCTTTGATCGTTAATTTCATCTGGTCAGTGGGAAAATTCATCAATGCTGAAAATGATAACAGGTTCTCTCACCGGTTTGAGATCAAGCCAGTCTTAATCCGATCTTATGTCTTATTCAACACTACGAGCATGTTAAGCTATCTGATCCGGAACTGAGTGATAATCAAATGAGAGTAATTGTTTTATTAATGATGTTTTTTGTGGCATCAACATATGCTGCCAGCCCTGAGGCGACTTATGGACATAAGGCAATGGTGACCTCACGATCAGCTTATGCATCTGCTGTAGGGCTTGAGATAATGAAAGACGGCGGCAATGCTGTTGATGGCGCCGTGGCCACCGCTTTTGCTCTTGCGGTTGCCTATCCGTCTGCGGGTAATATCGGTGGTGGTGGATTTGCCGTCATTCGTCTCGCAGATGGCCAGGTTGTAACCCTGGACCACAGGGAGACAGCGCCTTCGACCGCCGGACGAGATATGTATCTGGACGAAAACGGTAATGTGATTAAAGGGCTGTCAAGGTCGAGCCTTAAAGCAAGCGGTACGCCGGGTTCAGTAGACGGGTTACTGGTTCTTTTGGATCGATATGGCACCTTATCGAGAAAGAAGGTACTGGCACCTGCCATCAAACTTGCAGAGAAAGGAATTCCATTATCTCACGATCTGGTTCGCAGTTTTAATCGTGCGCTTAAGAGTATGCAGAAATATCCGGCATCCGTCGCCAAATTCTCAAATAAGGGTGAAGCATACGAGGTGGGTGATATCTGGCGTCAGCCGGATCTTGCAAGGAGCCTGAAACGAATATCAAAACTCGGTAGGGATGGATTCTACAAGGGCAGGACAGCAGAACTCATCGTAAAAGAGATGGAAAGAGGTGGAGGTGAAATAACGATTGAAGATCTGGCCAGCTATAAGTCGGTATGGCGAGAACCGGTGCATGGCACCTATCGTGGATATGATATTTATGGGATGGGTCCCCCGTCATCAGGGGGTGTCCTGGTGCAACAGATCCTGAATATTCTGGAACCGTTTGATATAGGTGCAATGGGATTTGCCAGTGCAAAGACAATCCATCTGATGGTTGAAGCCGAGCGCCGCGCCTATGCAGACAGGGCAGAACACCTCGGCGACCCTGACTACTACGAAGTCCCGATGAAGATGCTGATCGACAAGGGGTATGCCAAATCGCGATTTGAAGATTTCAGCGATGAAAAAGCCACAGATAGCAAGGATATTGGATTTGGCTCCTGGCCAGCGGAGAGTACGGAGACAACGCATTTCTCGGTTTATAAAGATGGGATTATGGTTGCACTTACAACGACACTGAATAGTTCCTACGGCAATAAGATAGTCATACCCGGTACCGGGATATTGATGAACAATGAGATGGATGATTTTTCCATCAAGAAAAACACTGCCAATCAGTTCGGGGTTATCGGTCGGGTAGCCAACGCCATTGAACCAAACAAGCGCATGTTGAGTTCGATGTCTCCTACCCTTGTAACAAGGGACGGCAAACCGGTGTTGATAACCGGCTCGCCTGGAGGGTCGACCATTATTACAACAGCGCTGCAGGTAATAGTAAATGTAATTGACCACAAAATGCCCATCGATCAGGCCGTCTCCCTGGGGCGATTTCACCATCAATGGCAACCCAATATGATTATGTATGGCAAACATGCAATCTCCCCGGATTCGATCGATATATTGAAGTCAATGGGACACGTTGGATTCAGGGAGATACCTTATGGACGAGGCCTTGGTGACGCCAATTCAATTATGATCAGTGATGGCGTGATCAGTGGCATTAAAGATCCACGCAATGTCGGAGCGGCGCTTGGATACTGAAGGCTGAGGATGACTGTTTCCCGGGTACTGCTGGTGGATGCGTTTAATCTGATTCGACGAATTTTCGAAGCGCAACCGGGTGATGATGGCAAGATCCAACAAGTTATCGAAGCTGCATCAAGATCGGTTGCAAGAGCAGTGAGGCAGCACGAACCCAGTCATGCCTGTGTCGTTTTTGACAGTCACGATACAACATGGCGGCATATGCTGTACGAGCAATATAAATTGAATAGAAAGCCAACCCCGTCATTACTCATGGAAAACCTGGATGAATTTGAATCCTCGTTCAGTGAGTTGGGTATCAGCTCCTTCAGTCTTGAAAACTATGAGGCGGATGACATCATCGCCACGCTTGCCGTGGGAGTCGCCCGTAACGATGGCGAGGCGATAATCCTCTCAACCGACAAATCGTTTCTGCAATTATTATGTACCAACATCAGGGTCTTCAACCATTTTGAACAAACCGAAATCACTGCAGAGGTGGTCCGGGAAAAATACGGAGTTGAAGTTGATCAACTTGTTTCATTCTGGGCGATGACCGGTGATGCGAGTAACAATATTAAAGGGGTGCCGGGAGTTGGCAAAAAGATTGCTGCAGGGTTACTGGGTGATTACGGATCACTCGAAAGCATTCTGGGTGACGATACTTCAGAAGGTCCAGTGGCAAAAGTTCAGGCAAATAAGGCAGAGGCCCTGAAGTGTCAACAACTGGTCAGCTTGAAGACAGATGTCGAATTGGGTATTAACCTGAGATCATTTCGTCTGCGCAACTGAGTTAGATCAGCTTTGAAGAAAAATACAAAAAAATATATCCAGTATGTTCCGGGTCGACCAAATATGCTTCGTATTTCGAAAATTCACGCGTGGCTGTACAGGAAGACGAATGGAATTATAGGAGCCAGGTAGGATGGGCTTGATATTCTATTGCTGACCACAATTGGTCATCGTTCAGGGAGGCAACGAGTCACCCCGATGCCGTATCTGACCTATGAAGGCGGATACCTTCTGGTTGCCTCAAACGGAAGCCTGGAAGTCAATCCAGGTTGGTACTTTAACCTTCAGCAAAACAACCATGCAGCGGTGCAATTGCGAGCAGAGGTATTCGAAGTAGAGGCGTCAAATATAGTGGCTGATCAAAGAAGATCAGCCTGGGAGTACGTGATTTGTGAACAACCTCGTTATGAGCAATATCAATTGAACATCAAGAGGATGATTCCATTGGTCCTGTTACACAAGTAAACAGGTTCGTACCACCGTAACTGACAACTTTCAGCTATATTGATTCACCCAACCCATTCCAGCGGGATGTTGTCTTCAACCAATTGGGTGATACTGATTGAATTGATCTTGTGTTCAACGCCCACTTCAAGCGCAAACTCAGAAATATCGTTGGTTCGGGTAAATATCAGCGCATTGGGATGTTTTTGGCGCAACCAGAGCGCAGTGCGAAGATTATTTGCAGCATTTCCCGTACCGAGAATAACAACCGGTTCTGCGCTTGTCAGATCAATCTGTTCACGCAGATTGCGCCAGACCTCAGGGTGAGCAATATCGCCCTGAAAGATTTCTCGTTGATAATTTGATTCAAGAATTTGCTGTTCTTCGACAACCTGTATTCGCCGTTCGGCATCGAGATCGATAATTGCGACAGTCTCAACCTGGTCTCTGGCATTATCCTGTAATTCCTCCAGAATCGTCTGCCCGAATAAACCGAAACCGGCGAGAACAACCGTATCTTTGCCTTCTGTTTTCTTGAAATGATCCAGGAGGGTATCTTTCATGAGTCCCTTGGCTGCCAGATTGTATGAGTTGAAGCTAATCGATTGTTTCGCAATTTTTGTTTCTTGCATTGCCCTCAGAAACCGAAGACTTGAACAGTTAATGACGATTTTCGATTCGAGATGGGGGAAGAGTCTCAGTATTTTGCTGGCAGCTTCGAAGGCAAGAAAGTCATCCTCACCCAGCAGTACTACTCTTCGAGCGCGCTTTAATCTGAGCTGCTTCAATAGATAATCGTGGGAGACATCGCCGATCACTATGGTCGCATTGAATGTTTCTGCCAGTTCAAGTTCGCGTACTGCACCAATCTGAGAATCTACGACAACGACCTGCGTGGTCTTGTTATAAGCTCGTAGAACCCTCAGGTAACTGGTTGCCATATCACCGGAACCAACGATTACGATATGGTTGCTCAACCGACTAAGATGCCAGCGTTGAGGGGATACAACCATCAGTACTGCTTCAACCAGAGCAGATGCGGTGAGTAGTGGCGCACCAAAATAAGCGATCCAGAGTAGAATCCTGCCAAATACAGGTCCACCGGTTGGTGTGCCGATATCCAGGCCGCCTACAACGAAGAGCCCGAGGCTATAATATGCCTTTGCCAGGTAAGATGAGGAAACCACGTCAGGTCTTTCCGTCAGTGAGACACCGGTTGAGAAGCCGATAAGCGCACAGAGAAATATGACGAAAGCAGCGATCCAGCGCCAGCCAATCGTGGGGGTATCAAAATTATCTAAAACCAAGCGGTACATCCAGCAATCTTCAGAGCGCTTATTATATACTTGCCCCGGGACAATTAGGGATTGAGCCGGGACAAGTATTCTCATTCCGGGTCGATATCTTCAGGGAAAATATGAATTGCCGTTTATATAGATTGATCTGTTTTTATTTGATGCTGGCAGCAAGTGCTGCGAATGCCATGGAAACCGAAGATGGCAGCCAATTTACAATGCTTGGAGAGATCACGCCAAAAAACGTTGGCGATCTTCGTCTTGCTTTCAGCTACAGGACCGGGGATCTGAACCAGGGTTTTACTCGCAAACAACATTCATTTCAGACCACACCGGTATTCTGGCAGGGATCACTTTATATCAGCACCAGTAGCAATCAGGCCATAGCGATTAACGCAAAAACGGGAGATGAGATCTGGCGGTACGATGCAGGGCTAGACCCGGATATTGGTTATTCGGAAAGTGCCTCGAGAGGTGTTGCTATCTGGCATGGCGAGAGTGACCTCTGTGCTCATCGAGTTTTCCTTGGCACCCTGTCTGGTGAAATCCACGCTATCAATGCCAGCACAGGTCAACTATGTCGTGATTTTGCCGTAAATGGTGTGCTTGACCTCAAAAGTGATATTACCAACCTGAGAGAAGGCGATTACGGCGTAACATCTCCTGTTGCAGTCATGAAAGACCGGATAATAATCGGATCGGCAATTGGAGATAATGGTGCGGTTGAACTTGAACAGGGAATAGTTCGCGCAGTCAATCCGATCACGGGTCGGCTGATCTGGAGCTGGGATCCGATACCCAGAACTGAATCTGACCCCGCCTATAAGACCTGGGAAGACAGGAGTGCGATGATTACCGGTGCTGCCAATGCCTGGGCGCCCATCTCGGTTGATCCGCAAAGGAAACTGGTTTTTGTTCCAACGTCTTCGCCAAGTCCTGATTTTTATGGTGGCGAACGGGAAGGGAAAAACCTCTACTCCAATTCCATCGTTGCTCTGAATTCAGAAGATGGGACTGTCGTCTGGCATAGGCAACTCGTTCACCATGACCTCTGGGATTATGACATTCCCGCAGAACCCAGCCTGATCATGTTGAATCGGGATGGCGTTCAAATACCTGCAGTTGTTGTAGTCACGAAAATGGGTATGTTGTACGCCTTCAACAGAGAGACAGGTGAGACTATTTTTGACATCGAAGAACGACCTGTTCCTCAGAGTGATGTTCAAGGTGAAGTCAGCCATCCAACCCAACCTTTTTCATCAATTGTCCTGGCGGATCAGCGTGCACTCGGTCCTGATGATGCATTCGGGCTGGCAGTCTTTGACAAATGGGGATGTCAAAGGATACTTGAGAGCTTTCGCTCTGAAGGAATATACACCCCGCCTTCAACGCGGGGGACGGTCCAGAATCCGGGCTGGGGTGGTGGCATGAATTGGGGCGGCGTGTCGTTGGATGTCATCAGGCAGATTGCGCTTGTTAATTATATGCAGCTTCCCGGCCTTATTAAGCTTCTACCCCGTGCCGAATATAACCGCGTGAGAACAAACCAGAGCATGAAAGGCTGGCAACTAACGTCCATGAGCGGTACGCCTTATGGTATGGCACGGCGTTTGTTTCTATCTGAACTTGGATTGCCATGCATCAAACCACCCTGGGGCAAGATAGCTGCGGTCGATCTCACAAACGGGAAAATATTATGGGACAGGCCGTTTGGTACAATTGAAGATCTGGCTCCGGCAATAGTCCCGAATTTCAGATTTGGCGTACCTAACATCGGAGGCCCTTTGTCGACAGCAACCGACCTTACTTTCATTGGTGCAACAGCCGATCATTATTTTCGCGCAATTCGAACAAGTACAGGTGAGGAGTTGTGGCGATATCGATTGCCGACCACGGCAAATGCCGGACCGATGAGCTATTCAATAGAGGGTAGTCAGCATATTGCCATTGCCATTGGTGGATATGATGGGTTGGATCGTCCGCGGGGCGATTATCTGATGGTATTCAGGCTATAGAATCGTTGCGGCGTTAGACCATACCGCGGGTTCAACCATTATCCGATGGCGTAGAAAACGAAAGTAAAAATTGTGAAGAAGGAATCCTTGTCGTGAGTATTAGTTGTTTTAAGGCCTATGATATTCGTGGTCGAATCCCTGACGACTTGAATGAGGATCTCAGCTACAGAATAGGCAGAGCTTATGCTGGCTATCTCCGCCCCAGGAAGGTTGTTGTCGGGCATGATATTCGCTTATCTAGCCCCTTGATCTGTGATGCCCTGATTGAAGGTCTGTTGGACGAAGGCGTTGCTGTGCACCATATTGGGGTTTGCGGCACAGAAGAAATTTACTATGCAACCGATCACTATCAGATGGATGGTGGCATCGTCGTCACTGCCAGCCACAATCCAAAGGATTACAACGGCATGAAGTTCGTGCGGGATGGTTCCAGGCCAATTAGCGGTGATACGGGTCTTAACGAAATTGAACGGCTTGTGGAACTGAATGACTTCGGTGACGTTGGCACCAGAGGCAGTCTAACCCAACTTGATCATAGAGAATCCTATATCAACCATCTCCTCAGTTATGTTGATATAGATACGATCAAGCCACTCAGGATTGTCGTTAATGCCGGTAATGGTGGGGCCGGTGCAATTATTGATCGAATTGAAAGGTTCCTGCCGGTCGAATTTATCAAAGTCCATCACGAAGCAGATGGCAACTTCCCCAATGGCGTACCCAATCCATTGCTTGAGGAGAATCGGCACCGACAATTGAAGCGATAAGGCAGCATGATGCGGACTTTGGAATTGCCTGGGATGGAGATTTTGATCGCTGTTTTTTCTTCGATGGAGAAGGGCGCTTTATCGAAGGCTACTATATTGTGGGCTTGCTGGCTCAGGCTTTTCTCGCTTCCGATAACAATGCGAAAATAGTGCATGATCCCAGACTGACCTGGAATACGATTGAAATCGTTAACTCAATTGGGGGAGAAGCCATCCAGAGTAAGACCGGGCATGCATTTATCAAGGAGCGTATGCGAAAGGAAGATGCGACTTATGGTGGCGAAATGAGTGCGCATCACTATTTTCGCGACTTCGCTTACTGTGACAGCGGCATGGTGCCCTGGTTGCTGGTTCTCGGGCTGATCTCCAGCAATAATCAAACCCTTGCGGAACTGGTTAACGACAGGATGAGCGCCTTTCCGGCAAGTGGCGAAATCAATCGGAAAATTGATCACGCGGCGGAGCTATTGGCGGATCTAGAATCAGAATATGAAGCGCTCGCCCTTGTTGTTGATCATACTGATGGATTGAGTATGGAATTTGAAAGCTGGCGATTCAATATTCGCATGTCAAATACTGAACCCGTTGTGCGTCTGAATGTTGAGTCGAGGGGTGACAGAAAATTAATGGAAAAAATGACAGGGGAACTGCTTGAAAGGATGGGTGGCAAACCGATATGAGCTGGATGGGGAAAATCCTGGGCGGTGGCCTTGGTTTCATGTTCGGGGGACCCATCGGTGCGGTTCTGGGCGCAGTTGTAGGGCATCAGGCATTCGACAGTACGCAGAACAAAGGTGGCATACTCAGTTCGCTCGAAAATAAACAGAGTATATATTTCGCAGCGACGTACTCCATGCTGGGTAAGTTGGCAAAGGCAGATGGAACTGTTACCCAGCAGGAGGTGAACGTTATTGATCGGGTTATGCGAGAAAACCTGAGACTAACGCCTCAAGCCCGGGATCTGGCAATTGAGATATTTAATACTGCGAAAGACTCGGACGAACCCTTTGAAGCCTTTGCAAACCAGTTTTACGATGAATTTGGTCGTTCAAAAGAAGTTCTATCCTCTGTGATCGATCTGCTTCTACTCGTCGGTTATGCCGACGGCAGTCTTCACGCAACTGAAGAGAGAATGATTCTCTCGGCTGTCAGCATATTTAAGCTGGAGCAAAACTACGACCAGATAAAAAGCCGTTTTTCGAACCTGCCGGAAGATATGGATAAACAGTATGCGATTCTCGGCGCGAAACGTGGTGATGATATCAGAGAGATTAAAAAGAAATATCGCAAACTGGCCATGCAGCATCATCCGGACAGGATACAGTCAAAAGGCATGGCGCCGGAACTGGCAAGTGCCGCTGAAGAGAAATTCAAGGAAATTCAGCATGCATTCGATCTGATCGAGAAGGATGTAGCGAAATAGCATTATTGATGACTTTGTTTTGCCGCTACCCAATAGAAGAAGATGCCAAGGACGACCCACCCGATCACCATTGCCCATTCATAGGGCCAGAGCAAGGCAGATGGACTACCAGGAAGATAAATCATGAACAGCATGGCTGACATCGTGAGTGCAATATAGCCGATGGTCATACCGTATTTAAGCCGGAACGGTCTTGGCATGTCCGGTTCTGTGATTCGAAGCCTGATGAACGCAAACGCAACCATGCCATAGGCGATTACGATTGCGAAACTACCGGCATCGATGATCCATACCAGGATCGTTCGGCCGAAAAACGGCGATATACAACTGAGAAATCCTATCATCAGGATTGCGTAATGAGGGGTATTGTATTTGGGATGAAGTCTGGCGAATAGTGCTGGCAGCATTCCGGATTTAGCCATCGCATAGATTACCCGGCTGCCGCCCAGGATAAACGCATTCCAACTGGTTAGTATCCCACCGATGCCAGCGATGATCATGATCTTCCCGGCAAGAGGAGAATTCCAGACAATCGTATTCGCATCTGCGGTTGCGATATCAGCCGTTTTGATTGCCCCACCATCCATGGCAAAAGAGACACCAAGTGTGACTAGAATGTACCAGAGCACCGCAAGACTGACTGATATTACCAGCAGTTTTCCAATCTGTTCAGGCGGAATTTTGATCTCTTCGGCTGACTGGGGAATTACGTCAAATCCGACCAGTAATGCAGGTACCATAATGAGTACACTCATGGCACCACCTGCACCGGCAACAAATAATGGCGCTGTGTTTTGAATACTGCCGCTGAGTAACGATCCTGAAATAAAACTCAACCCAATGGCCAGAAAGACCAGGGTGATGATGGTCTGCAGAATAGCTGCGAATTGAATCCCGATATAATTTACCCCGCTCATCAATATTGCACCGATGACACCAATCAGGACCATCGAGGCATAGACATCAGATCCCTCCACAGTCCACAGCAAACCAATTCTGAGCTCAGGAAACAGATATTCCATTGCAGTGGGCAAGGCGACGGATTCGAATACGGGTACGGTGACATAAGCCATTATCAGGGCCCAGGTGCAGACAAATGCAGGTAGTTGTCCGAGCGCACGATGAGTATATACGTGCTCACCACCCGCTTTTGGCATCGCAGAGACCAATTCGGCGTAGGTGAGACTGATAAATATCACTGCGATACCACCGGTAATCAGCGCGAATACAGCGCCAAGCGTTCCTGCTCGTTGAATCCACTCACCTGTCAGCAGAACCCAACTCCAGCCGATCATGGCTCCAAATGAGAGGGCGATAACTTCTCGACGCGCAAGTACCTGCTTGAAACTTGGGGGTTGATTGTCCATAGGCGGTTGTAGATTTGATCCTGTATTTTTATTATTCGTAGGTGAACTAACTTAACACAAGATTACATTACTTATTTGTGCGATCAAACGATCAGGCTGGGTGGTGATACTTTGACGGAAAAGCCATTTATAGATTTGAATTTTATTGAATACGACGAATCGGTCATGCTTGAGCGATCAAGGGATTACTATCTGGAAATGCGAACTCGAAGAACTGTCCGTGAGTTTTCAGATAGGCCGGTTGCAAGAGAAATAATCGATAACTGTCTATTGACTGCTGGCAGCACGGTTAGTGGCGCGAATATGCAACCCTGGCATTTCGTTGTGATCCAGGATCCCATCATAAAACGCGAGATTCGAATCGCTGCCGAGAAAGAAGAGAAAGCCTTCTATGAGGAGAAAGCTACAAAGGAGTGGCTCGAAGCACTGGCGCCATTGGGTACTGATGCGAACAAGCCGTTTTTGGAAACCGCGCCATATCTCATTGCAATATTTCAGCAAAGATTTGGACAGTTGGCAGACGGTAGAAAAGTTAAACATTATTATGCAACTGAATCGGTAGGCATCGCTACCGGCGTGTTAATTTCATCAATTCATCATGCAGGACTCGCGAGTTTGACCCATACGCCAAGTCCCATGGGGTTTCTAAATACCATCCTTGAAAGGCCGAGGTCCGAGAGACCTTTTCTGTTGCTGGTGGTTGGTTATCCCGACGAGGATGCCCGGGTGCCGGACATAGAGAAGAAGAAACTGACTGATATCGCGACCTTCCTGTGAAGCATACCTGCGCCGGGCAATATAGCCAATCTGCGCGGCCTTAAATGAGCGTTAGCTGAGGGAAATTCAAGATATAGGATATTCCTGGTTAGATCTGCTGACTTCCTCGCTTTTCGGCTGCGGTGCGTTTTTCGAGTGCGATCAGATCAATGACAATTTTGCTGGTTTCGACCAGATAAGGATCTGGTTGAGGTTTTGGTTCCTCTTCTGCTGCCACCTCATTTTCTATGGCCGGATTTACTTCGTCGTTGGGTACCTTAGTGTCTCCTTCGATTAGCCCGCTTGAGTCAACAACCCCGGCAACTTCATTGCCTATAAGCACGCCTCCGGATTGATTATCTGCTGACCCTTCTTCAGATGGTGATATACCCGGTTGTGACTGTGTTTCATTCTGGGCAACGACGCTTTCTTCCTGTCCATCGAGTTCATCAAGGGATTTCAGAAGGGATAATCCCTGAGCCTTTCGTTTCTCGTTCTCCAGGCTCAGCCAGAAGGAATCAGCCTCTTCTTTTTCCTGGATACGCTTTTGCTCGTTGAGGGTAATACTGTTCGTATTGCTTCTTACCTGACGATAAGCCAGTGCGTTTTCAAGATAAACAAACTCAGGGTCATCTGCTGCACGAGTATGATGCAGGTTTCGCAAGTCGCTCAGCATCGACTGAATTGAGCGCTTGGTTCGATAGCCTGTCGCTTTGATTTCATCCCATGGCAATGGATCATCCAGGGTGCTTTCACCAATTGACTCAGGATCAAAGTCATTCGGGAAGGCGATGTCCGGAATGATGCCTTTATGTTGCGTACTTTCACCGGAGATTCGGTAGAATTTCGCCTGGGTAAGTTTGAGTTGACCGCGATTCAGGGGCAGAAGGGATTGTACTGTACCTTTGCCGAATGTCTGACTACCTATGATCAGCCCGCGTTCGTAGTCCTGGATTGCGCCCGCGAAGATCTCTGAAGCAGAGGCGCTCAGTCGATTTACCAGGACGGCTAGTGGGCCGTCATAGATCGTTCGAATATCGCGATCACTCAGAATGTCTACTCGATTGCTTTTGCTGCGAATTTGTACCGTAGGGCCCCGATCGATAAATAATCCTGTCAGAGTTTTTGCTTCCTGCAGCGAACCGCCGCCGTTATTTCTTAAATCTATTACGATACCTTCAACACCTTCCTGCATCAGCTCCACCAGGAGGTTCTGGACGTCTCGGGTTGTACTCTTGTAATTCTTGTCACCCTGCTGAAGTGCACGGAAGTCAATGTAGAATGTTGGAATATCAATGACGCCTATTTTTTGCACAGCGCCAAACTGTTCAACTTCTATGATTTCTGATTTTGCGGACTGTTCTTCCAGCTTGACAGTATTACGGGTAATTTCGATAACTTTGGATTCACTGTCGTTTGAACTTGCCGAAAGGACATCCAATCTTACTATCGTATCCTTTTTGCCGCGTATGAGTTGAACGACCTCATCTAGCCGCCAGCCGATTACGTCAACCAGGTCGCCGTCTTTCCCCTGTCCTACCGCGACAATTTTATCATCGGGAAATAATGACTTTGATTTGTCCGCAGGTCCCATCGGTACGAGACTAACAACTTTGGTATGTTCATCTTCTCTTTGAAGGACAGCGCCTATGCCTTCAAGAGAAAGACTCATATTGATATTGAAGTTCTCAGAGGTTCTTGGCGAAAAGTACTGGGTATGAGGATCGTAGGTTCGTGTGAATGAGTTCATGTACAACTGGTAGACATCCTCACTATTAGTCTGGAGCGTACGAGACAGCCTGTTTTTGTATCGTTTGATCAGCAATTCCTGGCTCTTGTCTGACTCCTTGTCAGCCATCTTCAGGTTTAAGACGGCGTGTTTGATTCTCTTGCGCCACAAATCATCCAGTTCTTCAACTGTTGATGCCCAGTCAGCATCAGTGCGATCCAACACAAGTTCTTCATCAATTGTGAAATCTATCTTATCGATACCTGATTCAAGTCTGGCGATCACCTTCTCGAATCGATCAATTACACGTCGGTGGTAGACATTGAAAATTTCATAGGCTGGCTTGACGTCACCTCTGCGTAATGCATTGTCGAGGTCATGCCGCATACGTTCGAAATTCTTGATATCGGATGCAAGAAAATAACTCTTCGAAGGGTCGAGATCCTCCAGATACCGATCGTAAATTTTTGCGGACAGCGAATCGTCCAGCAGTGTTGTGACATAGTGCCTGCTTGCCAGTGCGTCAACGATATTTCTGGTCGTATTCGTGTGATCAGGCAGTGGGTCAAGCGGGGCGTAGGTTGCGTCAACAGTTGCGTCAACAACAGTAGCAAATGCTGAAACACCTAGCAGGGAAACTGCGAGGAAAATACCAGAAATTAAATGATTCTTAATCTTCATGAAATGTGATTTCTCAGTCGTAGCTCTCTAGGGTAATTATGACATTAGAACCTTAAAATTCGCCAGGTTCCCTCAAGGTAGTTCAAGTCATAGCGTTTAACGTTCTGTTTATCGTTCCTGATAAGTTTAGTCGTCTTCACAAGAGTTTACTGTTGTCTTGGCCACCTGAGCAAGGATTTGCGACAAGCTCACATATTCTTGCGCGTAAATGTTTAAAACTATGTAATAATGGCGCCCTGTTTAACGCGATAACCCGGGACAATAATGCGATTAAAATATATATTAATCAACATCATATCAGTTTTATTTCTTCTAATATCTAGTTTAACTGTGGCCGAAGAAGCCGCTGAAGCAGAAAGCAGTCTTGAAGCAGATGTCGGCTATTTCTTCGGTTACTCATTTGGCAACATGTTGAAGGAAGGGGGTAATGAGGAGGTTGATATTCAACTGCTCCTGAAAGGAATGAGAGACTCGCTCGATGGCAAACCCCCGGAATTGACTCAGGCGCAGCAAGAAGCAGTAATCAATGCGGTAAAACAAAAGCGAGCAGAGATTCAGAGCCAGAAAAGTCAGGCTCAGATGAACGAAGGAAAAACGTTCCTGGCTGACAATGCAACCAAAGAAGGGGTATCTCAGACAGCATCGGGATTGCAGTACAAAGTTGATAGGGAAGGCACTGGCAAGCGGCCGGTCCCTGAGGATACCGTTGTTGTGCACTACGAAGGCAGATTAACCAATGGCCAGGTTTTCGATAGTTCCTATTCCAGGGGTTCCCCCGCTGAGTTTGGACTTAGCCAGGTAATTAGAGGTTGGACCGAGGGATTGCAACTCATGAAGGCTGGTGGAAAAACCACCTTCTACATTCCGTCTGATCTCGCCTATGGACCTGGCGGTACGGGGAATATTCCACCCAATTCCGTACTTATATTTGACGTTGAGCTGATCGAGATAAAATAACCCGGGTTCCCGTGGCGTTGAATTGAGCAAATAGCGGCTAGGCGTGAAGCGTGATGACCTGAAGCTTCTCAGGTGAAACGGCCAGGTGCCACCACGCCGACTAAAGTGTAATCTTCGGCAAAAAGGAGCCGGTATCATGCTGCTGCAACCCTATCGAGTGATTGATCTTACCCATACTCATGGCACGCTCTGTGCGCAGATACTTGGCGACCTTGGGGCTGATGTCATCCAGATTGAGCCTCCGGGTGGTGCCCCCGGGCGTAAATTGGGTCCTTTCCTGGCTAATCACGAAGATTCAGAACATTCGCTCAATTGGTGGGCCTACGCACGTGGCAAACGCAGCGTCGAATTGGATATTGATACTGATCGCGAAACATTCCTGAAGCTCGTAGCAACCGCTGATTTCCTTATTGAGGCAGAACCCGTTGGCAGCCTGGTTTCAAGGGGGATCGGGCAGGCGCAACTGAGGGATATCAACCCTGCTTTGATTCACGTCAGCATAACGCCCTTCGGCAGCAGCGGCCCCAAGTCCAACTGGGCAGCGTCAGATATCACTCTGGTAGCCAGTGCCGGACCATTGGCGATGACAGGTGATGAAGATCGACCGCCAGTGCGTGTAGCCGTACCCCAGGCCTGGAACCATGCTGCTGCCGAGGCTGCAACTGGCGCAATGATTGCGTTATTCGAACGGCATCAATCAGGGCTTGGTCAGCACGTGGAAGTATCTGCTCAGCAGGCACTGACGCTTGCAACCCAGGGCAATATTCTGTCAGCAGCGGTCAACGAATCCACGGTCGAACGTGCAGCCGGTGGGATCAAACTCGGTGATATAAGGCTTCAGTTTACCTATCCTGCGCTGGATGGTTACGTGTCCATTACTCATATTTTTGGTGCCACCGTGGGACCTGCTACCCGGCGATTGATGGAATATGTATTTGAAGAAGGATTCTGTGATGAAGCGACTCGCGATAAAGACTGGGTTGAGTACGGCATGCAGATTCTAAACGGTGAAGAGCCGGTTGAAGAATTTGAAAGGGTGAAGGCCTGTGTTGCAGCTTGTGTGGCATCGAAGAGCAAAGCTGAATTGCTCGATGCAGCACTCGAGAGAAGATTATTGCTCGCTCCGATGACAACGATTGAAGATGTCGTCAGCAGCGAGCAACTGGCATCCCGTGACTATTTCAATCAACCACTGGGTGATGGTGCTGCGGCCAATGTTCGCTACCCGGGCGCATTTGCTAAATTCAGTGCAACGCCACTTCCGCAATCCCGCCAACCACCTGGTATCGGAGAACATACCGCTGAAATCCTCGGTGAAATCGACTCTATGAAACGGGTAAAAGTAAAAGCGCAGGGGGGCAGTGGGGATGCGCCACTCTCGGGATTGAAGGTGTTGGACCTGATGTGGGCGCTGGCCGGTCCTGGTGCGACACGGATACTGGCTGATTTTGGTGCCACTGTGATCAGAGTTGAGTCATCAAGCCGTCTTGATGTGTGTCGAACGATCCGGCCATTTATTGACAGCGATGAGTCACCTGAAAAGTCGGCGATATTCCACACCACCAATGCGGGGAAAAACCTCATTTCACTTGATCTGACAAAGCCCGAAGGCAGGGAAGTATTGCTCGACCTGGTGAAATGGGCAGATGTTCTTGCAGAATCTTTTTCTCCACGAGCCATGAAAGCGTTTGGTCTGGACTATGAGGTACTGAAGGCGGTTAATCCCGATATTATTATGCTGAGTACCTGTCTCATGGGCCAGACAGGTCCCCTGGCCATGTTCGCTGGTTATGGCAGCGGCAGTCACTGGTTTTTACGAGATAACGGGTTGGCCAGACAGAGATCCGGCAGGTCCGTTTGGCGCCTATACAGATTATATAGCACCAAGATATAACGCGATTGCCATCCTGGCAGCTTGCGATCACTTCGGGCGCACAGGCCAGGCGCAACAAATAGACTTGTCTCAGTCTGAAGCAGCGTTGCACTTCTTGACACCTGCAATACTTGACTACACCGCAAACGGTAAGGTTCAGTCGCGTATTGGAAATGCCGATCTGAATTTCTCACCCCATGGGGTTTATCCCACAGTTGGAAATAACAAGTACATTGCCATTTGCTGTGAAAATGATGATCAGTGGCAGGCCTTGTGTGATGTTATCGGCGATCTCGATTTTAATCATGGTGAACTGGTCTCTGCAGCGGGAAGGCTTTCGCATCAGGAAGAACTGGATCGGCGTATCGTTGAATTTTGTGCCGCTGAAAACGGCACAGAACTGGAAGCCCAACTGCAGGCTGCTGGAATACCAGCCTCGGTAGTACAGAATAGTCCCGAGCTTGTCAGCGACCCACAGCTTGACCATCTTAAGCACTTCATCACACTGCCTCATCATGAGGGAGGTAATACGGTAATTGAAAGCTCGCGAATTCGGTTGTCCCGTTCGTCTGCTTCGATTGATACGAACGCGCCAACCTTTAACCGGGACATGATGTACGTACTAAACGAAATACTTGGTTACGATGATGAAAAGCTCGGTGAGTTATTGATTGCAGGTGTGCTGGAATAGTCTGACAGTCAGTCTGAGGAAGGGAGTTTCTTTGTTTCCTTGCCAACCAGCATCTGCCCGTCAACACCGAAAGAGCCTTCACCGGTCTTGATGCAGAGAACCTCCAGCGTTTCTTCCTGGTTGATGTAGCGCTTGCCAATCAGGCATTGGTACATATGATCGGGATTTGCATCACCTGCGTCATCGATCTGCTCATCCACTGCAACCATGGGTAAGCCTCCGCAGGTAACAACCACGTCGATCGCTTTCACAATCATGCCTTCCCCGCTACAGACGACGCTCTTAAGTCTCATCCCCGGCTTTATCTGTGCCATAGTCCGATCTCATATAATTCGAGCGGAACAATATATCACGAGAGATCAACCATGTTAAAAACTACAAATTGGTTCATTGATCAACAATGATACCGATAGCCTGCAGCAAGGTTGTCTGCTGCAGTTCATTGATCGTAACACCTGTCATATCAATGGTGCGGACATCAAGTCCATCCAGGTTGGAACCTCTCAGATCGCATCCTGTCAGGGTAAGACCAGTGGCTTCGATACCGTGTAGTTCGCAGTCCTGCATTGAAGCGTCTTCAAAATTAGATTCGTTGAGGATTCCGTGACTGAGACGGTTCTCATTAAATTCGCAGTTTGTCAGATGAGCACCGGTTAGGTCGGCATAGGACAAGTTGCACTCACTGATGACAGAAGCATTCAATACAACGCTGCCGCCAATGGCACTCTCCGATGTGACATGGCTCATATCGATACCCTGGGCCTGGCAGTGGATAAATTCAGTTCTATAAATACCAGCTCTTGAAAAATTGCACATGGAAAGGTCGCAATCGCGAAACTGACTGGCTGTCAGATCACAGAATTTGAAACTACAACCCTTCTCCTCTTCCCGCTGATAAAAGTGACAGTGATTAAACCTGCATTCATTGATTCTGCAGCTATCAAAATAGCAATCGTCGAAATCACAATTCTCAAATTCTGCATACATGATTTCATCAAAACGAAACTTTATTTGCCGGAAGCTGCAATTTGCAAAACTGAATTCATCAACTGATTCCTGCCATTCAAAGTCGACGAATGATATTTCTGAGATGAGGGGATGTTCTGAACCGTGGTCTCCTTTGTTGATCAGCTCTTCAAGATCAGAAGCTGCTTGAATTTCAATCATTGAATGCATGACTCAGTTGGATTGCGATTTGGTCAACCGCTTCTCTGGCACTCTCAATGGCGTCCGTCATACTGATGAAGCCGTGGATCAAACCATCGTAGCGTTTTACAAATGTCGCCACACCCGCGTCTTTGAGCTTCTCGGCATAGGCTTCACCTTCATCTCTGAGTGGATCGAATTCAGCAGTGAGTACGGTCGCGGATGGCAGATTGCTGAAGTCAGAGGATCTTGAAGGGGAGGCCAATGGGTCGGCAGCAGACTTGTCTCCAACGTAGTGATTCCAAAACCAGATCATGCTGTCGCGGGTCAACATATAACCGTCAGCATTGTCGATATAGGACTGAGTGTCCATTGCCGTATCGGTTACCGGGTAGACCAGTAGCTGGTGGATAATCTGAGGACCATCTTCATTTTTTGCTTTGTGGCAGACGCAGGCAGCCAGATTGCCTCCGGCACTATCTCCTCCAACCGCTATTCTCGCTGGATCTACTTTCAATTCGGAGGCATGGTCAAAGACCCACCGGGTTGCAGTATAACAATCATCGAGAGAGGCGGGGAAAGGGTTTTCGGGTGCCAGTCTGTAATCCACTGAAATGACGACGCAGCCGGTTTTTTTGGCCAGCAACCGACAGGGAGAATCGTGTGTATCCAGATCGCCGATTACCCAACCGCCACCATGGAAGTACAGAAGGCAAGGCAGGTCAGCGTCGAGCGATGGCCGATAGATTCTTATGGGCACCTCGTTGGCTAAATCGTCAGAGACTTGAGCCAATTCCTCCTTGGTTGCCTCTTCATTCATTGCTCGATACATTTGCCTGCCTTCTTCAGGTGTCATTTCACTCAACGCTGGTCCGCCGATTTCTGCCATCTGCTGCAACATCGCTTCAACTGTGGGATCAAGAGGCATGATTGCTCCGTTGTTTTATTGATTTGTATTCGAGTTTAAGCCAGCCGGGCATGAATTAATATGGTGTCTTTATCACCGCTGAAGCACGTCCCTCAACTAACTGTTGTTGACAGCCATCACGGAACGCTTAATCGAGTACAATAGTGATGCAGCGTTCAATTGAAACCAAAATAGCAAGCGATGAAATTCAGTGAAATTTACAAGAATTCGCAGATCCGACTTTTTATCTCGGGCACTGTTTTCGCCGTTGCTTTTGTCTGGATGGCCATCTACAGCTACGATGTAGATGAAGAGGTTATCCGTGTCTTTCTTATTCTTTCCATTTTCTTGATTGGGGCGCTGATTGTATGTGGATTCATTTTCTCTCTGGTATTCAGGTTTTTGCGCCGCAGGGATAAGGGAATCCTCGACCACCTTAATCGGCGAAAGAAGTCGGCTAACAAAGGGGAAGATGATTAAACTGAACTTGTGGCTTGCGAATTGAAGCAGAGTGGCAGTGGAATCCGGCTTAAGACCAGCGTTAGTTCCTGTCTGAATTAATAGATTTCAATAGTGATCAGTACATATTGAGATTGTTAGCGCTATTGTATTATCCCTGATCAGGGAAGGAGTTACCCGGCCACAACTCTCACAATTCGTGTTTATGCTGCGGTTAGTTCAGTGGTCGCAGGAACCTGTCGACTCTTGGTAAATAGTATTCTTCATAGTCAACGGAGAATGCGACCGTATGTGCCCGGCCGGTGATTCGATCCCGGGATACGAGGCCGATTCGACGTGAATCTCTGCTGTTGTCCCGATTGTCTCCCAGCATCATGTACTGATTGTTTGGAATTTCAATCGGCCCAAAACTGTTGTAATCATTTGGTGGAGCAGGTCTTAACATGACCGCGTGTTCGATTTCCTGGTACTTTTCACTAAAGAAGTGATGGGTATTACGCTGGTAGTAATCCAACTGGTTAACGACATCTGCATCGAGGCGGTCATAAGTAGCCGGTTCTTCGTTGATAAAGAGCTGATTGTTGCGCATTTTGACAACATCGCCCGGCACACCGATCACGCGTTTTATCAGCAGTTTTTCATCATCCGGTGAATAAAAAGTGACAATCTCGCCTCTTTTCGGATCATCCCATTCTGCGACATGCCACGTGGTAAAAGGAACCTTCAGATCGTAGGCAAGTTTGTTAACCACGACGCGATCGCCTTCAAGAATTGTGGGTTTCATTGATCCGGAAGGGACCTGATTCCAGTCGCCGATGGCTGATCTGAACAATACCATTACAGTCAGGAAGATAATCAGTGTGCGCCACTCCTGCCAGGTTTGCGCCAGTTTGCCTGTTGCCGAAGGAGTCTCCTGATTTTGGGCATTGCCGGTTGATTGGCCAGCATTCTTCTTATTCATAAGACGCACGGTACATGATTTGTCTAACTTCTCCAATAACGTAATTGCATAATGACTCATTTCTACGCTGTACAAAACTGAATGGTAGTTGTAATCTAACTCGAAATTCACGTGTTAACCCTTTGAAAAATCATTAGAAAAGAAGGTTGGCGAATGCTCAAGATCCAATTCAAAGATGGACGTTCGGAAGGCGTCGCAATTGTTGCCCCTGGTATAACTATCGGCAAGGGTGCAATAAATGACATCGTGATAGATGAAAAAGGGGTTAATGGTTTTCATGCGGATCTGAAAGTCGACGGCGATCAAATCACTATTTCGGATGTAGATACGAAAACGGGCACACAACTGAACGGGGAGTTGCTGTCGGGTCCTACAAATTTGAGGGCAGGTGACATCATCATGATCCAGGGCGTCGAACTGGAGGTGGTAGATGATAGCGATGACGATGATGTGGATACCAGTGCGAAAACGCTTGTTTTATCGGGTACGGCAATACAGGAGGTCAACGTGGACGGTTGGTTTCTCGTCGCTGATTCCGGGCCTGAAAAGGGTCAACAGATTCCCATAAACGTAATCACTGAAATTGGTCGTGCTCTGGAATGTGATATATCAATTCTCGAACCTTCATTGTCCAGGAAACACGCCGAAGTTGAGCCCGTGGGCGACAAGTTGATCATAAGGGATCTGGGATCTGCCAACGGTACTTATGTTAATGCGGAGAAGATTGAAGAAACTGAGCTGAAAAACAAGGATGTACTGCAGTTTAACAAGATCATGTTCATTGTCCGTGGTCCGAGCTAGATTCTTGGCATCAAAAGGTGTGCTGATTGGTTGTTATCTGTTCCTGCTAAGGGCTTTTTATTCAACAACCGCTAAGGGCTTTTTACTTAACAGCCGCTAAGGGCTTTTTACCTAACAACCGCTAAGGGCTTTTCACTTAACAGCCGCTAAGGGCTTTTTATCCAATACCCGCGGGATGTCATCAGGTTTTTGATCTGATCAATATGTTCTTTGTTGCGTGTTTCAATCGTAATCGATACACCGATTTGCCCGATAGGTGCGTCGGCTGAAAATCGATGGTGTTGAACTTCGAGTATATTTGCGCTGGATTCACGGAATACGGCCAACATGGTTTCGAGGGCACCTGGCTTATCACTGATAACTGATTCAAGTTTAGCGATACGACCGTCGAATGTGAGTCCGCGGTTGATGATTTTCGATAGCAGATTTACATCAATATTTCCGCCTGAGATGATAGACAGAACCCGTTTGCCGTGGAGTTGAGGCAGACGATGGTTCAGCAGTGATGCGATAGTAACGGCTGCTGCCCCCTCCACAACGGTTTTTTCAATTTCCAACATCAGCATTATGGCGTTTGCTATCTCATCACTGCTGACGGAAACAAGTTCATCAACATAACGAGTGACTGTATCAAGGTTAGTCGCGCTGATTTTTCGCACGGCAATACCATCAGCGATCATCGGCTGCGGGGCAAGCTCAACAACTTTATTGGCCTGACGAGAGGTATACATAGCATTGACCGTTGATTCTTCGACGCCAAAAACCTTGATCCGGGGATTTTTATTGGACACATAAGTTGCGATGCCAGAGATGAGCCCCCCGCCACCAACCGGAACCAGAATTGCATCGAGATTATTACACCGCTCATCACTCAATATCTCAAAAGCCAGAGTTGCCTGACCTTCAACCACTTTCTGGTCGTCGAATGGATGTATATAGGTTCGCTGCTCCTCAATTTCCAGTTGTCGTGAATATGCATAAGCATCATCGAAAGTTTCCCCATGGAGAATAACCTCAGCGCCCCAGTGTTCGGTTGAACGAATCTTCACAAGTGGACTGTGCATGGGCATGATTATCTTGGTCGGGATGTTCAATCGGTTGGCATGATAGGCCACTGCCTGGGCATGGTTTCCCGCACTGGCTGCGATCACACCTCTCATTCGGTCATCTTTATCGAGACTGAGAAGTTTGTTTAGAGCACCGCGTTCCTTGAATGATCCTGTCATTTGCAGATTTTCAAGCTTGAATAACACTTCACATTCACATATATCCGACAGGGTCGCGGAGGCTGTCACGGGGGTATGGTAAATATGGGGTTTCAGATTTACGTAGGCATCCTCAATATCTTCATTGGTGAGATTCCAGCCCGTGGTATCCGTCATCGGGCACGCTCCATCTCAGTCTGTATCACTGGAGCTCGTATCCAGTGAATAATCTCCTTTATGCTCGGAGGCTTTCCGGTTATCAGGATACCAATTCGAAATACCTTTGCAGCGACCCACAGGGCAAGCATGATCGAAATCACCAGAATTGTTGTGGTGACGGCATACTCGGTTGTGCTGGGAGGACCGGCCGCCCGATTCATCATTACAAATGGGGTGAGGGGAGGGATATAGGACAACGTCTGGGCCAGCGCACCGTTGGGATCACGACCAATCGGCACCATCAGCAGGATGGGCAATATCTGTACCAATTGAACAGGTAAGAGGAGATTCTGGGCTTCCTTCAGGTTGCTGCAAACCGAGCCTATGCCGACCAGCAGGGCAGCGTACAGGAGGTAGCCAAGCAGGTAGTAAACCAGAAATGATCCGAGAAACCATGGATCGACTGCGACTTCTGCAAGATTAATCGGTAATTCCGTACCCAGCGCCTGTGGAATCAAGATAAAAAAAGAAAATATCATCAGCGCCCAGGACAGGATTATTGTCAGGCCTGTTGCAGCAATCCCGAGAATCTTGCCTGCCATGAGAACAATGGGGGAGATCGATGAGAGTAGCACCTCAATCAATTTGTTGGATTTTTCCTCGATGGTATTCGTCAGGAGCATTTGAGTGTTGATCAGAATTGAAATCCAGAGCAAATAGACGAATACGACAGGAGCCCATTGCCTGACGACATCCTGGGAGTCAACTTTTTTGGTTGAACCGTCGTCAGAAATTTGCATCCCGTCAAAAACTATTGATTGATTGATCCAGGAAGCCGTCTCTCTATCGAGGTTTTCCTGTTGCAGACGAAGTTTTCGAATCTGACTTGATACAAAACCGCTGAACCAATTGAGCAGATCACGATCGGTGAGATTGTTCGAAACGTAACGGGCGCCCTTGCTGTGTTTAATCGGATCTTCGCCAATAATGAAATAAGCGAATAGTGATTTGGATTGAATGGCTTCGTTGAGTGAATCGAGAGCTGTGTCCGTTTCTCTGACCAGGCGAAAAGAATTTAGTGAAATCCGGGCTGATAAACCTGCCTTCTCATCAGCGGATAGTGATCGCCACCATCTCTCAATATCAACTCTGTTTTCGTTGATATGATTGATGAGGGAATCTGGAAGCTGCAGTTCACTGATTTCGTTGTCAGACTCAAGATTGGTTAGATGGCGACTGATGCTCTGAATTTGCACGTCTGACAGATCAGTTACCAGCGTCTTGAGGGTATCCAGTGGTGTTCGCGTTTTCTTCGAAATGGGTTCAGCCAGATAATAGGCAAAATCTGTTGCTTCTATTTCCTTGATCAGCCTTTCAAGCAACCAACCTGAGTTGTCGATGACGACGAATTTCTTGACCTCCCGGGTTGATTCAACAATCAGGGGAATGATGCCTATCAGACAGAGCATTATCGGCATCATCAATATACCGATCCAAAATCCCTTGGTACGTATGTTTTCCAGGAATTCCCGCTGCGCGACCAGCAGCGCTCTATTCATGACTCTCTCGGTGGCTGACCGACAGAGCGGACGAAAATTTCATGAAGCGATGGCTCGTTAATTGAAAAGCTCCGCAGATCCAGTTGTTGGGTGAGTATGCTTAGGATTTCTTTGGAGTCTGCATCGGGTGCAATGGATAATTCTGCAGATTTTCCCATGTCGTTTACCCGGGTTACGCCAGGCAGACTGTGCAGGCATTCACCGGTGCCGACATATTCCAGTGAAATTGTCTGGTGACCACATTTCTTAACGTCTTCAAGTGCACCGTCAAGAATCTTGCAACCTTTGTTAATGAGCAAAATATAGTCGCAGATCTGCTCAGCCTGCTCCATGACATGAGTTGAAAAAATAACGGTCTTCCCTTCTTTTTTCAGATTGAGGATGACTTCCCGGACCACCTCGACATTAATTGGATCAAGACCGGAAAACGGTTCATCCAAAATAACCAGTTCAGGTGAGTGCAATAAAGTCGCAATGATTTGCACCTTTTGTCCCATCCCTTTTGAAAGTGCGTCGCATCTTTTGTCAGACCATTGCCCGAGTCCAAACTGTTCCAGTAGTTCGTTTGCCTTCTGAATTGCAGTCACTCTATCCATGCCTTTGAGCCTGCCGAAATAGGCGATCAGCTCAGCGGTCCGCATCTTTTTGTACAAACCTTTCTCTTCTGGCAGATAACCCAGCAGGTCTTTGCACTGTTCGGGTGAATATTGCCCGAATAGCCTGATGTTTCCCGCATCGGGATAGAGGATGCTCATAATCATGCGAATGGTGGTAGTTTTACCCGCGCCGTTTGGACCGAGGAATCCGTAGATACTGCCAGTGGGAATTTGAGCGGATACATCATCGACAGCAACGTTTCCGCCAAATGTCTTCGTAACGCTTTCAATTTCTAGGCTATATGACATGACCCTGGCTGAACATCCGTTGTACTCAATCTTGTTTAAGTCTCTATTTAAGCAGCGATTTTAAGTCAGTATCAGGATCAGCAAGCCTGGCGGCGTCGACTTTCTTGCCGTAGAGCTGTTTGCATACCATAAATTCTCTCGGACTGTTAACGGCGTCGACAGCAACAACAGCACCGTCCTTCAGATAAAAGACAGCGAATTGATTTGCTGCCATATCGCCCCTCACTACCTGGGTATCGCCGTCAGACGAAAAACCAACCATCTGTAGTTTCAATTCGTACTGGTCTGACCAAAACCACGGGACTGCTGAATAAGTCTTCTCGTTTCCGAGCATGTTGGCCACCGCGACTCTTGCCTGCTCCATGGCATTCGGGACTGACTCAAGACGCAGTCTTCGCGCAAGGAGAGGATTTGGGTGATTCGTGCAATCACCAATAGCGAAGATATCGGGCGCAGATGTTCGACATTGACCATCAACGAGGATGCCGTTGTCACAGTCAATACCTGCATCAAGTGCGAGTTCAACATTAGGAACAATTCCGATACCTACTATCACAAGATCAGCTTCAATCTTTGAATCACCGCATAGTACGCGCTCAACTTTCCCCGTACCCTCGAAGCCACTAACCGTGGTATTGGTGATTATATCCAGACCTCTATTAGTATGTAGATCGTGGTAATAACGACTCATCTCAGGCGTAGTTACCCGCTGAAGGATTCTGTCTTCCATCTCAAGAACGGTTACGTTATGCCCACTCGTCACCGCGACTGATGCTACTTCGAGACCTATGTATCCACCGCCTACAATAACGATGTTTTTTGCTTCCTTCATGGCTGCCTGAATTTCGTTTACATCATCAATCGTGCGTAAATAGTGAATACCAGCCAGATCACTGCCGGGTACCTGCAGAATTCTTGGTCTGCTTCCTGTGGCGATAAGCAGTTTGTCATAATGAAATGTATCTCCACTGGCGCTCGTTACAGACTTGGCATTTGGATCTATCGAGTCAACTCTGGTATTCATTCGAACTTCGATATCATTCTCTTTATAGAATTTTTCTGCTCGAACGTAGACACGCTCCAGGGGCAATTCGCCTGAGAGATACTGCTTTGAGAGCGGCGGACGTTGATAAGGGGGGTACGACTCCTCGCCAAGGATGAGCAGTTCACCATCGTAGCCAGACTGACGAAAGCTTGCTGCAGCCTGTCCGGCTCCCTGACCTGCTCCGATGATCACGATTCCTGCCATAACTTACCTCATTTAGATCTTATTATTGTTGGGGGAGCCGCTATTCTACAGAAGGCTATAGAATACGGGTACTATTACAGGCAACTGGTGTGAAATTATTCACTATCAGCCGGATGCGGCTACAGGTTTGTTTCGAGGATTAATGAAGATACTGTTGTTATCTCCATATGATGCACTGAGCCATCAATATTGGCGACAGGGATTGACTGCTCAGTTGGACGAGCATGAGTTTACCGTCATAACCTTACCTCCCAGGCATTTTAGCTGGAGATTTCGTGGTAACAGTTTAACATTGTCGCACGATGTCAGATTAAGCGAGCGATATGATCTGTTAATAGCCACATCAATGACTGATCTGTCTGCACTAAAGGGTATGACTAACTCTCTTGCGGGCGTGCCATCAGTCTTATACTTCCATGAAAATCAATTTGCCTATCCGGATGACAGTCCGGCAGAACACCTTGTTGAAAGACAACTTACCAGTATCTACTCGGCAATATCAGCTGATTATCTGGTTTTCAATTCTCAGTTCAATCAGCAGTCGTTTCTTGATGGCTGCGAAGTTCTGCTGTTGAAATTACCTGATGGCGTGCCGAGAGGAATCATCGATCAACTAAAATCGAAGAGTGTCGTCATTCCCGTTGCACTAAAAGATTTGGCGATATCGGTTGGGGCGATATCGATTGGAGCGAGGTCGGTTGGAGAGAAGTCGGCCAGATTCAATATTGTATGGAACCACCGCTGGGAGCAGGATAAGGGTCTGGTGGAGCTTGAAAGCCTTTTGATATTACTTCTCGAGGAGTCGATTGAATTCGAATTCAATCTGATCGGCCAGTCATTCAGAAAAATTCCGGCTGAGATAACGAGAATTGGTAATCTACTAAGAGGTGTTGATAAATTAGCGCAGGTCGGGTTCATCGAAGATAGACAGGAATACTATTCTTTGCTTGAATCGTGCCATGTAGTGCTATCTACAGCCAGGCATGAATTCCAGGGTTTGGCGGTACTTGAAGCGGTTCAAAGGGGTTGCATACCCGTCGTGCCGGATGATCTCGCGTATAAGGAATTTGTCCAACCTGACTTCAGGTATGGCGCTGCAGAAGAGGCAGTCAAGATGTTGGTGACTTATCACCAACAATATTGTGATGGGGGTCTCCCCAATTGCAACTTGCCTGATCAGGTTTCATGGCAATATGTTCAGCATTCCTGGAGAAATTTACTCAACAGATTTCAGTAGATATGACTTACAATTCAACTAGAGCAATTCAACTAGAGCAATCTAACTAGAACAGCCCAATTAACAAAGCTAGAAACACTTAGAGACTCATTATGCCAATGTTCTATAAATTCGATTACGCGATTCGAAATGAAACCGGTGAGATCGTCGATTCTTCTGCTGGAGGTGAATCACTTTCGTTTATTGAAGGCGACGGGTCGATGATAACAGGACTTGAAAATGCCCTATTGGGGAGAGAGGAAGGTGAAAAATATTCAGTGACTGTCTCTCCGGAAGAAGCGTACGGTTGGCCGCAGAGACAGTTAATCAGAACAATCTCCAGGGATATGATTCAGACGGATGCAGAAGAAATTGTACCGGGTATGATTTTTCAGATTGGCTCCGGTAGTGAATCCCAGGTTGTGAAGGTTCTCACCATCGAAGAGGAAGGTATCACCGTTGACGGGAATCACCCGCTGGCTGGCATTACCTTCGTATTTGACATCCACGTGCTTGAAGTTCGATCCGCAAGGGCGGACGAGCTTTAACGTCTATACTGTTTAGAGAGTGTTCTTTGTTGAATCCTTCATGAAAGCTTAAGAATCCGACCTGATAAAAAGGGATCTAGAGAATGAATAACGCAGAACCCGATCAGAGAAAGTGCAGGTATTGTGATATGACGCGACTGCTTCTGGCAATGGTGATCGTCGCAGTTGCATCAACAATGATCGGTATTGATCTATTGAGCAGCATCTGAAATACAATTCAGGCGGCGACGATTATGCGTATTGCATCCAGTCTGACATCTGCATGACTGATAGCATCCGTCAGTGATTTGAGAGCTGTGCGAAGATAGTTAATTTCATCATCCCTGACACTCTCGTTAATTTTCTGAAGTGCCTCCAGTCTTGAAATCTCGTGGCTCATGGTGTGTTCGAGCTCGTTGAGCGCCAGGATTTTCTCTCCCGTAAGTGCGTCAAGTGCAACCTCTCGTGATCGAGATATCATCATTTTGATGCCTTCAATCTGGCTGTCTAGAATTTTTGACAAGGTCTTGTTCGGTACTTCGAGCGTTTCCCCTTCATAAGAGCGATAGCCCAGTGTATCTGAAAGGTCATCCAACCCTGGCGATATCAACGAACGGATGACAGACGGTGGCAGGTATTTGTCTGCCATCAACTCAGTTGGTGCCACACAGTCAATGACATGCAGAACCTCCAGCAACAGGGTCCCCGGGTCCAGTTCAGGATGCCTGATCGCAATCATCGTGCTGTTCCCCGTTACATCTGCTATCGCTATATCGAGAGCCTGTTGGACCATCGGATTCTCCCAGCTAAAAAAAGAAACGTCTTCGAGAGCCAACGCCGTGTCACGATCATAGGTCACACGAATTCCGTCCTCCGGTAGCTCGGGGTAGTGAAAGTGATCCAGTGTTTCTATGCTGACGGAGTCATTTCTGATCATACTCTCAGAGGGCCTGATCGTGACGACCCGATCACTCGTGTATTCAGATTCAAGACCAAAAATATCAAATGACTGTTCCATGTAGTTCTCAAGATCTGCTCCGCCTTCCTCCAGAGAAATATCACTGACAATCAGGCTGGATACATCAGTTTGATGCGAGTTTAGCTCCAGCAGCCGATCACGACCCTTGTTGAGCCTGACCTGTCGTTGCTGATTAGTCTTTGCTGTATTCTCAATAAGTTCATCGATATCACTGGTGAGTAAGTCAGGAGCCAGTTCATCAAAGATGCCCTGTGCGGCAGGATTTGGCGCGGTGAAAACCGATAGTCCTTCTTCATAGAACCGGAACAACTTTTCAGTCGGCGAGTCTTCGAGCAACGGGATATGAATTTTCACATTCTGTGCCTGACCTATCCTGTCGAGGCGACCAATTCTCTGCTCCAGCAGGTCAGGACCGAGTGGAAGATCAAATAAAACCAGATTGCTCGCAAACTGGAAATTACGCCCTTCGCTACCTATTTCCGAGCAGATCAGCATCTGGGCGCCCTTCGATGACTCGGCAAAATAGTTTGCTGCCCTATCCCTGGATACCAGATCCATACCTTCATGAAAAAGCGCTATTCGATTGGTAATCAGTTCGCTCAGTTTCTGCTCAAGCTCAACCGCGACGGACTGGTGGGCACATATCAATAAGAATTTTTCTTGTGGATTTGATTGGAGTAGTTCGATAAGCCAGTTAACTCTCGGATCAAAGTTCTGCCAATCAGCGACTTCGGTTTCGGGAAAGTAACTGTCCAGGCCCTCGTATTGTTCCGGCTGGTCAATTATGGCTGGTATGCATATTCGACGCGGAAAGCCCTCAATTGCCGATCGTACATTTCTAAAGAGGACCCGCCCGGTTCCATGACGATCAAGCAGCGCTTTTATTAGATCCTGATCGCTGGCATCCAGATGCAGCTTGTCCTTGATGGTGTCTCTTGCTTTCTTTTTCTCACTGTCGGTACCTTCGAGCAGTTTCGAAGTCGCATCAGCGATTTCTTCGAATTGGTCTTCCTCTGCAACGAATCGATCATAGTCATGGAACCGATTCGAGTCGAGAAGCTTGAGCCTTGCAAAGTGCCCCTTGCGGCCCAACTGTTCGGGTGTTGCAGTAAGCAGCAACAGTCCTTTAGTTTCACGGGAAATGAGTTCCACCACGCGATATTCCAGACTGGGTTCCGACGGGGTCCACCTGAGGTGATGAGCTTCGTCGACCACAACCAGGTCCCACTCAGTGTCGAGTACCTGTTCAATTCGGTCAGGATTGTCGATAAACAAATCCAGTGAGCACAGCATCAATTGCTGTGCGTCAAATGGATTAAAGCGCTCGGGGTCATCACCTGCAAGAATCTTCTCCTCGGTATTGTCCGAGATAATCTGTAGGCAGCGATCTTCGTTCAGCACGGTAAATTGCAGATTGAATCGGCGTATCATTTCGACAAACCATTGGAATGTGAGTGCCGGAGGAACGATGATCAGCACCCGGCTGGCACGACCTGACTGAAGTTGCTGGTGAACAATCAAGCCTGCTTCAATCGTTTTTCCAAGTCCTACTTCGTCAGCCAACAGGACCCTGGGTGCAAAACGACTTGCTACCTCATTGGCAATATAGAGCTGGTGGGGTATCAGAGAGACTCGTGGGCCATAGAGACCTCTGCTTTTAGCCGACGCGAGTCTTGAGATATGTCGCCATGTCTCGTATCTCAGGTTGAACCAGGCGTTTTCATCCAGTTGATGGGTAAAAAGTCTGTCCTGAGGTTTGCTGAAACGAACGTTTGCATCAAGTTCTGTTTCCATGACAACGGTATTCGTACCGAGATAGCTGCCATGGTAGACATTAATGCCATCTTTTTCGCTGACACTGCTGACTGTAATCACGATGCCATCCCTGGTTTTAATCTCATCACCCTTTCTGAACTTGACCCTGGTCAGTGGTGCCAGTTCGCGGGCATAGGTGCGTTCTTCCGATACCAGATCGAAGAATACCGAGACAGTGCGATGTTCAAGTTTAGTGATTTGACCCATCGCCAATTCAGGTTCGGCAGTGCTGATCCATTTTTGTCCGATTACAAATTCAGTCATTTAGTGAAACCGTGTAGAGTTCCTCTGGAAAGCAGTCTGGCCAGTAGGTTAAGGTGTGATTCATCGAACTCAGGAGGAAAATTTAAAGTGAACGATCAGACCAGGATTGAACTTGAAGCCGCTGTATTCAGACATCTGGTACAGCACTTGGATGAGAACAAACAGGTACAAAATATCGACCTCATGAATCTTGCGGGTTTTTGCAGAAATTGTCTCAGTAACTGGTACAGAGAGGCGGCTGAGGATAAAGGAATTAAGCTCGATAAAGAAGAGGCCAAGCAGATTATTTACGGAATGCCGTACGCCGAGTGGAAGCAGAAATACCAGACGGAAGCCACGCCGCAACAAAATGAGATGCTCGAGAAGAACCATCAACACTAGGTGGCTGGCCTCGAATTGACAACCTGCTGAGGAAAAGCGAATTTGCAGGACTTTAGGCGGTGCAATAACTTTTGTTGGGTCATACTTTTGCAGCGACTTTACCGCCAGGTGACTGGCATTTTTGGTTAAAAGTTGATTCCTGTTCGGGCGTGAGAATGTCGAGTTAAAGATGGCCATTGTATCTCTCAGAAATGTCACGGTTTCATTCGGCGATGACGTAGTACTTCATAACGTAGATCTTCAGCTTCACAAAGGAGACCGGTTGTGCCTGACCGGTCGTAACGGCAGTGGTAAAAGTACACTGCTGCGTCTCATCGAAGGTGAGTTAAATGCCGACGAGGGGCAGATCTGGCGTGCTGAAAACCTGGCGTTTTCATCCCTGGAACAGGAACTGCCAACCGGTGATGAAGTCAGTGTTTTCAAGGCAGTGGCAAGCGGTTACGAGGCCCTGGGAGAACTGCTTGTTCAGTATCATAATCTCGCTACAAATCTGAACGACGACGGTGATGTCCGGTTGCTGTCGGATCTGCAGGAAAGGATCGAAGCAGGGCAGGGATGGTCGATCAATCACAGGATTGAGTCAGTGCTGGATCGCATGGGGCTTGATCCGGATAAGCAGTTGAGTGAATTGTCGGGGGGGTGGCTTAAACGGGTGGCCATAGCCAAATCCCTGGTTTCTAATCCTGAAGTTTGGCTGTTGGACGAACCAACCAATCACCTGGATATTCCCACGATTCAATGGCTGGAAGAACAGTTGCTCTCATACGAGGGCACAATTGTTTTCGTGAGCCATGATCGACAGTTAATGCAATCCGTAGCAACTTCAATCATAGATATTGACAGAGGCACAGTAACCCGCTGGGAGTGTGACTACCAGACTTTCCTCGTGCGCAGGGAGCAACATCGTGAAGTCGAAGAACGTCAGAACAGGAAATTTGACAGTAAGCTGATGAAGGAAGAGGCATGGATTCGTCAGGGAATCAAAGCCAGAAGAACGAGAAATGAAGGCAGAGTGCGGGCACTTGCACTGCTTCGAAATGAAAGGGCGCAGCGAAAACGTTCGAGGACCCTCAGGATGGAGATCGACGCCGGGATTTCTTCCGGGAAGATCGTGAAAGAGCTACATAATGTTTCAAAGTCATTTGGTGATGCTCCCCTCATAGATGATTTCAGCTTCATCCTGCAACGCGGTGATCGGGTTGGTCTGGTGGGACCAAATGGTGCAGGGAAGACGACATTGCTGAGAATACTGCTGGATGGATTGGCAGTCGACAAGGGGCAGGTCAGGACAGGTACCAAACTGTCGACAGCATATTTTGATCAGACAAGAGAACAGCTTGATCCTGAACAAAGTGTTGCAGATTATATCTCGGAAGGCAGGGAATTCATCAGACTCGGCAACAAGGATATCCACGTTGTAAGCTACCTTGGCAATTTTATGTTTTCAGCAGACCAGGCAAGAGCACCCATTCGAACATTGTCGGGCGGAGAGCAGAACAGATTGCTTCTGGCACGTCTGTTCTCTTTACCCGCGAACTTACTTGTCCTGGACGAACCAACGAACGACCTTGATGTGGAGAGTCTCGAACTTCTTGAAGAACTGCTACTGGATTTCAAGGGGACAGTTCTGATCGTCTCCCATGATCGATCCTTTATGGATAACGTTGTATCCAGCCTGCTTGTTTTTGAGGGTAATGGCGTGATTCATGAAATCGTGGGAGGTTATAGCGACTGGATTTCGTCAGGTGGAGGATTTCAGCTCGCGCCGACGGTTGGGATTGATAGCGATATAGAGGCCACTAAAGTTTCCAAACAGAACCTGACGCTCGTTGAGAGAAAGAAACTCAAATCCGAGCGCCAGAGACTCGAAAAAGAGCTGGCCAGATTGCCTGAGCAGATAGAAGCGGATGAGAAAAAACTGTCTCAATTACATCACGATATGTCCTCGGAGAAATTTTACCAGCAGACAGAAGAAGAAAAGAAGGTGACTTTCGATCAGGTAAAAGAACTGGAATCTGGTATCGAGAAGAATATGCAGCGGTGGGAAGAATTTGAACAGAAGCTTTCAACGATGGATACAGACTTTGACAGATAATTCATATTCTTTAATTGCATGATCAAAGTACTGCATCATTTATCAAAAAAGTTTAGGCTTCTGAGTTGTTGGTGGTTAGAGGAATTCAGAGCATGATTGATGTGTATTATTGGCCCACACCTAATGGCTGGAAAGTGACCATTATGCTGGAGGAATGCGGTTTACCCTATCGCATTATTCCGGTTGATATAGGGGGCGGAGACCAGTTCAAAGCGGATTTTCTTAGAATCAGTCCGAACAACAGGATGCCTGCAATTGTCGATCATGAACCGCCTGATGATAGTGAATCAATGGCAATCTTTGAGTCCGGTGCCATCCTGGAATATCTCGCAGAGAAGACGGGTAAATTTATGCCGTCTGATCTGCCGGGTAAATACAAAGTGTTGCAGTGGGTTCACTGGCAAATGGCGAATCTTGGTCCGATGATGGGTAATGCCAATCACTTCAAGAATTACGGAAAAAACATCGCCGACGACCCGGCTCAGCTCGAATATGGCACCAGGCGATTTGTTGGTGAAGTTGATCGACTGTCAGGTGTAATAGATGCCCAGCTATCCGTAAACAGGTATCTCGCAGGGGATACTTACAGTATTGCTGACATAATCACCTGGCCATGGGCATTTCTGATCGGCCGGTTGATCGATGAATCAACGTGGGAAACCTATCCGAATCTGAAACGCTGGGTCGACGAAATTGGCGAACGACCACAGGTCTACGCAGGTCGTAAGGCTGGTGCTGACCTGGGTAAAAAAGAGTTGACTGAAGAAGAAGAAAAAGCCAGGCGTGATTTGTTATTCAACCAAACCAACGATAAGGTGCGAGCCGCAAGGGAAGAGGCGGCTAAACTGGCAACCTGAATGTGGGACTTGTACGTGAGTGAAGCGTGGCTGTTTGCAGTCAGGCAGCGACTGGTTGTAGAAAAGGTCTCGCCATTGTTTCCGGTTTATCTTCAAAGCTTACAAGTTCCCAACTCTGGGGCTGTGAGATAAGCGCTTTAGCCAATTCGTTGTTGAGGCTATGGCCAGATTTATAACCCACGAATTCACCAAGAATGGGATAACCCAGCAGGTAGAGATCGCCGATTGCATCCAGTAATTTGTGTTTCACGAATTCGTCTTCGTATCGCAACCCGTCTTCATTGAGGATGTTGTAATCATCTATTCCAACAGCATTTTCAAGGCTGGAGCCAAGACACTTGTTGACTGCCTGGGCCTGATCAAGATCCCTTATCAAGCCGAATGATCTTGCCCGACTGACATTGTCGATAAACGACGTCTCTGAAAAATCGAGATCCGCATGTTTCGGATAACGGTTAAAAACGTGGTGGTCATATACGAAAGTATACGAAGCCTTAAACCCTTCATGAGGTCGAAGACAGGCCATCGAATCCTCTGATTGTATTTCGATATTCTGTTTAATCCTGATGAATTGCTTTCCGGCTTGCTGTTCAACGATACCCGATTCTTTAATGAGATAAATAAAAGGAGCTGCACTGCCATCCATGATGGGTACTTCCTCTCCCGATATTTCTATGTAGAGATTATCGATACCGAGCGCCCATAACGCTGACATGAGGTGTTCAACACAGGAAACGGTCACATTATTCTGAGTCAGACTGGTCGCCAACATCGTATTGGATACGTGAGTAGCATCAGCCTTTATTTGAGGTCGGTTGGGGAGGTCAGTGCGGATAAATACGATCCCGGTATCTTCTCTCGCCTGCAGCAGAGAAATACGCACTTTATTTGCCGTATGTACCCCGATACCTACAGTGGAGACAGGATTATTTATCGTCCTTTGCTGAAACATTCTTAGTGTCAATCCTTAGGTGTTCTTACCAACCTCAAATATCGAACGGCACGCACTATACTCGAAAATAGCAAAAAAATGAAGATAGTATGAAGAAAAAGTGAATCACGACTATAGATTAGACGCTAGTCATCATTTAACCAGAAACGCGAAGAATGAAGGCAGGATACGCCAGACTGTCATCACTGACTCTGTACATTAAATCGACACCAAAGCTAATACCTCATGAACCCTGGTAAGTTAATAAGATGTTGAGTTGAGTATATTTCATCTGTCTATTGCTTCGCCTAATCTTCGTTGAGCGCTAGAGAAGGGAGCACAGAAGCTTTCCGCGTATTGGTGATCTCCATAAACGTGATGAATAACGTGAAATTAATCTACATATTGTTCCCGTTTTTTGCCGTTTTATTGATCTGTACCGGTTTACATGCCGGTGCGAGTTGAATACGTTTCGGCTGAGATTTTCCGTGCTGATGCCGGTGGGGAATCAAGGTAAAAATTGAAAGAAAATTTAAACAAAGATGAAACCAGAGGTAATTGTCTATGACAATTGTAAAAACTAAATCCAGTCTGCTGGTAGTGGGGATAAGCAGTCTGATTTCATCGTCCGTGCTAGCCGCCGATCGACAGATTGAAGAGGTTGTTGTCACTGCTGAAAAAATCGAGGCGACTGTTTCAGATACTTCCATATCGATTACAGCCTTCTCGGCCGACGCGATCGAAGAGTTCGGCATGCAGGGCGCAGATGATATGGTCAACTATATTCCTGCCACAACCAGGGACGACTACGACATTCGGATTCGAGGTGTTGGGAGAA
>CAZJRI010000002.1:0-18615 GCA_964548025.1 uncultured Pseudomonadales bacterium
ATCTTGAGTGGCCAATATGGCTGGGCATCCTGGTAACCGGTACAGTCGTCGGTCTTTATAGCATTTCCGGCGGGCTTGCGGCTGTGGCATTTACCGATGCGTTGCAGGTTTCGATTATGTTTATAGGCGGTTTGGCAATCATGTGGCTGGGAATTGGAGAAAGCGGGGGGCTTGAACAGTTCGCTGACAAGCTTGCACTTCAGAATCCAGATCATCTTAAAGCCTATCTACCAGCGGATCATGAAAGTTTTCCATGGCCGGGTGTTGTACTGGGGTTAGGCCTGGTACTGTCTCCGGCTTATTGGTGCGGTGGACAGACTATATTGCAGAGAACACTCGCTGCCCGGAGTCAGTGGGATGCAAGTGCCGCAATGATGTTCGCCGCGTTCGCCAAAACCTTTGTACCGCTGTTAATCGTGTTTCCTGGCATGTTGGCATTGGTGATGCAGGCTGAGATCGAATATCCGGACATGTCATTACCCTGGGTGGTAAAGAATGTCCTGCCACCGGGTTTGAGCGGGTTAATGTTTATAGCAATAATTGCGGCACTGCAGTCGTCTCTTGATTCCAGCCTCAATTCAACTTCGCTGCTTATAACCCGTGACATTAGAGGCGTTCTGATGAAAGAGGCAGAACCTGAACACGATCTGGTTATTGGCCGCCTGATCACCTTCATTCTTCTCGTCCTGGGGATGCTGTTTGCGCCGTTTATCGGTGACTTCGGCGGGATCTATTTCTTTATCCAGACGCTTCTGTCGCTGTTCCAGGGGCCGATGTTGGCGCTCCTCATCATGGGTGCTTTTAGCACGAGAACAACACCGGCAGCGGGAGTCATAACCATCCTTACCGGGGTGGCATTGGCGGCGACAATGATGTTGAACGATATGAATATGCTGTATGTGGCAGCAATCTCATTCGTCTATGCAATAGTATGTTTATTGATTGTCAGCCGATTCACCGAAAGTAAGGCAGCCGATGAAATCGAATCGCTCGTCTATCGCTGGAGGGGTACTCCATGAATGCACAGTTTCCTCTCTGGTGGGCTTCCCTATTCACGATAGGGCTGTTTTTGCTGATTGCAATCCTGGTTTGGTTGATTCCGATAAAAGAAGTACTGTCTGATGCGCCTGACAAGGCTGGCTGGAGGGACCTTAGACTGTGGGCAAGTGCACTGATTGCAGTACAATTGATGATCTATTACCTATTCAGCTAGTGAGTGTTGGAGAATACAATGAGTGAAAATCGGCAGGTACTAATCGACTCCCTTCCCGAAGGTCAGCTAACCGAATCAAATTACAGACTGGAAACAAATCCGGTACCGGAACCGGGAGAAGGTGACGTACTCTGTCGTACGCTGGTTTTGACCATCGGGGCAGGCACCAGGGCGGGCCTACAGGGGAGTGCAAGTTATGCAGGTGCACCAAAAACAAATATCGTGATGAACGGTACTGGAGTTGCCAGAGTGGAAAAATCCAATGCATCGAACCTCAAAGAGGGTGACCTTGTGATCTGTCCAAGTGGTTGGCAGGACTATTCCGTGCATAAAGCAGACAGGTTAACCCAGGTGGATGCGGATATTGATATCGCTCATTACCTGGGCGCCCTGGGTACGAATGGTCTGACCGCTTATTTTGGATTGTTGAATGTTGGCCAGCCCAGCGAGGGAGAAACGGTGCTTGTTTCAGCCGCCGCTGGTTCCGTGGGACATCTGGTGGGCCAGATCGCAAAGATAAAAGGCTGTCGTACCGTTGGTATTACCAGCACAACAGAAAAGTGCCATCTGCTTGAGGATAAGCTTGGCTACGATGCTTCAGTTTCATATCGTTCAGAGGATTTCAGGGCTGAACTCAAAGAAGCGTGTCCAGGCGGGGTTGATATCTATTTCGACAATACCGGTGGCGAAATACTTGGCAATGCACTGTTTCGAATGAACGAACATAGCAGGATAGTCTGCTGCGGGGTGGTGTCACAATACGATACGAGCAACCCTGCCGGAGGGCCAAGGGGGATACCGGGTTTGCTCGTTAACAAGCGGATACGCATGGAAGGATTTCTGGTTTTTGACTTTATTGACCAGTATGCCCAGGCGCAGGAAGAGCTAAAAGGCTGGATAAAATCAGGCGAACTGGTACCGCTGAGCGATGAAGTCAACGGTCTGGAAAATTCACCTGCCGCCTTTGTTGATTTGTTGGCTGGTGGTAATGTCGGTACCCGGATCATCCGGGTGGCAGATTAACATCACAGGTTCAAATTTGGAGTTAATAAATGTCGGATCTGATTGATACTGATCTCAAAGGCAGGGTTGCCATTGTTACGGGTGGTGCAGGTGGCATCGGAAGCGCGATTGCCAGGGAATACGCCAGAGCAGGGATTTCTGTTGTGGTAGCCAGCCGAAATCTCGAAAACCTGGATCGTCTCGCCGGTGAAATAAGAAAAGACGGGGGCGAAGCCACAGCAATTAAAGCTGATGTTACGGATGCTGTTCAGGTTAACAGTCTGGTGGATCAGACCGTATCTCGTTATGGTCGCCTGGATATCATGGTAAATAATGCCGGTGGAGCCATGCACATGAAAAAGGCAATCAAACTGACCGCTGAAGAATGGAGTGCTGGCATCGCACTCAATCTAAATAGCGTTTTCTTCGGCTGCAAGGCAGCGGCGGAGGTCATGATCGCCAGGGTAGTGGGCGGATTATTAATATTTCTTCCGTTGCAGGCATCAAACATACGCCTAACATGGCTCACTATGGTGCAGCGAAAGCCGGTGTAATCAGTCTGACCCGCACGCTTGCTGCTGCCTGGGCCGCCCATAATATTACGGTAAACTGCATTGCACCCGGTCTGACAGCTACACCGGGAATTGTCAAAATCGGCATGTTACCTAAAGACACGGACGAAGATGGAAATCCGCTTCCACCTCTGCAGATTCCTGCAGAACCGGAACATTGCGCGCACCTCGCAACCTTCCTCGCATCCGATGCTGCTGAGCGTATGACCGGAGAGACAATTCCAATAAGAGCACAAGTAGAATTCGATCGATAACAATCCATGATCTGAAATCTAAACCCGTTCCAGCTCTGGCCAGCAGCAAGTTGCCAGCGGCCAGAAGCCTCCCTGCTCTTCGCCCTGGCCAGAGGCTAGCCGCCATGCTCTTCGCTCTAGCCAGAGGCCAGCAGCCAGTAGCCGCTCTTATTTCCCAATCAATGTCAAAAACTCCCGCCGCTGTGTCTCGTTCATATCCGAGATAACAGGCACCCCCCACTCCGTTTGTGGCAGGGCCATAACCTCCGGTGAATGAACGAGTCGTTTTGCCGTCAGATTATGCAAACCGCCGCCATTGTCGGCATCTGCACCTAAAGCTTCACCGATACCAGGTGGCCAGACCGGACATTCTTGACGCTCGTGCTCGGTTGATCCACATGCGCGACAAGGTTTTGTCGAGGATTGAGTCTTTCTGGCAGCAGGTTCTGATTCTGGCTGGGTGATAGCGGCTATCTCTCGCCACATAACCGCCTCGTCTGCTGATCGTAGCCTCTGGCCTTTAGGGCCGTACAGGAATGAAGATGCATGTGCGATTGCACCCCAGGGAATACTGACGTGAAATCCACGCAGGGCAAGGCATTCTTTGGGTAAACCGGCTCCGCCTCGTGCTTCTCCTCCGCTGATAAGAAAGTAATAGCCTGCTTTCTCCCGGCCTGCCATCAGACGTTCAGGCGTGAAAGTATATTCTTCCGAGAATCCCCATTCGTACTTTGAGAGGTCAAGTTCCGCATCTTCGAGCAGCCTGACACCTAATTCTCCAGCGAATTGACACCACTCGGTGGCGGCGAATTCCCACTTATCATTATTGTTCATTCAATATTCCGTTTTGAAGAAGTTGAATCGATAAAAGCAGGGTACCATGCTGGTTTCGTTCCGGGTGATCGACAGACAGTTTTTTTTAGACTATGAGGGGAGCATAATGCGCTCAACTTTTTAGGTGCCTATTGCCAGAAGACGATCCTGGTTCAAATGGCTACCACCAATGACCCGGGTTTGAGTGCCGGGGCTTTCGAATATGTTTAAGGACACACCAGATGACAGATGATCAAACACCCGTACTAATCGGCGTAGGCCAGGTTACCGAAAAAGATCCGGATCTGGAGTCCGCCTCGTCGCCGCTTGATCTGATGGAAAGTGCCACGCGAATTGCCGCCACAGATGCAGGCATCACTCCCGAACAGTTGGCTCAACTCGATACTCTTGTGATAGTTAAAAGTTTTAGAGAACCAACACGGAATTCTCCTGAGGCATTAGCGAATAGACTGGGCGCGCATAAGACTGAACAGTGGTTGACGCCGGATGGGGGAAACGCGCCTCAGTATCTGGTCAATCGATTTTCTGAATCTATCGCCAACGGGGAGAAACGCTTTGTATTGCTTTCTGGTGCAGAAGCCATGGCGACCGGTCGCAAGATAGTCAAATCATCCGGCAAGCAACCACCCTGGCAGGAACCGGCAACTGGAGATCCCCAATTGCTATTTCCCGATTTGCCCATGTCAAATGAACATGAGACAGCTCACGGGATCTGGCTGGCGTCTTATGTTTACCCGCTTTTTGAGAATGCGCTTCGAAACCACTATGGGCATACGATTGAACAGCATCAGCAAGTTATGGGTGAACTCTTCTCCAGGTTTACGGAAGTTGCTGCGGAGTCTCCCCATGCCTGGTATCCGATAAGAAGATCGGCAGAAGAGATTGCGACGGCAACGGCTGAGAACCGTTATGTAGGCTGGCCGTATACCAAGTATATGAACGCCATGAATCAGATTAACCAGTCAGCCTCGGTACTCTTAACCTCAGTTGGCTTTGCAAAAGAACTTGGCGTCAAGGAGGAAAACTTTGTCTATTTGCATGGTTGTGCAGATACGACTGAGGTCTGGCCCATGTCTGATCGACAGAACTATTACAGCTCGCCAGCCATAAGGCTTATGGGTGAAGAAGCATTCAAAATGGCATCAATGTCGATTGATGATATTGAATATCTCGACCTCTATTCATGTTTTCCGAGTGCTGTTCAGATCGCGAGAGATGAACTTGGCATTGGTCCATCTGATCCGAGATCGCTGACGGTAACCGGTGGCCTGCCGTTTCACGGCGGTGCAGGCAATAACTATGTCATGAACTCAATTGTCACCATGGTCGAAAAACTTAAAGACAATGCGGGGAAATTCGGCCTGGTCACGGCCAACGGCGGCTACCTTGGCAAACATGCAGCGGGAATCTATTCGACAACCCCTGTCACCGTTCCATGGGTTCGAGAGAGTCCTGCCAATTACCAGAAGATTATCGATGACGCTCCTCACCCGGTCGTAGAAGAAGATCCGACAGGAGTAGGTACAATTGAAACCTATACGGTCATCTTCGGCCGTGACAACACACCGGAGAAGGGAATCATCATCGGTCGACTGGGTGATGCAGGTGACCCTTCAGCCAAACGTTTTTATGCCAACACCCCGGTTGATCCAGAATTACTGGATAACATGATTAGTGAAGACCAGATCGGCAGAACGGGAACTGTTTTGAAAGTGAAAGGGATTAACGAGTTTCGTCCCGGCGATTAGACCAGCTTCATTGCAGGATCGATCTGGCCTGGTACTTATCGCTCGCAGTTCTGGTCACAAGAGATGAAATTACTTGCAGGATTGAGTCATGATTGACGTATTCAAAGTAGCCAGCATCCTGACAGATAACGCAGTTGAAAAACATGGTAGCGAGATTGATCTGATCGCCTATACGGGATCACATGCACGGGGAGAAGCTCGCGATGATTCCGATCTGGATATCTACTACGTCCCGGCAGACGGGAAAAATCCACCAGTCGGACGTACGTTCCTGCTCGAAGGGCTTCTGTTTGATTTTTGGGGAATCAGTTGGCAGACGATGCATGGATTTGCCACGGGGCGCAGTCGCGGCTGGTCCGTTGCCCCGGCACTGATCTACCATTCGAAAATACTCTACGCCAGAAACTCGGATCAGAAGAACCACCTGCATAACCTGAAGCAGCAGATTGACGAACTTCAGCAACCCGAATCAAAACCGCAAATGGTCGGACGAGCACTGAGGAATTTTAGCCATAGTCTTGCACATGAGGCTAATATGAGTCGTGCGATCGAAGCGGGCAATACTGCTGATGCCCGTTATGCAGGCTGGAATCTTGTCCAGTCCGTGTGGGAGAGTCTTGCTTTGGCTAACCAGGTGTTCTTCGATCGTGGTTTTTCAAAAGCTCTGGGTGAAACGGAAAAATTCAATCACAAACCAGATGGACTGAGTGATCTCGTTGCAATCATTACCACCAATTCAGATCCGAATCAGATTCTGATCGCAGGTAAGAAACTGGTGCGGGATACACGCAGCGTGCTTCGTCAAATCCAGGATTCGATACAGTCAGAAGGCACTGATGCCGAATGGTTCCGGCAAGTCTATCCGGAAATGAGAGATAAAGTGGGCAAAGTACTGGCTGCCTGTCAGAGAGGTGACACCATTGCAGCTCATGCCGAGGCGATGTTTTTCCAAAAAGATATCACGATGATGTTAAACGCATCGAGAGTGTCACATGATGACTTCAATCTGCACAGTGAGTTAGCAGAAAGGTTTCGCAAGATCGGGTTTCCTGATCTCCTGGATGTCGCCGGACTGAGTCTGGATGAATTGGCAACCCGGACCACATTATTTGATGAAAGATTGCGGGACTTCCTGACTGAGCAATCAGTGGACTTGTGTGAGCTCGATACGCTTGAAGAGCTCAAGGCTGCCGTACAACAAGAATTCGAGACTCAATAAGCTTCTCGATCAAACCGCTAGGCTCGAGTTGATCATTGAGGAGTAAATAGGGTCTGGTATGAATGGCACTTACTTAAGGAGTTCACCTATGCTAGCGGTAAGTAGGGCAGATGGTCTTGTTCCCGGAGCCGCCTGCATGGGATCACCGTTCCAAAGGTGGTAGTCTGAATTTACCCGCAGGTACAGCCTTTATACCGACTTTAGCTTGAGGGTATCATCATCAATTCTGATAAGTACGAGAGGGAATAACTATGCTAAAACGACTGGATCACGTTTCCATCGGCGTTCTGGATATGGACAAGGCACGCGAGCTATTTTGTGAGATCCTGGGTGGCGAGATCCTGCCGGATGCAGGTGAATCCGAAGCGGCCGGATTTGATTGGATCACCTTTCTACTCGGTGGTAAAAAAGTCGAACTGGTTTCACCAAGAGTGCCCGGTGAAGGCGGTGTAGGTCAGTATGTGGCAAAAAACGGTGAAGGATTTCATCATATTTCCTGCGCTGTCGATGACCTGGTGGAGTCACGAGCATACTTCGAGGGAAAAGGTATCAGAATTCTCGGCTATAGCGAAGAGAGTGAGAACTTCAAACATTTTTATCTGCATCCAAAAGACACATTTGGTGCCATGATCCAGATCTTCGAAGAGTGCGACAAGACGATAGAACTTGCCGGTCCTTGATGGCCTGTGGTTAACCTGTTAAGAATGAGTTTTCTTGTCGGGTGTCTGCTGAGGTGTTAGCTAGATATTCGTAAGAACTTAACGACAAAGCACTGTGCCAGAGTATGTCGATTGCCCTCTTTTTACACTACAAAACCTGTAGCATAATGACCCACGATTAAATTGAACGATTGGGGGGCAAAGTGCCCGAAGCGCTTCTTTCCGGATTCCGGGTAATAGAGATTGGGCATCCGTATACCGAATATGCGGGTCTTGTGCTGGCTTCGCTGGGTGCAGAAGTTTTTCTTGTGGAACCACCGGAAGGAGCAGAGACTCGCCATCGTAATCCACGGGTTGCGGATTCAGGTAGTTCATTAAGGGGTAGCATTCCTTTTCTCGCCCGTAATATGAACAAGCAAAGTCTAGTGATTGATCCTGCTGATTCTGGTGACCTGGCGAAACTTACCAGACTATGTGAGCGTGCAAATGTGGTTCTGGATACAGATCGGTCTGTCTATCATGAGACAATCGAAGCAGCCAAAACCTCGTCAACGGTAACTATCACTGACAAGAGAAATCTGGGGACATCCTCTATCGTAGGATTTGCAGCCAGCGGTGGTCAGGCGTCAAGTGGCTGGCCGCAGCAACCACCTTGTAATGCTCCCTCATGGATGGCGCTGGATGGCGTCGGCGTCTATGCCGCGGTACTGTCTGTGATAACAGAAATTGGTCGTCGCCAGGGCGCAACCGATATTCACTACGAACTGCCTTTTGAAGAAACAATTATCTCCGCCATCACGCCCTGGACGAGAACGCTGCATTCCTACGAGATGCAGGCAAATGGCCAGGGATCGATAACGGCAAGATTAGGTGAAACGGGATTCCCCACCTACAAGGCCAGCGACGGTTATGTTCGTGCCCTCGCAGCAACTCCTGGGCAGTGGCAGGCATTTGTTGAATTGATGGGCAATCCGGAGGAACTGGTAGACGGTCCCTGGGCTGAACCAGAATTTCGTGCAGAAAATATGGATGCGCTTTTTCTCATCTGCTCGCAATACACTGCTGATCGCACCATGCGAGAAATGTTTGAAGAGGGTCAGCAACTTGGTTTGACCATCACCCCCGTCTACTCACTTGAGCAGTTCAGGGCTGATCCTCATGTCAAAGAGAGGGAATTGCTCGTCCCGGTTGTTGATCCTGAATTTGGAGAGATGGAACTGGTGCGACCGCCACATAGGATCCAGCCAGACCACTACTCGGTACCAATTAAACCGGCACCTGCGCTAGATGATTGCAGTGAAGAAGCACTGACCATCTTCGATACGCCACTGCCTGTTTTTGAAACCCAGAAAGATTTCCAGATTTTGCAGCCACTCAATGGGCTACGCGTTCTGGAACTGGGCTTTGGCGCGGTTGTACCGGAAGCTGCCGAATTGTTAGCCGCATTTGGTGCGGATGTAATCAAACTCGAATCCCAGGTACACCCCGACTTCCTGCGGTTGACCGGCTTAGCTGGGTTTATGGATGTGAATAACAGTCCGACCTTCAATCAACTCAACCTCGGTACGAAAAGTATTGCAGTTGACATGGTGCAGCCGGAAGGGAGAGAGCTTATCCACAGACTCGCGGAATCCAGCGATATGATAATGGATAACATGCGTGGAAAGATTGCTGAACGTTGGGGGCTTGACTACCCCGCTGCCAGAGAGTTGAGAGAAGACGTTATTTACTTCTGCAGCCAGGGTTTGGGGCATGGACCTTATGCCGACTATCAGACCTATGGGCCTAATCTACAGACTTTTTCGGCACTCACCTCTCAATGGGCACATCCGGATGATCCCCATCCGGTGGGCAGTACCCTCAATCATCCTGATCACGTTGCCGGAAAACAGGCACTGGTGACCCTGTTGGCTGCCTTGCTAAGGCGTGAAGAAGAAAACACTGGCTGTTTCGTTGAAGCAGCCCAATTTGAGACAGCCGCGTTCTTTATTGGCGATAGATTTCTGCAGCAGTACTTGTCCGGCAAGGATCCCACTCCCCTAGGCAACAGCAGTGTCGACCTGGCGCCACATGGATGTTATCCGTGTATTGGAGAAGATCGGTGGATAGTAATCGCTATTGAAAATGACAATCAGTGGACAAGACTCGCTGAAATTGTCGGTGAGGATTGGGTGACAGATGACAAATTTTCCCATAAGAATGAGAGACTCAAGCACGCAGAAGAAATAGATGAACATCTTTGCGTATGGACTGCTACATTTGAGGTTGATGAGTTGGAGAGCTTGTTGCGAGATGCTGGTTTGTCGGTATCAAGGGTAATGACAGGTGATGATTTTGCTGCCGATGAAGAATTGAATCAGTCTGGTATTTTCCCCGCCATTTCTCACCCAACGGCTGGACTTAGACAGTATACCGGCACACCCATGGTGCTAAAAGGCCTTGGGAGGCACCCCACAAGGCGTCCGCCGCTCTTAGGCGAACATACGGAAAGTGTGCTTTACGATATTCTGAAGATTTCGCCTGAAAGAATGGATTTTCTGCATATGAAGAAAATCATAGGATTCTAACTTAGTGACGCCAAGCTCCGGGATACTCGCGACAATCACATCACAGACAGGGCCAGTATCCAGAAACTCATCCCTGCCCCCACCATAAAACAAAGCATGCGTACAATGCCGTATCCGGCAATATATATAACGCCATGCAGAACCCTGGCGACAACCCAGATTATCGCAGCAGTTGACCAATAACCTTCCGGGTCAAGGCCCGCGATAAAGGCGGCCAGATTTGCGATTCCAAAAAGCGTAAGCGCTTCCCAGGCATTGGTCTGAGCGGCGAAAGCTCTTGCTGCACTGCCAGTCAGTTGCTCATTTTTTGCTCTTGGTTCATTGATATCCAGATCATCAATCTGCTTCATTTTTAGAGGCAGGGATGTAAAGTGCCATACATAGGGGAGCAGCGCGCCAATTAAGAGGGACCAAAGTGGTATTGTCATTATTATCTCCGGCTTGAAAGGGTCCGGGTATCGTAGCACTGCTAGGGCTACGTACAAAGGATCTGCTTGTCAGCCTATTTTTCATCGTTAGTTTGTTTTTGTGGATTAACCGCAAGGAGCACGCCATGATAGGGACATTAATCGTTGATGGAGCCATGCTGATGATCCCCGGAATTCGACAAATATGCTGCTCGATACTGTGTTTTCTAGTCGTGACGGCAGCAGCCGAAGAAGCAGCATCACCCATGCAGGTTGATCATCTGAATCTGGTCTATTCGGTAACTGATGCAGATGCTGTGCATGAATTCTATGGCGACATTCTTGGCCTCGAGCGAATTGCAGATATCAAGTTCCCGGATGGCGTGTACATGATCCGTTATATGGGTGGCTCAACAGAATTGAAATTCATTGTTACAGGTAAGGATCTGCCCAAGATGTCGGGAGGGGCGGGTGACGCAAGGGGCATAAGATTGATGGCGCTCCTGCTGCCGTTGAAAAAACAGGAAGGGATTCTGAAAAGGCTGGAAGAATCACGCTATGAGTCACCTGTGATGACAATTCGTAGAACTGAAGCGGGAAAATTCCGCTATGCCTTCGGCATGATCTATGACGGTGATGGCAATCAGGTTGAAATTGTCTTCCTGGATGATACGACTCCCGCTGAGGTGTTCCAGCAGGTACAGGTTGGACTTTCGGTGTCGGATCATGCGCCGATGGATCATTTTCTAACCAATGTGCTTATGTACAAACCTGTTGTCACCAATGATCGAATTCATCGATATGAGATGGGTCAGTCACAGATTAAGTTCTGGGAAGTGCCCGCCGAATTGCCTTCCATGACAGGTGGTCCATTTGATAAAACCGGTATGAACCTCGTTCAGGCAATCGTGCCTGATGTAGAAGCAGTACGAACTGCTGTGCTGGCCCGGGGTGGTAAGATTCACACGGAACCCTTTCCACTTGGCACATTGGCAACAATAATGTTCGTTGAAGGTCCGGACGGCATACTCTTCGAATTCGCCGGACCCTTACTGCATAGATTCAAGAAACAGTGATCAGGCTGCAACTGGCGCTTGAGACCGATATTGCTGCCGGAATAGGAGAATCGTTAGCGCAGCGTAATCCCGCCATCGACTGAAACCACCTGCCCCGTGATCATGCGCGCTTCATCTGAGCTGTAAAAGACGGCAAGATTGCCGATATCTTCCGGTGTCTGTTCACCACCAAGTGGCGTTATGCTTTCAACGACACCCTCGAAAATCTGCCGCTGTGAGAGATTGGCCAGTTCCTGCTGGCTTTCTTTCATTCTTGCAGTCAGCAGTTCCCACGCTCGCGTCCATAGCAATCCTGGGCAGATGCAGTTAACTCTTATCTTCCGGGGAGCGAGTTGGAGCGCCAGGGTTTTTGTCAGGTGTACAACACCGGCCTTTGCAGCGCCATAGGCAGGTAGTTGGGTACTTGGCCCCAGTGCTGCAATTGAAGCTATATTTATAATTGACCCGCCGTCATTAATCTTTGATGCGGCTGCATTTGATGAAGAAAACGCGGTGCGCAGGTTGTAGCGAAGCTGCTCATCCCAGGATTCATCACTCATGGCGATCAAGGCGTCGCTATCTGAAAACTCCTGGTATTCGATCTTTGGGCCACCAACGCCTGCGTTGTTAACGAGGATATCCAGTTTGCCATTGAGTGCCTCTGCAACCTCGTCGATGGCCCTTTTCATATCGTTCTGATCTGAAGCATCTGCGACCAGACCGATTGCTTCCGTGTCAAGGGATGCCGCGGTCTTGTCAACCAGAGATTGTTCCAGATCTGTTATCGCGACTTTCGCACCCTTTGCAGCGAAACATCTGGCTATGCCTTCACCTATTCCCCTCGCTGCCCCGGTTATCAGCACGACTTTGTTTTCAAGACTCATTGTTTCTCCCCTCTAAGGTGGTTATGTAATTGATCACTGGAGCAGGGACAATGTCGGGCTATTGTATCTTCTTTGAAATAAGGCGCACAGAGAAGGCATTTAGATATTACTCATGATGATTTGAAGGAATTCATCATGATCTGTCACCAGGCAAACATATAGCATCAAATCAGCCTGATGAATTTATCAAGATTTACTGATGCAAATCATGAAAAAAGGTGACTACCTTGGTATGGTATTGGTCACAGTATTGGGTTTTATTTTTGCGATGAGTCGAATTTTTATCCGAGTTTTTGTCCGAATTTCTGTAATAGTGCCGGTACTACTGCTCCAACTGGGATTGCCTGCAGCCGTCCACGGACAGGAGCGAAATGTTGTTTCTATTGTGCTTGCTAGTTTCAGCAGTCGCCAAAATGCAGAAAGCGCTGTAGCCCAGTATGAGCGCAAACTCGGTACACCGGTATCTGGCGACCCGCTTTTGATAAACGAGGTGCAGGTCAAGGCAAAAACCTGGTACCGCGTACTTACACAACCGACAGCCAATCTCAGATGGGCTGATCAAACCCTGGCTTCTCTCAAGACCGGGGCTGCCCCGGGAGCCTGGTTGCTACGGGCAACTGAACACGTGCCGGATGGTCAACAAGTGTCGGTCAGCGCACCACAAAGGCTGGCGGCACCTGCAAATGACGAGACTCCGTTGTTCGACGTTTCGAAAGATCGGGCGACGCAGGTTGCCGGAATAAAATCCTCCGGTTTCGGAAAAACAGCGCCGTCAGAAACCATCAGGGTTAAAACTCCCACCGAAACCGTTTCACTACCCCTTAAGAGCGGTCAGATAACGCTGGATGGCAAACTTGATGAATCTGCCTGGGCCGATACCCCCGTATTCGACAAGTTATATATTCTTGATCCGGATACGTTGGGTGAGCCCAGATATCGCACTGAAGTAAAAATTTTCTATACAGATGAAGGGCTTTACGTTGGCACCAAGAATGAGCAACCGGTGGATACACTGTTGCCCAGGCTTTCTTCAAGAGATAAGTATATAAATCGAGATGGCGTCGCGTTCACGCTGGACACGTCAGGTGAAGGTTTGTATGGCCTCTGGTTTGAAATCAATCTCGGTGGTTCGCTGGTCGATGGGGTTGTACTGCCGGAAAAACAATACAGCACAGAATGGGATGGACCCTGGAGAGGGGAATCTGCCGTTACCGAGAATGGTTACAGTACCGAGATGTTCCTGCCCTGGTCGATGATGGCGATGCCTGACAAGGTTGGCGATCGTGCGATGGGTATCTATTTTTCAAGAAAGGTTGCCCATATTGATGAACGCTGGGGTTATCCTGCGTTGCCGATGACAGGATCAAAAATGATGTCGGCACTTCAACCTGTTGAGATGAAAGATGTAGAGCCGAGGCAACAGTTTGCGGTTTTCCCTTTTGCAGCAAGTTCCTATGACAATATTGAGGATGATACTAATTATCGGGTTGGTGCAGACATATTCTGGCGCCCGAATACAAATTTACAATTGACCGCGACGCTTAACCCTGATTTTGGCGCGGTGGAATCTGACGATGTTGTTGTCAACCTGACAGCAACCGAGACCTTTTTTCCGGAAAAACGATTGTTCTTCCTGGAGGGAGGGGAGATTTTCACCACAACGCCACGGTCCAGACCTTTTAGCCCCGGCAGTGGCAATTTCTCATCTGGCGCAAGGCGTTCCAAGTCAAGTTTTCAGCCGGAACCCACCACGCTGGTGAACACCCGCCGAATAGGTGGTCCGGCGGTTGATCCGGAAGTTGATGGGGTGACGATCCCCGACGTTCAACTCGGTTCCCCAACCGAACTGATGGGTGCTGTGAAGGTAACGGGTCAACAAGGGGCATTCCGTTATGGCGTGCTTGGGGCCGCCGAAGAAGATACCCGGTTTAAAGGAACTGACGATATCACCGGAGAACGGGTGCTGGTTGAGCAGACAGGACGTGATTTCGGCATTCTGCGTTTCCTTTATGAAAATGTGAACAAGGGTCGAAAGTCCATCGGCTGGATGTCAACGATGGTCGGGCATGAAAGCCAGGATGCTTATGTTCATGGCGTCGATTTACACGCGCAGAGCCAGAATCGTCAGTGGAACTGGGATGCCCAGTTTATGCATAGTGATGTGGGTGACGAAAAGGGATATGGCGGATTTTGGGACCTGTCCTATATACCCAAGCGCGGCGTCCGCCATCAATTGTCATTCGACTATCTCGATGAAAATCTCGATATCAGAGATCTGGGTTTCATCCGACGGGTTGATACCATCAGTCTCCGCTACATGATGAATATAACGAAGTCTGACCTCAAGAAACTCCGGAGTCTTTCCAATTCGGTCATCATGTCGCAGGAATATAATACCGAGGGCAGGGTTACCCGCAGTGGTCTGTTCTGGCGGTCTACCTACACATTCTTTAACCGTTCAGCCATCAATACCCAGTTTGCCTTCTTCCCCAAGCGTTGGGACGATCTCAATAGTGAGGGAAATGGTTCCTACAAAATGGGTGAACGCGTCGTTGCTGAAGTCGGCTTCGGTACTGATTCAAGCAAGAAGCTTAGCTTGAGTCTGACAGGCAGTGTGCAGAAGGAGGAAATTGAAGGCTGGAATTATGATGTTAAATCAGGCATCACCTTTAAACCGAATGATCGCTTCTCATTCGACCTGGATATTAATTACCGTGAAAGGGACGGCTGGGTGGTCCACAGAGCCGGGCGCAATTTTACCGGCTATGAGGCGACATTCTGGGAGCCGCAGATTTCCATGGATATGTTCCTTACTGCAAAACAGCAACTTCGTTTTACGATGCAGTGGATTGGTATTAAGGCCTATGATGAACAGTTCTACCAAATTCCGATTGGCGACGGCCCGTTTGAAGAGAGAGTAAGAGCGCCTGATGCTGTCAGCGAAGACTTCTCGATTAGTCGAATCACCACTCAATTCCGCTATCGTTGGGAGATCGCCCCCTTATCTGATCTGTTTGTCGTCTATACGCGGGGTAGTAATCTGGTGGTGCAGAGAGATGAGTTTGGTGATCTGTTTCACGATGCGCTCACTGATCCCATCATCGACTTCTTTGTGGTCAAACTACGCTATCGATTCGGTAACTGATCGCTAGTCAAACGCCGGATGCTTTCCAGTTTGGTATCACAACCGGATATTTAATCCTGCTTACCGCTAGCATGGGTGAACTCCTTAAGTAAGTGCCATTCCCCTCAGACCCCATATCCCCCATCAACACTTATAACCTGCCCCGTAATACCCTTCGATTCTGGCGCAGCTAACAATGCCGCCATGGGGCCAAGTTCCTCAGGCTCGAGTATTCGCTTCTGCAGATTCTCTGATTCTATACTCGCACGGACCGTTTCAACATCCAGTTTCATCATTGCCGCCATCCGGTCCAGATCGACCATCTGGGTATTGGTCCAACCGGGGCAGAGACAGTTTACGGTTACGCCATTGTGCGCAACCCGTGCCGCCATGGCCCGGGTCAGGCCAATCAATCCGTGTTTTGCTGCTGTATAGGAGAGATCTCCACCAGAGCGCTTCGCATATCCAGAACCGATATTGATAATTCGTCCGTAATTCTTCTCAAGCATGGCAGGCAGAACCGCCTGACTGGCCCTGTAGGCTGAGAAAAGATTGAGATCGACATTGGTTGCGAATGCGAGTGCATCAATCTCTGAGGCAGACAGATCTTCATTCTGTGCTGGCGGCAGCACGCCACCGGCATTGTTGACGAGGATATCTACCGATCCAAGTCCCGCCTCGATTTGCTGTACGCATGCGAGGGTATCTTCCAATGACATAGCATCTGCTTTTACGGCTATCGCTTTTGCCCCGATTGATTCAATTTCCTCGATAACGTTTTGCAGTTCAGAAGGTGTTCTTGAACTGACAGCGATTTGCGCATCGTCTTCAGCCATTCGAAGTGCAATTGCACGGCCTATACCTCGTCCGCCTCCGGTGATCCACGCGACTTTACCTGATAGTCTTGCCATTACTTCGTATCCTTGCTGATTCAATAGATGATCATTCATGGTACTCCTTTAGTCTTGATGGATCAGTTCCGATTTAAGAAACACACTGGAAATAAGCTGGCTCCTGATACCAAAAAGTGATTTAGTGACGTTCTGCTAAAACCCGGTGATTATCCTTCCGCTTTGGGATACGACCTGCCAGAAACAGCTATAGGGAGTCAGTAATATGGCCACAGACGAACGCTTTCAGGAGCGAATTGTTCGAGTTGAACGACCTGCCAGGCACTACAAGATGCTTCAGGCACCTGACGGTCGCTACCTTGGCATTGACGAGGGAAGTGAACTGACTACTTTCGACTATGTTGACGACAGGGCAATCTGGGACGCTCAACCTGATGGTGTTTATTGTCAGGTCGCAAGTGGACTAATCGTCAATTCGAAGCCATCGGCAAATGGGCTTCATCTGATGGTTGCCGGACAATCCCTGAAAGGTGATGGGAAGACTTACGGGGAGCAACCAACAGGAGAGGCAGCGGATTTCGTAGTTCAACATGGACCAGCAGAACTACCTTCGGAATACCTTCGTCAGTTCAAGGAAAATGGCTGGGTCTGCCTGCCTTGTCTTCTTGATGAGGCAACCGTGAATGGGTTACAGAAAGTATCCAGCACCGGTGCTTTTGAAGATCAGCCCTTTGATCCCCGTAAACAGATACTCACCGAGGATAGTGTCGTCGCAAAGGTGACGGTGGAGCCGATAACCGGGTGGTTGATACGTGAATACCTGCAGGTTGATCAGATAAAAATGGCTCATTCACCCAGTCTTGCGGTACTGCCTCCCGACGATGGTAAACGAGATGTGCTTGCCTGGCATGCTGACTTCCCTTACCTCTGGGGCATCACGTCCAGAGTCGCCGGAGATCGAGTTCCGGTCCACGATTCCGGCTCATTCTGCATGGCGATTCAGCGAAATGTCTGCATTACCGATTTCACCAGAGAGAACGGGGCAACCTGTTTCAAACTTGGATCTCATGTTGAGTGCAGCGCACCTCCTGAAGAATGGGGTACGGGAGCCGCCTATTCTGAGAAAGGATACCGGGAAACACATGGATTACCCTACACAGGTTCGGAAGCGGAAGCCGTAGAAGCGCCAGCGGGTTCTATCGTGATTTATGATGCCAGAACCTGGCACCGTACAGGGGTCAATCGATCAAAAAATAAAAGGGGTGCCATGCTTCAGTCGGTCGTACCGATGTATATCATGCCCTTTATGGATACCAGCAAACCCTATAAAGAATTTGTATCCAGTCCCTTAAATGATGAACTGAATGCCAGGGAGAAGGACGAACTCGAAGCTTTGATGGTTCACAAGATCGTCGGTCCTGCCGGTCAGTTTGCAATAGGCATTGACCGGGAACTGACGGAAATGACGAACCGATAGAGCGACTGAATCCGCTTTCCCTTGTTGTAGTTCTTGTCTGCCGTTTACCGGTTAATCAGTTGGCAATCGCGCGGTAGCAGTACCAAATACGCGGGTTTCATCTGCTTCATTGGAAACAGTGATATCGATCTCAACGGTGCCTTCTTCTTCGTTGATATCCGTGACAACCCCGGTAATTCGATGGGGTTGATCAACCAGTACCGGTGCGCGGAAAATGGTATCAATGGCGATGATATCGGCTTTTGGTGCCCATCGATGAACCATCGCACCTAGGAATCCCTGGCTCATGACTCCTGGGATGAGTGCACCAGGGAATCCCTCTTTTCTTGCTGCCTCGTGGTCAGTAAATCTTGGTCCTCCCCAGCCGACAAACTCGCCAAAGTGCTTGACGTTCTCAAGGCTGGTATCAGGAGTGAATCTGGGCAGTTCAGCGCCAAATTCAACGTCAGAAATTTTATTCACGGTATCAGTCACTGGACTTCTCCCTTATAACGGTGCGGGTATCAGCATTGGCCACATGAACATTATCCTCATCGAAGAGTTCCATCCTCGTGACCAGAAATATCATTCGGCCAGATCTGCCTGTCTTCGTATAGATATCATGCAGGTGAGACTTCCCCGTGAGGGTTACCCCGGCTCTGATTGGAGCCATCCAGTCGACGGACTTACCCGCGTCCATGCCGACACCTTTGGGCCTTGGGAAATTACCCGGCAGCATTCGTCCACCAACCAGCGTTGAAACGAATGTTGGTGGTGCCTGAAAATTCTCA
>CAZJRI010000002.1:18625-92292 GCA_964548025.1 uncultured Pseudomonadales bacterium
GGTCTATAAATCTCGGATCGAGTTCCCCGCATGCCTTTGCGTATTCGGCAAATCGGGTTCCTTCGATATCAAATGTAACTTCATCGAATTCCTTGTTCAGAAATTCTTCTCGAAGTGCTTCAATATCATCATCCATTTTCGTAACCTCTTCTCTTACTGTTTTGTTCGATGTTATCAGAGTCAGCCGTGTGTTGAAAAAGACTCTGAATTTGGTTTGTTTTTGACAAAGATACTAGAAATTAATAGCACCACCGCAAACTGCTATGTTCTGCCCGGTAACATAGTCGCCAAGATCGGTAACAAAAAATTCCATCACCTTAGCAATATCGTCAGGTTGTGCAAGACGGTCGAGAGGTACGCCCAGCTCTTTCCTTATATTCTCTACCCGGTTGAAAGACTGGCGCATAAGACGTTCAGTTGCAACGTACGCTGGTGAAAGGCAGTTGACTGTGATGTTATACCGTCCAAGTTCCTGGGCGAGATATTTTGTATAAGCGATGACCCCTGCTTTTGCGACGCCATAGGATGCATAGACACCCCCGCCTTGTGAACGCATACCTGCCTGTGAAGATGTATTGACGATACGCCCAAATTCCTGTTTCTTCATATGTTCCGAGGCTGCCTGGGAACAGAATATTGTGCCCATCAGGTTTCTGTCCATAGTGTTCTTGATGTCTTCGAAAGACACAGAAGACGCAAAACTCTCGGCTGGTTTGCCAGCGATACCACCGGCATTATTGATGAGAATATCTATTCGACCGAACTCAGCAACCACCTGGTCGACGATGCCTTTTGCCTCATCTTCAATGCAGACATTGGCCTCTATGCCGATTGATTTAACACCTTGATTTGAGATCAGCTCAACAACTGAATCTGCCTCGATTTCTTCATCGAATTCTCTGAAGGATTCGAGGTTGATATCGTTGACCGCAACATCAGCACCCAATGCGGCAAGCCTCAGTGCATGTGCCTGACCTATACCTCTTGCCGCACCTGTTACCAGTGCCACTTTGCCTTTCAATTTCATGATGACTTCCGTTGGTTAATGTTCAGATTTCACTTCAATCCCAGAACAGGCGTCTCCCACTGGCTTGAAATAACATCGATAACGGCAGGTCCTTCGGGATTAGACTCCTGCTCGATACATGCCTTGAATTCGTCCAGTGTTCTGGCGGTATAACTCCTGGCGCCAAAGCCCTTTGCTACCGTGGCGAAGTCCACGTGGGCGAAGTCCGTTGAAATGTAGTTTTCCTGGTAATAGTCTTTCTGAACGTGTTTGATCCAGCCAAGCGTATCGTTATTAAAAACAATCGTGACGACAGGCAACCTGAATCTGGCCATTACCTCCAGTTCCTGCAGAGAGTAGCCGAATCCACCATCGCCCCCGAACTGTAGTATCCGTTTCTTTCGGTTATTCGCGAGTGATGCGCCAATTGCAGCGGGTGAACCCCAGCCGAGTCCGGCCAGCCCGCGGGGCGCAATGCAGCGTCTACCTGCAGAACTGAATTGCAGATAGGCAGCTACCCAGCCTGATGAAAGGCTCGCGTCACAGACAACAATGTCATCATCCGTCAACGCCTGATTGACAATACTCATCACTGCAGGTGGGCTCAATGGTTCGTCGGCATCTTGTACTTTGCCGGTCATTTCTTCGTACCATTGCTGATGTCGCGCCTTGTTTGCGCCAAAGTCCCAGGAGCTACTGAGTTTCGTATCACCCAGTTCCTCGAGCATTGCAGTGACCCCTAATCTTGCATCCCCGACGAGTGGTACGCTGTTGGGGTAGTTTCGACCTATCTCTTCAGGGTCGTTGTCAAGGTGAATAATCTGAGTGCCTTTCTCGGGGCAACGATAGGTAAATGTTGTCAGTTGGCCAGCCTTGCAGCCAATAAAAAACACAAGGTCAGCCTGTCGGGTGATATCCCTGGCTGTTATGTTGCCAAACGTACCTGTGACACCAAACGACTGTGGATGGGTCTCTTCGATAATGGCTTTGCCTGAGATTGAGGTAACGACTGCGGCCTGTGTCAGTTCAGCCAGCTTCCTGATCTGCTCTCCGCAGTCTGAAATATGTGCACCGCCGCCAATAACGAGAACTGGTTTGCTGGCGTCCCTCAATAGTTGGGCAGCCTTTTTTACCTCGTCGGGGTCTGGTGCGCTACGTGAATGTGGATAAATCGCCGCGTCGTTACCAGAAACCGGGTCGCGGAATTCGACTTCAGCGGACGCAACGTCGTCGGGTATGCAAACTACCACTGGACCAGGTTTACCTGTCGTTGCGACACGGAATGCTGTTTCGATGATATTGTCGATTGATCTTGGGTCGGTGACTTTAACCTGCCATTTGCTGACGGGTCGAAACATCTCCATCTGATCCATAGCTTGTGATGCGTTGCCCCGTGTTCGTCGATGTTCCCAGGCTCTTGAGATATCAGAAACGATGGTGATAAGGGGAATGGATGAACAGTAGGCTTCCGCCAGGGGAGAAACCAGATTCGTCGCTCCTGGCCCGACAGTGCCGTCGCAAACGCCGGTCTTGCCTGTCATTCTTGCGTAGGCATCAGCGGCATATCCAGCACTGCGTTCATCCCGCATCAGCACATGCTCGATGCGACCCTGGAACTTGCTGATGCCTTCGTATAACGGCAGTGTCTGCCCACCTGGAACACCGAATACCGAATCAACTCCATTCTCCAGCAGCAACTCTGCCAGCCTGTCTCCTACTCGCATCTCAACTCCTTAATCTACCAATCATGTTTTCTTAATCCAGTTAACTTCACCCCCTGGGTATGGGTCAGATCTGGATCGTGTCGGGTGCCCTCTTGTAACCCTTAAACAAGCAGCCTGTCAAATTGACAATGACTTCAGGGATACCGGGGTTTTGTGTGAATGCAGCCATCTCACTAACACAACTCTGAATCAGCTATACGAAGTGAAGGCTGGTCGAACCATCATAGGTTTTGACCTGTCCGATAATTGCTGCCTCCTCGACCCCGGCGTCATGTAATGCTTTCAAAGCCCGATCAGAATCGGAAGCTGGCAATGAGACCAGCAATCCACCGTTAGTCTGGGGATCAACCAGCACTTCAATCAGGTTTTTGGGAATTGTCGATTTAATTTCAGTCTCGGTTGCCAGTCGTGCCCGATTGGTGTCATTCACGCCGGTTGAAAATCCACGTCCGTACATGGCAAGTGCCTCACTGAAAAGCGGCAGCGCGGAGGTATCGATTTCGATACTCACCGATGATCCTGCTGCGATCTCGGATGCATGGCCAGCAATGCCGAATCCTGTTACATCGGTTGCTGCGTGAACATCGAACTGGCGGAGTACTTTCGATGCGATTGCATTAAGGCTGATCAGACTATCGAGGCATTCTTTCATGGCCTGATCGGATACCTTGCCTTTGAGATTGGCGTTCAGCAGCACACCACTTCCGAGGGGCTTTGTCAGGATAAGACAGTCACCTGCTTTGGCGCCACTGTTGGCCCAGTACTTGTCAGGATGAACGATACCGGTAACTGACAATCCAAATTTCGGTTCGGGATCATCTACGCTGTGGCCCCCGGCCAAAACCGCGCCAGCCTGCCGGATTCTTTCGTGCGAACCTTCGGTGATGCCTTGTAACACCTCTGCGCCGAGTTTATCAAAGGGGAAACAGACAAGATTCAGACAAGCAACGGGTTTACCGCCCATCGCATAAACATCACTGAGGGAATTTGCAGCAGCGATCTGTCCGAATACAAAAGGATCATCCACGGGTGGCGTGATAAAATCTGCGGTCACAACGATAGCCTGATCGTCGTCCAGGCGGTATACGCCAGCATCGTCGCTGGTGTCAAAACCCACCAACAGATTCGGATCACTGTTGGCCGGGATTTTCTCAAGCAATGCCGTCAGTTCGACCGAACTGAGTTTTGCCGCTCAGCCGCAGGTGCGGGAGAGGCTGGTCAGCGTATGCTTGCGCATGCCAAATGCCATCTTCGAACTCCTGAAAATACCTCAATTTGCAAGGCTACCCGATATTCCGGGTTCAGACCCATGTGCCGGAAGAATAGCTGATATCCGGATGCGATGAATCGTAGCGAGCCTTGATGATCCGGGTCAATCGAAAGATTGATTATATGCTGATACTTTTTAAGCAGTCATAGACCCAGGTTATGAACTCGCAGGACGTTAACGTGATTGTTATGATGATCTGCAGTTTTGAAGTGTTAAAGAAAAGGAGGCGTTATGGGATTTGCATTGTCGGATTTGGAATTGACGAGTAGTGCCTTTGGGCAGGGCGAAATGATGCCAGCAGAACATACCGGAGAAGGCCGGGATGTATCGCCAGCGCTTACATGGACCAATGTGCCGGATGGAACAGCGTCTTTCGCAGTCATCTGTCACGATCCGGACGCACCCCTGGTCACCGGTCAGGGTACCTACGGGTTTGTTCACTGGGTTTTATACAATATCCCTGGTGATGTGACCGAATTGGCTGAGGGAACGAGCGAGCATACATCAGGGAAAAGTGACTTCGGCAAGAGCGGGTATGGCGGACCCATGCCGCCCAATGGCCATGGCAGACATCAATATTACTTCTGGATTCTGGCGCTTGATAAGGTACTTGATCTCGAAGAGGGACTTTCTCAGGGAGAGCTTTTGGCGCGCATTGAACCGAACCTGATTGGCATGAACCGATTGGTTGGAGTTTATCAACGCGCCTGAAACGATTAAATTCAGTTGCGTGTTGCGAGTTGTGAGTTGCGAGTTGTGAGTTGTGAGTTGCGATTGAGGTAAGTTATGCCAGGTAGCTGGATCTGAACTGGATGCCCCAGTGGCCATCCAGGTTGGTCGCAATCCACAGGGTATTAAAGCGGTTATAGACTTCGCCGTGACTGTTTAGTCTTGAGACCGTCATGCTGATGTGGACCTTGTCATCGCCCTCGTGAATTATTTCAGTGGAATCGACGACTGTATGGTCCCAGCCTTCGGATGCGAGTTGTTCTTCCATACCTCTTGACAGTCTGCGGAATTCCTCTGCTGTTTCGAAAGTTCGGAATCGACCATTTGCCAGACGAACATGCGGGAAATTAAAGCCTTCTGCCATCAGGTCAATGTCCTGCCGGTTGAATCCTTCAATATAGGTATTGACTGCCTTAATGCCAGATTCGCTGTTGGTGCTCATCAGATAATGTCTCCTTTGTTGTGTTTAACCTAACTCGAACCCATCAAAAAGAGCAAGCAGGATTGAGTCAGCAATAACAGCGATTCTTGAATGCAATGGCAATGAGGTTATTAATGATCCTGATCAAATCAAGGACCTCAATGATAAATTATCATAGAGAAAGCTATGGATTTTAGACTCACAAAAGAAGCGGAAGAATTTACTGAAGAGGTTCGCCAGTTCCTGGATGATGAACTCCCTGAGGATCTAAGACGCGCGTCAAGACTCACACTCGGTACCTATACTGACATCCGGGCATGCCTTAAATGGCATAAAATTCTTGCGAAAAAGGGCTGGATAGCCCCTGGTTGGCCGAAAGAATATGGCGGAACCGGCTGGAACGATCTGCAGCGACATATATTTGGCATCGAGTGCTTCAAAGCCGGAGCGCCACTCTTGTTTAACATGGGGATTCGCCATATTGGTCCTGTTCTGATGGCGCATGGTACGAACGAACAGAAAGAAATGTACATCCCGAAAATACTGTCAGGCGATGAAATCTGGTGTCAGGGTTATTCAGAACCCACAGCCGGTTCCGATCTCGCATCCCTTAAACTAAATGCTGTCAGACAGGGTGATGACTATATTCTAAATGGCACCAAAATCTGGACGACAGGCGCACACTTTGCACAAAGGATGTTTTGTCTGGTAAGAACTTCAGATGAGGGGAAGAAACAGGCGGGTATCACCTTCCTCGTTATGGCCGTGGACACCCCCGGGATCAAGGTTGAACCCATTCTCGCTCTAAATGGTTTGCATGAGTTTAATCAGGTCTTCTTTGATAATGTCAGAGTGCCCGTTGCAAACAGGGTCGGTGAAGAAAATGACGGCTGGCGCGTTGCCAAGGTACTAATGCAATTTGCCCGTTCGAATAACATAAACACTGCCTGGGTAAGAGAAGCTTTGCAACGAGTCAGGGAAGCGGCAGAAATTGAATCGGACGATGGCAAAGGTTCTCTGATTGAGAATTCTTCATTTCTTTCAAGGTTCACAAATACCGAGATCAAATTAATGGGACTCGAAATGTTGGAACTGCGGATTCTCTCTGAGATGAGTAAGAACGAAAACCCGGGAGCGATAACTTCATTGCTGAAAACAAGAGCATCGGAGCTGATTCAGGAAGTGAGTGAATTGATGGTTGAAGCCGTTGGCTGGTATGGATTCCCTTTCCAGTTGGAAGCCTCAGATCCATTCACGGATTCGACGTTTGTTGGGCCAGAGTATGCCCTGCCGGTAATGTGTCTTTATTTGAATCAGAGATCCACAACAATTGCGTCCGGCAGCACAGAAATACAAAAGGATGTCCTGGCGAAACGCGTGCTTGGTTTATAGATTCACAAAAATGGGACTAATTTCCCTGAACAATTTCAATACTGACACCATCAGGTGCCGCGACGTAGCAGATTGGGTTTCCCGGGGTGAACTCCCAGGGTTCAACCAGAAACGTCACGCCTCTGGTTCTGATTTCCTCGCAGTATTCAAGTAAGTCTCCCTTGTATCGGAATCCGAAGTGGTCGGTGCCCCACTCATTGTGACTTGAGTAGCCTGTATATTCTTTCATTGCAGCGGTTGAATCAGGTGCTTCGCCGGGTCGCTGACCCCTGATCAGGATATTGATCCCACCGAGATCAACATTGATCTGGGGCGCCTCGCGGATTTCATATTCCGCCCTGATGGTTGCACCGAGTTTGTCTACATACCACTGGGCTGCGGTTTTCGGGTCTTCACTGATGATGTGAATGTGGTCGAATTCCAGTTCGCTCTCGTTCATAAATTTCGCCCATGCAGGTGCCCTAAAGATTAAATGCATTAAAACACGACCAGAGCTGATACTCACTGGTATGATTCTGATAGACAAGAACCGAAAACATAATCAGATGAGGTGAGCGTGGAAGAGTTTAATAATATTGTTTATGAAGTAGAGAATGGGCGAGCCAGGATCAAACTCAACAGGCCGGAAAAGCTGAACGCACTGAGTTTGGAACTTCAGTCAGAGCTAAATGAAGCCCTCTGGGAAGCCGACAACGACAATGATGTGCATTGTGTGATCCTCAAGGGAGAAGGCAGGGCATTTTCCGCTGGATACGACCTGACCGGTTCAGGTGGCAAGGTATCTGTATCGAGAATCCAGTCGGAGGATAAAAGCTACCGGGGAGGCCGATCAATAGATGATGATGCCTGGCAACTTGAACGGGCACAGCGTTATCGAATGGCGATTTTTGACATGCACAAACCCGTCATAGCGCAGGTTCATGGATATTGCCTGGCTGGTGGAACTGATGTTGCGCTGCTGTGCGATATGATCATCTGTTCAGATGATACGAAATTTGGTTTCCCGCCAGCGAGGGATCTGGGTGCCCTGCCAAATAATATGTGGCTTTACAATGTTGGACCGCAATGGGCGAAACGATTGACGCTAACCGGTGATACAGTCAGCGGACCGGAAGCACAGCAGATTGGCCTGGTGCTGAAATCTGTCCCCATGGAATTCCTGGAACAGGAAGTTGAACAATTGGCTGATCGGTTGCAGATGATTGACCCGGACCTGCTCTCCGCGAATAAGAGGATTATCAACACAGCACTGGAACTGATGGGTGCAAGAACCCTTCAGAGAATGGCGGCTGAGAATGATGTACGCGGGCACAACACAAAGGGTGCTGCTGGATATATGAAATCATTCGCCGAAAAAGGCCTCAAGGAAACACTGAGAGACAGAGATGCGAAATTCGGTGATGGTCGGGCGAAGGTCAATGGCCCCGAACTGCGGGATGAAGCGGGGCGGTTGATCGAGTAGCGGGCAGGGAGGCAAGTCGATCTAGCATGCCATCGACAAGTTTTGTTTCGATCCTCTCTTGCATGACATCGTTTATCTGACGAATGGCTGAAGGTGAGGTGATATTGATTTCGGTGAGATATGAACCGATGAAATCAAGCCCGGCGAAAAAGATGCCTTCATTGCGCAGAAAAGGTGCGATCTTTCTTATAGCCGTCTGTTCAAATTGAGTGAGGCCGGTGGGTTCGCATCTGGCACCCTGGTGTATATTGGCTAGAAAGCTGTCTGGCTGGGGAACCCTGTTGACCCAGCCAACCGGTTCGCCATCTACCAGATAAATTCGTTTATCACCCCTGGCTATTTCAGGCAGAAATCGCTGTGCGATAAAATATGAAGACGCGCCACACAGCGATTGTTTGTAGTGCTCAATATCAGTTGCCGTGGTTTTCTCATGCTCAATCCGAATAATCCCCCTGCCTGAACAGTCGTCGAGTGGTTTCAGAACAGCCGTTTTGTGTTTTTTCAGAAACGCCAGAACAAGTTCGGTATTGGCGCTGACAAGTGTCGGGGGGCTGAGTTCGGGCCAACGCAGCGGAAGGAGCTTCTCGTTGAAATTTCGGAGGGCTGACGCACTGTTAAATTGCATCAGCCTGTCGGGTAGTTGATCCAGCAAGAGGGTCAGATGCAGGTATTGTTGATTGAAAGGCGGATCTTTGCGTATCAGTAGCGCATCAAATTTCTCAAGCGGTTCAGGCGTCGTCTTCTGCATTTCAAAAGGTTGGATATTCTCGACTTCGCTGACTCGACCCCAGGGGGTGCCTTCATTGAGATAGAGTTCCGGCTCCTCCAGCCAGAAGACCCGATGACCACGTGTCAGCAGTTCAGCCATCATCGCCAGAGAGGTCTCGGTCTCAAGATTCAGCGTCGGATAAGGATCCATCAGAAATAGAAAACGATACGAGGTATTCATTTTCTATTTTCCGTTTCCTGGGTCATTAGGTGTATCCATAATTCTAGATCTATCGAATTAATTGAGTATAAGTATCAGTCATTTTCTTCTCTAAATTCAGTTCTGTTCGACGACTGATTCCGGCGTTGTTACTTCCATGGGTGCACAGGTCTGACAACAACAATTGTCGACCAAAAAACGGATCAGGGAGTTCATATTTTCATAATCAGCCATGCAGAACAGCGTTCTGCTTTCTCTGTTCTGGTGCACGAGTCCTGCCTGGACAAGTTTGGCCACGTGATGAGAGAGTGTAGAGGCAGGAATATTCAATTCTTTCTGCACACTGCCGACCGGCACGCCACCCGGTCCCATTTGAATCAGAAATCGATAGACCGATAGACGGGTCGGATTTCCAAGCGCTTCCAGTTGTTTTGCAGCATATTCGAGTTTCATGAGTCGAATCTTAGGCTTGTCACGAAGATAAAGCAACTATATTTCGAGAAATATGGAAATGTTATGAAAAGTGATTCCAATATGGTATTGGAATCTGGTCTTAAAGTTGTCTTACTTCTTAATTTCAAGCATGTATTTTGCGACTTCCAGCCTGACTTCCTCAGAAATATAGTTCTGTGGCGGCATTTCAGGATAGTCCTCTCGGACCTTGACCGGGTTAGCGATATAGGCTGCAAGTGCTTCTGGTCTGCCCTGGTACATTGCCTGTATGGTCACGGTTGGTGGGCCGATCATTTTCACTGTATAGGAATGACATCCGGCACAAATACCGTAATAAGCTGCTTTACCCTTTTCGTCAGCCGCAATCTGCCTCACCGGAACAGGCTCTGCCAGCGTATAGGTTGGGGTATCTGCCGTGGAGGTTTTATCGCAGGTTTTGTACCTGTCTAGCCCCACACTCTTATAACGGCCCTTCTCCAGAATACAGCTACCGGAGCCTTTGCTGACATCGGCTATATCCACGTAGACCGCGTTTGGATTTACTGCCTTTCGCGCAGCCAGCACATCGGGCAGTGCATTTTTTCCATTCTCCCACATTAAATTGTTCAGTATTTTCACCCTATCAGGATTAGGCTCTGATTCCGGGTCGCTTCTTATATCAGCAATGAATTCGAGACCTGCGATACCGATACCGATAAAGTCATTGCCGGTGATAATGTTGTTTTCTACAACGACGTCATCCGCCGCCATGATGGTTATGCCCGTGCCCTGGGCCACGAAGGATACGATTGATCCGGGAATGGCGAAATTTACATGGTTGTTGTTAACAACAAAGTTGTTGCGGATGATGACATCATAGGTCGTTTTGATCGGAAGACCCGGCGTAATAAAAGCGAGGATACCGCCGGTATTGTCATGCACGTAATTACCATCGACAATTGCATGGCGGGTATTCTCAATTTCGATACCCGCAACACTGTCGAATACCTCGTTATGCAGCACATCCACGTTGTCGCACATACCGACGTAGATCGCAGCATCTTCGATACCGGAGAGAACATTGTGCTCGATGAGTCCGTTCTTGCCGAATTCGGGAAAGATCCCATAGACCCCAGCGTCGATAATCCAGTTGTTGCGGATAACAAAGTTGTTCCCCGCCTGACCCATGATGCCGTTACCCTTGAAGTTAATTATCTTGAGGTTTTCAATCGTAATACCGCTACCGGAATAGAGAACGGCGTCATTTCGAATCTTCTCGCCTTCAAGGGTTGGCCAGCTACCTTCCCTGATAACGCCCCTGAGAGTGATGTTGTCCTTATCAATATAAACCGTCTCTTTGTAGACTCCGGGCTCAACCAGGATGACATCGCCGGACACAGCTTTTGTGACGGCTGACTGAATAGTCTGTCCGGGCTTGACGATAATTTCTTTGGCCCAGACTGACGTGCTCATTAAGGCACAGAGAGTCATGAGTACAAATAGTGCTCTGGATTTCATTGTATTTGTTGCTCCTTCATGGTTTGGATTCTTCAGAGAATCCGCCCGGCAGTTTACCCACAGGTATTAACCCGGATGGTACATGTTTTGGTATCTCTGGTGCCAGCGAGTTGTCGGTCAGCGTACCAAGAAATGCAACCAGCAGGTCGAGTTCACGGTCAGATAGATCCGGCTCCCAGATATGCCAGTGAATACTGAGGTTTTCCCCGGCTGGTACGGCATGGCCTCGTCCTTTGGTATAGAAACCAACGGTTTCACGAAGGTCTGAAAAACGTCCCGAGTGCATATAAGGTGCTGTAGCTGTAATGTTACGCAAACCGGGTACCTTAAATCCGCCTCGTTGGGTAGGATCTTTTGTCAGGGCACCTTCGCCCTCATCAAATGGCATGCCCGGAGGTTCAGGTGTGCCGATGATGGCCATCTCCTGGTTGGTGAACAAGGGTGGTGTATGACATTCGGAACATCGTGCTACGAAAGATCTGAATATATTCATCCCCTCAATTTCTTCGTTGGTCAATGCTGCATGGTAGCCATGGGCATATTGATCATAACGACTGTTGAGCGATATCAGCGAAGCTTCGAATGCTGCGATTGCAGTATAAATCTGTTGCGGCGTGATCGGCAATTTACCGTAAGCTGTTTTGAACAGGCGTTTGTAATCTGGATTTGCGTTAAGACTTTTTATCAGATTCACCTCTGTATTACCCATTTCATCCGGGGCATATAGTGGACCCAGCGCCTGTTCTTCAAGTGAATCAGCTCGAGCGTCCCAGAACAGACGATCAAGAAAACCGACATTCCACAATGAGGGGGACGAACGCTTTACTTTCTCACCGGCAATGCCGACGCTGCGATCCACTCCGTCGCTGAATCCAAATTGAGGATGATGACAACTGCCGCATGACAGGGTACCGTCTCCAGACAGCATAGGATCGAAAAAGAGATATCTTCCCAGATCAATCTGTTCCGGTGTAAAGCCATCCCTGATCGGCGGCAGGCCTGTCTTCAATCCCCCGACACCGGCATTTTGCAGAGAATCGTATAGCTGATAAAGATTTCGAAGATAACATTGACCTTCTACCTTCTCGAAGCCGGGTGGACAGTCCGCACTCAGTCGAATCAAAGAGGCAGCATGTGGTCTTTCTTCAGCACCAGAAGGCAGAATGACGAGAAAGACAAATAGCCCGATAAGAAAAAGCCTGACCTGGCTCATCGCGACTCCACATTGACAGTCTGAAGGTAGGCGATGATTGCCTTGAGTTCAGCTTCACTATTGAGACTTTTCATAATGTAGACCATCTGCTGGCCAAATCTGTCCTCGCTTGAACTGCCGCGAATGCCTGATCTGAATTTTTCGAGTTGTGATGCCATATACCAGTCTTCGAGGCCCCAAAGACCGGGTGCGCCGATTGCCTTGATGCCTTTTCCTGAAGGGCCGTGACAGGCTCCGCAGAGATGATCATAATAGGCTTTGCCCCTCCCGGCATCTTCATCAGGCAAACTACCCGGTTTGACTGATGGAAGGGCAGATATGGTTCTCACCAGTTCCTTGATGTCCTGATCACTGTAGTTCAGGGTCGCGATGCGCATGATGTTTCCTTCAATATCCTTCGGGTCGGCACCCCTGATGCCATTTTTGAAGTTCAAAAGCTGACGTTCCATATAGATGGATTCTAGATTTGTCAGACTCGGTGCTTTTAGCGTCGTGTTTCCTTCCAGTTTTTCACCATGACAAGTGCGGCAGGCCGCTGTGATCGAAACCGGTTGAATCTCAGGTGCAGACTGTCCAACTTGAGTCATCGTATCTGACGCACAGCCAGACAGCGCGATAACTGGAACCAATAATACATGTCTGAAAAAAGGCAACATCAGAATAGCTGGCAAGGTACTCGTATAGGTCTTGATTGACGGAGTGTTAGCATTGTGGCATCAAATTGGCATCATAGCGCGATGATTATGCGCATCGCGCTCGGATCAGCCCGGTACACAAGTCCAATACTAATGAACCGTGGCAGCAGACTCCCCATTCTGTGCCGGTAGTACGGGTGCTCCCGGTGACCTCATCTGCTCGTATTCCGGTGCAGGGCCGACATTGAGGGTTTCGCGCAGTTTCTCAAGTGATTGAGGCAGGAGTTCTTCCCAGTTCTGATCAACCAGCCACTGGGAACGTCTTCCCCGCAGGTATCCCTGACGTATCAGCTTGCCGGTATCTGAGCGCCAGCCATTACCCCTTAGTGAGCGCAGGACCATGTATCCAATACCGGTATTCTTCGTCTGTGCGAAAGTGAATGCCAGTACTGCCATTTCGCCTCGCATATCTCTGCCATAACCGGTGATTACATGAAATACATCGTGTAGTTCTCGAACTCGACGTCCGAGGAAGGCCTGATCTGTGGCCGCTTGATTTGGTTGCGGCTCATCTGAGGCTGCTTCACTGGCCCCTTTCAGACCCTGTGCGCTTAGCTGCTCGGTTGTATAGAATTCCCAGATACTCTTGCCGAGAGACCCTTCCGGCATCGACCCGAGGCGGTCAAGATCAGCCATGATGTCGTATAACTCCGGCTTGTCTTTGAGGAGCTGATTGCCGTTGGCAGAAAGCTTGAATTTCTTGAACAGTCGCTCGGCGGAATCGCCAGACATTGCATTGATGGCTCTAATCGCCTGCTCTGTATCATCCGGATTGGAGCTGAGTTTTGCCAGGGCGTTCTGGGCTTCTCTGAGTCTCAAAGACATTTTAGTTCTCCAGTTTCTGTCAGGTATCTTCGATCAGGTCACCAGCCAGGATCGAGTTCAAAGGATTCTGTACATAAAACCCCAGCTAAAATCATAATGATTCAGTGATAAATAAAAATAGATCCAGATCAATACTCTGGGATTAAATTTGTTGCTGCCTTCGCCTAAATCCTCTTATTCATATCGAAGCGCATGAATGGGATTCTCAGAAGCAACGCGAATTGCGTGAATCGATACAACGCTCCAGGAGAGGAGAATGCCCACAATTCCAGCGACGATGATGCTGATAACTGGCAGTTCCAGACGGTTTGAGAAAAATTCAAGGTAGGTATCAGCAGCAAGATATGCAACTGGCAGCGCAATCCCGGATGCGAGTAGTACGGGTTTTGAAAACTGCCAGATCAGAAGTCGCATAATCTGACCCATGCTTGCACCCATTATCTTGCGGATACCTATTTCGCGGGTGCGTCTTTCAACCATAAATGCGGCAAGACCAAACAGACCGACGAGGGAAAGAATCATTGCAACGAATGCGAATCCGATCAGCATTCTGGTTATTCCATCCAGTATCTTGAATATGTCATCGAACTTCTCATTGAGAAATTCTATCTGGATTGGGTAGTCCGGGATTATCCTGTCCCAGGTTTCTTCAATATCTGCGAGGGTCGCCTGCATAGCCCGTCCTTCAACTTTAATCGATCCAATGTTGTAGTACTCCGGTGCCATGAGGAAAACCATGGGCCTGATCTGGTTGTGAAATCCAAGAAAATTCTGATCAGGGACAATGCCGACAATTGAATAGGTATGATTTGTACCTTCTTCAGTTAGACGATGAAAAATCGGGTTCATGGAATCCAGGGTATATCCCAAATCGCTCAGGAGCATTTCATTTACAACGACGTTTTGGTCGTAGACGCCCTCTCGCATCGTGTCGTTTGCGATATCCTCTGTTAATGGCCTGCCTTTCAGGATGTCGATATCGTAGGTTTCGAAAAAGCCCGGACTGACCCAGACGGTATTTGGTTTTATCGCATTGTTCTCGTCCCCCGCAATGGCGCTGACCTTGATAAACGAATTACTCTGCTGAAATGGAACCTGGCTTGAATAACCAAGACCGGTAACACCAGGGATCGACAGGACCTGATCGCGGAGAACTTCAAGATTAGATCTGATATCAGGCAATTCGAGGCGATTAAGTGTGATGATTTTCGAGCGGGGATATATATTCCCTGACTCTTCCACCTCGGTATTCTGTAAATAAACCACGAGCACGATAGCCAGCATGAAGATTGATATGGCGAACTGTATACCGAGCATGGCAGAGCGGAACAGGCTACCACCGGCACTTTTGGAAACCTCATCCCTAAGTGCATCGATTGGATTGGCAAGTGTAATCAGGTAAGCAGGATATGCCCCGGCGATCATCCCTACTAACAGGGTTGTAGATATCAGCCACAGGAGATTGTCGGCATAACTGATGACAAGCCCCTTGCCGAGTGAATCGTTAAACAGCGGTATCAGTAACTCGAGGAAACCGATTGAAATAATCATGGAAACAATAACGATCAGAATACTCTCAACCTGAAACTGAATTAGAAGTTGGGTCTGATTCGCGCCCATGGTTTTCCTCAGGCCAACTTCCCGCGTTCGCTTCAGGGACTGTGCAGTTGCCAGGTTCGTATAGTTTACGATCGCGATTATAAGAACCAGCAGAGCCAGTAATTGAATGGATTCGATTACTGGCAGTCCGGTCGCCGACCATAGGAAGGTATTTGCGTCGGTGAGATCATTGACTTCAAAACCGGATACCAGCTCTCTATTGGGTAATGGATAGTGGCTGTCGTAGATCCCATCCATACGTGTTTGTAACCAGCCAGTATCAACATTCCCGGGTACCAGCAAATAGGTAAGATCACCCAGGTTCAGACTGCCCCAGTTGCCCAGTTCCTCGTTGGCGTGCTCCGTGTTGAGAACTGAAATATGAGCCACTAATTCGAACTCGGCCGGTAGTACCAGTGAGGAGTTGAAGTGTGAATTAGCAGGCAGGTCCTCGACCACGGCGGTTACCCTGAGCAGTTTTTCATGATCCAGTTCGATGGACTTGCCCACTGCCGAGCCTTGTCCAAAATATTTGGTGGCAGCGCTACGTGTTATCAGGAGACCAGAGGGGCTGTCCAGGGCAGATTCGTCACCTTCTATATAGTTGAAATCAAAGATTCTTGGAAAGTCATGATCAACGAAGCGAATATTCTGATAATAGTCATTGTCGTCAATCGACAGTAGAAATTCGCGACGGATCGAGCGAGAGATGTATTCGATCTCGGGAATCTCTGTCTTGATGATTGGACCCACCGCACTTTGGACGCTGTCGATGGAAATAAGACCGGCGAGTTCGGTATTTGGAAATACTGAACCTACAGTAAATATCCTTTCTGAGTTCCTGAAAAAAGCGTCATGTGTCCGTTCGTACTCAGCGAGGAGAGAACCGAACAGATAAACGCTGAGACCTACAACCAGTCCCAGTATGTTAATAGCCGAATAGAGTTTGTTTTTGAGTATATGGCGCCAGGCAACAAGGAGGTAGTTATTCAACATAGTGCAAAGTACCAGCCTAAATTTCCAACAGAGATTCCTCCAGATTACCGGAGGTTAGATGTATTTCAAGCCTGATCGAAATATAAAAAGTACAGGATTTGAGCAGTTACTCTAGGGTTCTACCAGCACTTTCACCTGATCGGTCTGTGGTTCAATCAGCTTATCGAAACCGTTAGTTGCGATATCATCCAATGCAATTGTGCTCGTTATCATTTCCTCGGGTTTGATGTCTTTTGACCCAACCCATTCCATTGCCAGATCCATGTCAATGGAATTGGTCCCTATCATGGTTATTTCCCGGGTGACAAATCCCAGCATATGCACAGGTACCCGATCAGTAAATATGCCCTGTACCACAACGGTTCCCCGATAGCGGGTAGAGGCCAGGCAATCCTTCAGGCTATCCTGCACGCCCACAGCCTCGATTGAAACATCCACGCCATTGCCATCGGTCATCTCTTTAATCTTCGACGGAACATGTACTTGTACCGGGTTAAAAACTTCGGTTGCTCCCATTGCCATGGCTTTATCAATCCGGGTTGGAGAGAGTTCTGTCATATAGATGGTCTTTACGCCGGTGGCTCTTGCAGAAAGAAGTAACATCAGGCCAACCGGACCTGCACCGGTTATCAGCAGCGTATCATCGGCTTTCAAACCGCTGCGCTTGACTGCGTAGGCCGCACCAGCCAGAGGTTCCATGACCACTGCTCGCTCCCAACTGATCGAGGGACTCAGGGGTGTTACCGTATTTTCTGATGTTGTGAAATATTCAGCATAAGCCCCCGGGCCGAATGCCAGCACACGGTCTCCAACGTCCACCCGGGACACATCGGAACCCTTCTCGACGATCTCGCCACAGGCTTCATGGCCGAATGGACTCCGGGGAAATGGACCATGGAGATATTCATGAACATCCGAACCACAGATTCCGCAGTACTTAATCTTCACACGTACCTGATCAGACTCGAGTTCCGGCAGATCAACTGCTTCTACCCTGATGTCCTGGATTCCATGATAGTTAGCTTTCTTCATTGGTATCTTCCTCTTCATGCTGATATCGACATCCCGGATCGGTATCGATTGATGCCAATCCGGTATTCTTCGGGTCTAAATGCCGGATTTACAAATCTACCACTATTAACAATTCAAATGAATGTAACTCGACCCGGTCATGAGATTTTCGACACGGCTTGTGCTTCGTAGGTTCTACTTTTGTATCAGAACACTGACCTTATCTGAGCATTTGACTATCATTGTAAGACTGGAATCTTCATTTTCGTGGAGCATGTAATGGTGGGCACACTGATATCCACTGTTGGAATTTGTACCATCCTGTCTGCCTCATTTATTTTAAGGGTCTACGCAGCAAAAACTCGAATCTGGATGGGTATAATGCACATCCAGGCCGAATTCCGCTGGATGAAAAAAACACCCGTGAATCTGTTGGTGCTGAATTGTCTCTTGTCATGAATCTTGAAGAACTGGATAAAGCACCTGAACTTTTATTGAATCAGATAATATGGAAGTCGATTAAAAAACCTGGCTCGGGAATGCCAATGCCCCTTACAAGTCGTGACTGGGTGCGTGATCTGGATTAAATGCAGAAACTTATTAAAAACAGGTTATACAAGGTACTGGGATTTGTATTCCTGGGGCTTGCGATTATTGGCGTTCCGCTGCCAGTCATGCCGACAACGCCCTTTCTCCTGCTATCTGCCTGGTTTTTTGCGCGGTCATCTGAAAAATGGCATACCTGGCTTCTGGCGAGTGAACTATTTGGGCCGCTGATTCGAAACTGGGAAGCTAATCACTGCATCAGCCTTCGTACCAAACAGGTGGCAATTGCCGGAATGGTTGTACTTGGCGGGACATCGATCACTTTCGCGGTCGATGTGCTGTGGTTGAGGATAGTTGCGGGGATGTTAATGCTCTCGGGCAGCATTGTTGTGCTTTGCATCAAAACCTGCCCGGACTGCGTATTGGAGAGTTCGCTGGAGGGCGAGAAGAAAAATTAGATGATCAAGGCGATTAACTCGGGATGGGATAAGAAAGAGCGTAGAGACCTGCTATTCAGCAGTAAATTGGGAATGCTTTATAAGGATCGAATATAGTGAAAGTGCTGATAGCAGGAGGTGGTATTGGTGGTATGAGTGCAGCCCTGTGTCTGGCTCAAAGTGGTTTCGACGTGGAGATATTTGAGCAGGATCCTGAGTTCGGTGAAATTGGTGCAGGTCTGCAGTTAAGTGCGAACTGCATGCGTGTTCTGCACTATTTGGGTTTGGAAAACGAAATCAGGGATGTCAGCTTCTATCCCGAGGGCGTGGAAATTCGCCATTGGAAAAACGGCGCGACAATCTCTGAAACAAACCTGGGTGAGAGCGCAACGAAGAAGTATGGATATCCCTACTATCATATTCATCGGGCGGATTTGTTGAATGTACTATGCCAGGCTGCAGGAGAAGCGGACAATATCGTGCTGCATGCTGATAGCAGAGTGGCTGGTTTCAGTCAGCGAGAGAAAGGCGTCACGGTATCAGCCAGGGGGCAGGAATACAGCGGAGATGTTCTGGTAGGTGCAGACGGTATCCACTCTGTTGTGCGTGAAGGTCTCTTTGGAAAACAGCAGCCTGTTTTTACCGGCAATGTAGCCTGGCGAGCGCTCGTACCGGTTGAGAGATTACCCGAATCGCTGATACGACCGGTGGCAACAGCCTGGTGGGGTCCCCAGAAGCACTTCATTCACTATTATGTTCGCCGGGCAGAACTGGTCAATTGCGTCTGTGTGGTGGAAAAGACCGGTTGGGAGGAGGAATCCTGGACGGTCCGGGGAGAACCAGGCGAGATCAGAGGTGATTTTGCTGGCTGGAATGAGACAGTAAAAACCCTGGTTGAGCAAATTGACGATGATACCTGTTACAAGTGGGCACTTTTCGACAGACCGCCAATGAAACAATGGAGCCACGGCAGGGTTACCTTGTTAGGAGATGCATGCCATCCGACCCTTCCTTACCTCGCGCAGGGAGCAGCGATGGCGATTGAAGATGCCGCTGTTCTTGCAGGATGCCTGAAAGAGATAGAAGGAGTGAGATCAGCGTTGATGCAATACGAAGAATTGCGAATGGATCGTACAGCTCGAATTCAACTGGGGTCTCGTCGAAATTCGCGTATTTTCCACATGAGTGGATTTGGCGCCTGGCTACGAAACAGGGTGGCTAAGCAGCTTGGTAACAGACTGATCGATCGTATCTATCGATATGATGCACTCAATGCATTGAAATGAGTCGCCGGTAAAGTTGCTGATTGAGTAGCTGGTATCGAGGGTTGATTGTTGGAACTCCCAACAGCAATCCGCCTTCTAGCCTTCATAAAATTCAAAGATCCAGCCAAGATCCTCTGGTTTTTCGATGACGACATCAGCACCCGCGCTGATTAACTCATCCTTGGTGCCATAACCCCACAAGACCCCAACTGTTTGTATCTCGTTAGCAAGACCGCCCTTGATATCGTGTGATCGATCGCCGACCATGGTTGCATAGCGGGTGCGAATCTTCTCGCTTTCGAGCAGGTATTTAATCAGTTCAGCCTTGTCGCCTCTTGTGCCATCCAGTTCGCTGCCATAAACCCCCTTAAACAGATGATCGAGCTTAAAGTGTTCCAGAATCCGGACTGCGAAAACCTTTGGCTTGGACGTTGCAACGTATAGACCCACACCCCACTCATTAAAGTCTTCCAACGATTGTTTGATGCCGGGGTAAAGAGAATTTTCATAGATTCCTTCATCCGTAAATCGCTCTCGATAGAGAGTAATTGCCTGATTAACGTCTGCCTCTGTCGAGTTGGGTATGAGCTTGCCAAAAGTTTCCTGAAGGGGTGGTCCAAGCAGGTTGGTCATTTCTTCTTCGCCTGGCACAGGTAAGCCGAGTTTGACGAGTGCATATTCGATACTTCTGGAAATTCCAGGCCTCGAATCGGTGAGTGTTCCGTCCAGGTCTAAGAGCAGGTTCATAATGTTTTCAAGTTTTTCCCAAAGCGTGGATAAATTACGGCAGGTCTTGTTACCTGGCAGAAAGCCTACCTTTTCTGCCGGTGTCTTGTACAGATTTACTCTTAGGTACAATGATTATGTTATTCGATTGTGGCCTCTTCACCCGGTTGCCACGGGAACACATCTCAGATACAGTTTCGCGAACCCTGTCTATGGAAAGTGCTAAATGAACCCTCCTGTTGCAACGGAACTCACTATTGATCAGAAACGGTCTCTTTATAGAGATGGATATGTCGTTCTCAAGAATGCCGTACCGGCAGAAATTATTGAGGCTGCCAGGGCACGTATACGCAGAGCCAAAAAAGGGGAGAATCTGGGTACAGAAAAAGAGATGACGGACCTGGTCAATGCTTCATCGATTACACCGGTTCTAAGGGAAGCAATCGGCCAGTTTGATCCGCCTATGGCTTGCCAGGTGGGTGTATTAAAGATTTCGAAACCGGGTAATCATTTCAACAATACTGGCTATCGCGATAAAGATATGCCTTATTACGGCGCTGAGACCCATATGGATGGCAGCATAACCATTGCAGCACCCCAGGAGGTTCAGGAGGGTACGCCGGAAGAAATCTATCATCGCTATTTTGCGTCAGGACCGAAGGGCGATCTCGGCAGAAGCCCGGATGTTATAGGCCATAATATGGTTCCAATGTTTGAGGATCCGGAAATGACCCTTGGTCTGGGCAGCTTCACAGCATTTGTCTTTGTATGCCTGAGTGATCAGATGGTGGAGGGATGTGGGCAGACATCACTGTTGAAAGGTGCACATCATGCCGTCGAGAAATTCTTCCGTATGCAAAGGGAGACCAATAACTGTCTCGGTCCGGAAGGGCCGGGATGGCCCCGTCTGGATTATGAGTCTCCCAACCGCAGTGGGCTGGTCTATTTGCCTGAAGCCGTTCGTAATCAGTTTCTTGATGAGTCATCGGCATCAACTCCGGATGGTAAGCGTTGGCCGAGACCGACACAGATAATGATGCAGCCGGGGGATGCCTGCATAGCTGTCTACCAGATCCCACATTCAGGCAGCCGTAACGAGAATGGCACCGAATCCAGAAAGAACATCATCTTTCGCATACGTAACAAAATACGGCAACCCGATAAGATGGTGAATGGTGTAACCGATCACCCGGACAGGGGCCAGATGGGTGAGTGGCTGGACTACGATGAGGGCAATGATCCCTGGGAGCGTTCGAAACATGCCATGTGCAATATGTGGGAGGAATGGGAAGGGATGCAGGAGGTCGTCGCCGAGGAAGAGGGCAAGAAATAGCTTTATTGGTTTTGAGGTATTGGATCCTTCCTGGTCAATGAGAAACTAGTCTTTCTCATTTTAGGTCCAGCGGTCAGCATGAGTTGAATTTCCTCACTGGACCGCTGCGAATCAAGTTCGTTTCACGGGGTTGATATTATCTGGTCACGGCACCCAAAAATAGTACATTCAGGTATACTGCCGAACCGGAGAAAACCATCCAGCGAGTTCAATTGAAAACAGAATTTCTCGGCAAGTCTATTACCGCTCCCTTCACAATCCCTTCAGGTATCGTTTCTACTTCAACCCATATCATCGACTATATATTCAGACATGTTCCTGAAATTGGTGTGGTAACTACCAAGAGCATTGGACCAGAGCCACGATTGGGTAACCGGGAACCGGTTTATAGCCAGTACGCAAAAGGTTGTTTCGTGAATGCTGTTGGCCTGACAAACCCCGGGGCCGATGCATCGATTTCAACGCTATCAAGTCTGAATATTCCGCCTGATCGATTTCTGCTGGTATCTATTTTTGGTGGTAGCGTTGAAGAATATGTTGAGGTTGCGGAAAAACTTGCCCCTTATTGTGATGGTTTGGAACTCAATCTCTCCTGCCCGCATGCAAAAGGATTCGGTATGGCAATGGGTCAGGACCCGAAACTGGTTAAGGAAATCACTCGGGCTGTCAAGAATGCCGTGGCTGTGCCGGTAATCCCTAAACTCACACCTAACGTACCCAATTTACCCGAGATTGCACTGGCTGCCGCCGAGGGTGGTGCTGATGCGATTTGTGCGATCAATACAGTCGGACCAGGTCATCATACGTCTTTTGGGCATGCCGTCTTGTCCAATCAAGCTGGAGGACTATCCGGTAAGGGAATATTACCCATAGGTCTGAAGTGCGTCGCTGAAATAAGCGCTACGGTAGAGCTGCCTGTGATCGGCTGTGGCGGAATCAGCAGTGCTGATGATGTCAGGGCCTACAAATCGGCTGGTGCAAATATTTTCGGGGTTGGTTCGGCCCTGACCGGGATGACAACGTCTGAGCTCAAATCCTATTTCTCTCAACTAAGTCTGGATCTGGCGCAGGATGACAATTCCGCAGAAGAGATGATTCATTACGATGTTGATATGAGCTTTCGCCCTTGTACACTGGTTAGCAACGAGAAGATCGCTGATGATATTTCGATCCTCACATTTGACCGAAAAATTAATGTAAAAGCTGGAGAATTCATTTTTCTCTGGATCCCCGGGCTGGGAGAAAAACCATTTTCTGTATTAGATGATGATCCGATGTCGCTGGTGGTCATACAGGTGGGAGAATTCACCGAGAAGCTGATTGACTTGAAACCAGGTACCCAGGCCTATACAAGGGGACCTTATGGGATAAAGGTCAGTCCGCCTTCCGAGGCAAAAATTATTGCGGTAGCTGGTGGTACCGGGCTGGCTGCTGTTTATCAGTTGGCCAGGGACTTTGGTGACTGCGACTTGTTTGTTGGCGCCAGGTCAAAAGACAGGCTCTACTATCTTGATCAGGCATCGGCTTGTAGTGAGTTACACATCGCAACGGATGATGGCAGTGAGGGGTATGAGGGTTTCGTCACCGAGTTGTTGCGTCAGTATCTTATGACGTTGAGTGAGGATTCGCTTGGGAACCTGTATTTTTATAACTGTGGTCCGGAACCGATGGTTCATGCGGCGGTTAAAGTGCAGCAGGAATTTGCTTCCAACCATCAGATATTTAGTGCCATTGACTATGTGACCAAATGTGGCGTCGGCGTCTGCGGTGCCTGTGCATCACCTGACGGGCGGCGGCTATGTATGGATGGCCCCTTTCTTGAAACGGTAGATTTTGAATCGGCTGTATAACTAATGGGGCTTAATGGGTTTTAATGAGTAATTGAAAATAAGAAAGGAGTAATTAATGTTTCGACATCGTGACCAGATAATTCAGAGGTACCTTCTCACCGGATTGATCCTTCTCTCAACAGTTGCCTTTGGTTCTGTTACAGCGCAGGCCAAGTGCAATCCCGAAGAAGTGGGCTATGTCGCCACCTTCAATGTTAAGCCGGGCAGCGAGGCGGAGTTTGAGGCTGCCATTAGCAAGCTCTCCGAAACCGTGCTGCGACTTGAGCCGGGTGCGATTCTGTATGCGCCTTATAAAGGGGTGGGGGGCAAGTACTACATGATGGAAAGGTACAAAAATGAAGCTGCCCGTAAAGTCCATGCGACTTCTGATGAAGTTCGGGCGCTGTTCCCACCGCTTTTTGCCACCCTCGCGGGTCAAGCAGATGTTCAACCTGTCAGCGCCATTTGTCCCTGAGGCACTACCTTCAGTGTCGGCGTTAGCCGGGAGCGAATAACAACTGGGGACTTAAGATGGCTGAAGACAATGTTACTGAAGAGAATGTTACTGAAGACAATATTGCTGAAGATAATGTAGATGTTCTGATCATAGGTGCTGGCGCTTCCGGTGCTGCGGCTGCCTACAGTCTTGCAGATACCGGCATGCACATCATGTGCATGGAACAGGGAGACTGGACCAGGCAGGCTGATTATCCGACCAATCATCGAAACTGGGAGGAACTCAGGGGCAAGCGAATGCCTGCGAGTCCCAATATCAGGGGCAGGGATGAGGACTATCCCATCAACGATGCTGAAGATTCACCTATTTCGATTGTTAACTTTAACGGCGTGGGTGGCAGCACTATTTTGTTTTCGGCACATTTTCCCCGATTCCATCCATCTGATTTCCGGGTGAAAACCCTGGATGGCGTTGCTGATGACTGGCCCATCGATTACCAGCAGCTCGAACCCTATTACAAGCAGAACGATGAACTGATTGGTGTATCAGGATTGGATGGAGATCCTGCATATCCCCATAAGGAAACTCCCCTGCCGCCCATTCCAATTGGCAAGATGGGAAATGTCATTGGTAAGGGATTCAACAAGCTTGGATGGCATTGGTGGCCTTCTGATTCTGCCATTATCAGTCAACCTCATGATGGGCGGGACAAGTGTATCAATCTTGGGCCCTGCAATTCCGGTTGTACACAGGGGGCCAAATCCAGTGCTGATGTCACTTACTGGCCTCACGCGCTGCGGAAAGGCGTCGAGCTAAAAACTCACTGTCGTGTCAGGGAGATTGTAGTAAATGACAAGGGTATGGCGACTGGTGTCATTTACTATAACAAGCAGGGGGAAGAGTGCAGACAAAATGCCGAGGTCGTCATTGTTGCCTGCAATGGTGTTGGCACACCCCGGCTTTTACTTAATTCCAAATCAAGCCAGTTTCCGGATGGATTAGCCAATCGTTCCGGTCTGGTCGGCAAGAACCTGATGTTACATCCCTGGGGTCATACCGAAGGTTTTTTTGAAGAAGGCCTGGAATCGTATCTTGGTCCCGGAGGCACCTGCATCCTGAGTCAGCAATTTTATGAGACGGACCCGAAGCGGGATTTTGTGAGGGGATATGGTTTTCAGATTACGAGGGGCTCTCCGCCGGTTGCGACTGCTATAAACGGATACGAGAGAGGTGATATACCATGGGGCCGCGGGCATCATGCAGCCTTCAGAAAACACTTTGGAACGAACGTTGCCTGTTCGGTATGTGTGGAAGATCTGCCCGAACTACATAATACAGTCACCCTGGACCCGGAACTTACCGATTCAGATGGCATTCCTGCTCCCAAGATTAACTACACCTTAAGCGAGAACAGCCGAAAGATGCTGGCCCATGGCAGTGCGAGGAGCAGAGAGTTGATGGAAGCGGCAGGAGCCTGGAAGACTCTCGATCATGGGCTCTTGAGGTATGCGGGCTGGCATCTGCTCGGTACCGCACGAATGGGCAAAGATCCTTCGAACTCAGTGGTCAATGAATGGGGGAGAAGCCATGATGTGAAAAATCTCTTTATAATTGATGGCAGTATCTTTGTGACATCAGCGGCAGGAAATCCGACGACAACAATCCAGGCACTGGCACTTTATATTGCAGACACGATGAAGAAAAACCTGGCCAATCTGTTTGATTGAGGCTTGATGATGACAAAAGAAAGTATTATCCAAACTGATCAGGTGCTCAACAAGCAGCAGCTTGGTGCGCTTGAAGCCATGCTCGAGCTGATTATTCCGGCAAGTGATGATGGCACTATGCCAGGGGCCAAAGATGTTGGATTTCAGGAATACCTGCTGGAAAATGCCGTTGATTTTATTCCGGAACTGAAGGAAGGCCTTAATGCGGTCATCGAAGGTTCCCAACAGATTCAGAAAAGTGAATTTCAGTCACTTGAAGAGGCCGATCAGCTATCGTTGATTGAATCGCTGCGTGGTGAACTCGGGCACTTCCTGAGGAAGCTAACGCACAAGGTGATGTCATGTTATTACATACATGACCGGGTACTTGAAGGTCTTGGACTGGAAGCAAGACCCCCATTCCCTGATGGCAATCAGGTAGACCCGGGTGATTTATCGTTACTTGACCCGGTAATTCAAAGAGGAAAGATATGGCGCGATGCTTAACCCGGTTTTCTATTTATTTAAAACAGACTGAACTTAGGCATCAACTGCCTTTAAATTCAGGCTCGCGTTTTTCCTTGAATGCGAGTCGTCCCTCTGCACCATCAGCGCTCTGGCTAACTCCCAGTAGTTGATCCCTGGCAAGTGCGGAGAGTTCGCTCGGCCCCCGGGGAATCGTCTGGTTGACAAAGGACTTTATCGTCTGAACAACGAGAGGTGCACTGCGTTCAAAGATAGCAGCATATTCAAGTGCTGCCGTAAGCTCGTCACCCGGTGGAGTAAGCCGGTTTACCATGCCAACTTCGTAGGCGCGCTCGGCACCAAGGTCTTGCCCGAGCAACATAAATTCCATAGCGATTTTGTGAGGAACCCTGACGGCACATCCAGCGATGAGACCGCCTGTGAATCCAACCTGGGCCTCGGGGTACTTAAAGATGGTATTGGTTGCCGCTACGACCAGGTCGCACATTTGAACGAGAATATAGGCGCCACCTACACAGTACCCGTGAACAGCAGCAACGACTGGTTTGTCCAGTACAACACCAACACCTGGTACGCCCTGCCACATTTCCTTCGGTGGACTTTTAATGTCTGCCCCCACCGAGAATGCGCGATCGCCTTCTGCACATAGTATCGCGCATCTTTCGTCGCCCTCGGCATAGCGTTGCCACGCACTTCGCAAATCCTGGATAAGATTCTCATCCAGTGCGTTGAGCTTTTCTGGTCTGTTGAGTCGGATAATGGCTGTGCGGCCTTCGACATCGTAGCTGACTGATTCCATGTTTTTACTCCCGCGCGACTGTATCTGATCCTAACATCATTTATCCCCGGATGATCAATCATTGGAAGTGCTGTCACCCTGGGTGAGTGATTGCTGACTTGTCGGGGTAATTTGAATATCTTGAAAAACGTATGCTACATTCACGCGCCTTGTTGAAAGGAGAAGTATGTAGTGAGTCAGAGTCAGGAACCGGCTTGGTTCAAGAGAGCAATTGATGCAGAAAGGCAGGACGGCGAGGTCATCGTCGAAGGCTGTAAAATCCATTACGCGACCTGGGGTGAGGAGGGACTGCCTGGTATTGTGATGATACATGGCAGCAATGCTCATCTGGAATGGTGGCGATTTGTCGCACCGTTTCTAACGGACCATTTCAGGGTGGCTTCGATCGACCTGTCTGGTCACGGAGATAGTGACTGGAGAGAAACATATAGCGGTGAGATTTTCGCCAAAGAGATAATGGCAGTATCTGAGGCCGCCAACCTCGGAGAAAAACCCTATGTGGTCGCTCACAGCTTCGGAGGATTTGTAGCACTGGAAACCGGCCACCAATATGGCGATGAATTGGGAGGCATAGTCTTCTGTGATTTTACAATTACCGATCCTGACGAATACGTTGAGTGGGGGAAGAAGTTTAGTGAGCGCGGACAACAGGCAGCCAGACCAACCAGAGTATATGAAGATATCAATACCGCGTTAGGGCGATTTCGTCTCGTGCCTGAACAGCCGTGCCAACATCCCTATATATTAAGCTATCTCGCCCGCTGTTCATTGCGGGAAGTTGAAGGTGGCTGGACCTGGAAATTCGATCCCGCGCTATTCGATCACCTGGAAATGGGTGAATCCCAGCGGGATAAGTTTGTTGGTATTCCATGCAGAACGGCGGTGATTCTTGGTGAGCATAGTACTGATTCCGGCGCACAGAGCGGATCTTATATAGATGAGATATCCGAAGGAATATTACCGGTATTCGTGATTCCGGCAACCTATCACCACTTCATGTTTGATGAACCCATGGCGACGGTAACCGCAATCAAAGGACTGCTACTGAGTTGGCGCAGGGAAGATGGGGCTGAAAAACTGTCGGACCTGTTTCGAGCCGTTCTCAACTGAATATACAAGTTTACCCAGGTCAACGAATTATGCTGATCTGAGAGATTTTGTCGGTCTGGTATTGACTGTGATATAAGTCTCTCACCCGTTGGTAGTGTGGCTCGTTGCCAGTCATTCCTATAGAAGCCGTGGAAGTAAAAATGATGAAAAATGTGTGGATTCTGGTTCTCTGTTTAATTCCAGCGCATCTGTATGCTGATATTAAGTCAGATCTGCGTCAATGCGCTGTGATTGAAGATTCGGCTGAACGACTTCGATGCCTTGATAATGTTGTGACAAGGCATGCCCCCGAAACAAGCGAACCTGCTGGCGGTGCATTGCCAGAGAGTAAAAGTATCAGCGAATCGAGAGAAATCCCGCGTGATCAGGTACCGAAGCCGCAAACAGGCCAACGTGACACAGAAGAAGAAGTTGTAAACCTTCGAAAAGTAAAGGAAAAACCCGCTCTGGACGAATCAGGAGAAAGAAAGGCAACGCAATCTGCTGAATCGGAGGTAACGCAGCAGGATGCCAGGCCTGAATGGGCGAAACCCCGACCCGAGGTGAAAAAAGAAGAGAAAAAAGAGGAGAAAAAGCGATCAAAGACCAGGGAGCAATTCAAGGGAGTGATAGCCGGAGTCAGAAAGTTACCGGGAGGACAGTACAAATTAACATTGAATGATGGTCAGATATGGCGCGAGGTAGAGGCAAAAAGACGCAGTCGGTATCGAATTGGGGATGAAGTTGTTATCAGCAAGGGATTTATCGGCAGCTTCGATTTGAAATCTGTTCGCACCGGCTTTCAGACTAAAGTTAAACGAGTTGACTAAGTCATCCGGGCGTGGGCTCAAATAGGCTGATATAGAGGCCTGTAGAGAATTAGACGTGGATGTTAGAGCATTAAAATCCTTGACCTGATACTACCGATTTGTTATCTACTTAAGTCGAACATGCGTTAAGTTCGATTTACCTTCAAACGTGAATTATAGAAGGCGAAGAAGTCAATTAAATCTAGGGAGGATTATGATGGGCTTATTACTCAGGAGGATACTAATCGGTATCTTCACCATAGTACTATCGACGCTATTACCAACACTTTCATTCGCAGCCGAGGGCGATGATCTTGAAGAAGTGGTGGTCACCGGCAGTTATATAAAAAGACAAAATCAGGCAGATCTTCCGTCACCACTGAATACGGTGACGATAGAAGATATGCGGGCCAATGGATGGACTGACCTTGAAGATGTGACGGAAACATTTACGTTCTCACCTTCTAACTATGGTCGAAGTGGCCTAACCAACGGTTGTTGCGGTAATGCCCGCGCGATTAATTTGAGGGGGCTCGGAGTATCGTCTACCCTCGTATTAACCAATGGCAAGCGAACCGCTTCAACATCAACAGGGCCATCCGGCGCTGACTACACCAATATCAAACATCTGATACCAATGATCGCAATTGGCCGTATCGAGACCCTGCTTGATGGGGGAGCGGCATTGTACGGTTCTGACGCTGTTGCTGGTGTGGTGAACTTCAAAACCCGAACGGATTTCGAAGGCTTCGAAATGCGGGTCGGCGGTAAGGAAATTGAAGGTAGTGGTCAGTCCGAAGTTCAGTTCATTATCGGCGCCGGTAATGATGATATCCACGGTGTCTTCGCTTTTGGATTCGAGCATCAGGACGGTCTGCAGAACAGGGAACGGGATTTCAACCTGATCAACAATACATCAGGGAATGGTTCTCCAGGCACATACAACCTGTCAAGTCGTCCGGTAGGCATCGGTGGTGGTGATGCGATTATTGACAACGGTGTCCATGGGCCGATTAACTACTCGACATTATGGGATGATGCTGTTGCTGGTGGCGCTACTAACATGACAGTTGCTGATCCCTATTGTCTTGCTGATCTCGTGCCAGCAGTAGGTCCTGTACCGGGTGGTGGTCAGTTTGCCGGAGATGTCTTCCCACTGGGAACATGCCGATCAACCTATCAGCCCAATAATTCGACGACTCCTCAGGAAAATAGCTGGCAGCTTTATACCCATTGGGACTATGCGATAAACCAGTATACAAATCTGAAGATCGAAGCGAGTATGTACCGCAGTCAAAACAGTACGACATTCATCGGTACCTTCCCCATGACTAACGGTCGACCGATTGTACCGGCAAGCAACCCATTCAATCAGTTGGGTGTCGATCTTTCCTGGGCTGGTCGTCCGCTTGGACTTGCTTATCCTGCGATTAAAACCCAGGGAGATGGCAATGGCAGCCGAATGGCGCTTAATCTTGAGGGCTCGTTTGAGCAGTTTTTCAAAGATGGTTTCCTGAGTAAGTGGGACTATGTATTGTCTGCGCAGTATTCCGGAGCCTATGGTGCGGGAGAAAATCCCGACACTGACCTCAGGAGAATGCAGCTTGCACTTGAAGGTTTCGGTGGATCGAATTGTGAGATTCGATTTGACGGACCTGCTGCTTCGGCGGTAGCTGGTAAAGGTAACTGCCACTACTTCAGCCCTTTCGGAAAGGATATCTATCGAACCTTATATGATCCCCGATCCGGATATGGTGTCGCCGGTCAACTGGATGCAAATGGTAATCTTGTACTTTCGAGCGCCGCTGACACAGAAGATATAATCAGATTCAGTGCTCAGACCCAGTCAACCGAAATTAACGAGCGACGTCTGACTGTCTTTGAAGCGATTGCATCCGGTGAGATATTCGAATTACCCGGTGGAACTGCGGGACTGGCCATTGGTTATCAGCAGCGTCATCAGATTCGTGAGCGTCTCGTACCCAACTTCCTGAATACATTGTCTCAGGGTTTCCTCTCACCTAGATCCAGCGGTAAAGGTGGTCGAATCGTAGATGCGTATTTTGCTGAACTTGCTTTACCTATCGCTGACAATATTGAGGTTCAGCTAGCCGTCAGAATGGAAGATTATGGTGATATTGACAGCACTGATCCGAAAATCGGTATTAACTGGAATATCACTGATACCTTCTCTGCAAGATTTTCCGCGGGGACGTCGTTCAGAGCACCTTCCCTGGGTACGGTAGTAGGTAGAGACAAGCAATCAACAGTTGGTGAAGTGAGAGACCCGATTAACGTGGATGAGCAGTCTTCAGGTACGTTCCGAACGATCGTTGCCACCAAGAATCCGGATCTGGAACCAGAAGAATCTGAAAACTACAATATTGGCGTTACCTGGGCACCTGCCGTTCCATGGGGTGATGGTGGCCATAGTTTCCAGGTTGATTTAGATTACTTTGACTTTGAATTTGAGAACCAGATTCGGGCAGAGAATGCTAATGCTGTTGTTTCTGCAGATCCCTGCTCTGTACAGGTTCAGCGTGATACGTTGATTCCATTGGTTACACCGGTATTAGCTAATCAGGGTCCAACAGCCTGTCCTGCCAATGTCGGTGCTGTATTGATCGTGAATGTTGGTTTCTTCAACTCGGGTAAGACCGAGACTTCAGGTATGGATCTATCCATGACCTATTCGTTTGACTGGGGAGCCCATCAGTTTGATATCCGCAGTGAGACGACCTGGCTTGACACCTATGAAATTCAACCTTCAGATGGTGCCGCGACCATCGACGGGGTTGGCTTTAGGAATGAAGGAAATTCAGGTGTCACGGCACCTGAGATCAAATCAAACCTGATGGTGAGCTGGGCGATGGAGAATCATTCAGCCAATCTCACCGTTCGATATATTGATGAAATTGAGGACGATGCTTTCGGTCTGAGGAGCGGCAACGGTGGCCTGTTTGGCGCAGTTGACGACCATACCGAGGTCGATCTGCAGTACAGCTATAGATATGGTGAGAACCAGAACTATAGCGTGACGATTGGTGCAATCAATATCCTTGACGAAGAGCCACCCGATGCGTTCTTCACTGGTTATGTAGAAGCCGTACATAACCCGTACATGCGGCAGGTATATCTGCGAGCAGGTGTTGAGCTATAGGATGCTTTGAAAGATCTTTCGTTTGATAAAAAGCCCACTCCGGTGGGCTTTTTTTTGGCTTAAATCAGGTGCAAAAACAGCGTTTTTCATTAAGCTACAGCCTGATGACCTCGTTAAAGAGAATAATTGTTTCCACGGTACTACTTTCAGTGGTATTTGTCGGTGGCATCCCGGTTCCTGTGATGGCAGAAGAATGTGTCATCCTGTTGCATGGGCTCGTGCGAACTTCTAATTCCATGAACAAGATTGAACGTGCGCTTGCTAAAGAGGGTTATGATGTTATCAATATTGCCTATCCGTCGCGAAAAGCAACGATTGAAGAACTGGCACAACAGGCGGTTCCCGAAGGTATTGCTTACTGTCGTTCCAATGATGCTTCATCCATCAACTTTGTTAGCCATTCTTTGGGCGGTATTCTGATTCGGGAGTATTTGTCGCACGGTGATGTACCAGAACTGGCAAGAGTGGTCATGTTAGCCCCACCGAATCAGGGAACGGAAATTGCCGAGGGTTTTTTCGCCAAACTACCTGGGTTTAATCTGCTTAATGGCCCTGCTGGCAGGCAGTTAGGTACGTCTGAGGAGAGTGTCCCACGAAAACTGGGGCCAGTGTCGTTCGAACTCGGTGTTATTGCGGGTACACGAAGTACAAATCCACTCTTGTCCGCGTTCCTCCCTGACAAGGATGATGGCAAGGTGACAGTTCTGAATACCCGTATAGAGGGGATGTGCGGCTTTGTGGTAATGCCTGTTACCCATTCCCTGATGATGAGAAACAAGAAGGTGATAAACCAGGTTAAGTCATTTCTGAAGGCAGGCAGATTTGAAGGTGAAAGAGCCGAAAATCTGAATTGTGTGAAGACGAATGGTATATCTACCTATTCCGATTGAAGTCCAGAAGTTATAAGTAATATTTGTACGTTGCCTGGTGATATAACATTGCTATTAGTCTTCGTCCAGATCTACCGGCGTGTCCTGCGCTACCTTTCTGCCGGTGAACATGGCGGAAATGATACCATTTCTCTCTCTGATCTCGGTCACGACAACTGCAGTGATGTGCGCAAGTATGGTAACCAGGAGCGTATAGAAAGAGTAAAGATGTATTGTGATAAACGGTTTTCGAAACGCCCGCATCTCCTTGTAGAGTTCAGGGTCAACGAATTCCTTGGAGCCGGGTTTTAAATTGGCGAGTTTAGCGGGGTCTCCATCGGTTACCCACTGTGCAATCTGATTGCCGAACGGTGGGTAGTAGATATCTGTACCAGCGAGAACCAGGCCGGTCGTCGCCTGTACCAGGAGCAGGAGAATAAGCAGGCTGATCATGAGTTGACCAATTGGATTATGACCGAGGTAGGTCTCTGATTGGCCGCAACCCCGGGCAGCAAGGGAACTTTTCAGTTTTATAATGAAGTTTTTGTTAATCGGCAGAAGGGATTGCCAGCCTGACCTGGATGAACTGAAGAATGCCCATACGAGTCGCCAGGCCAGATTGACTACGAAGACATAACCCACCAGAACGTGCATTTCTTTCAACAGAACCTTGCCGTCACCGCCAATCTGGATGGCCTTAGCATTCAATATAATCGTGCCGATAGCTATCAGCAGGAGAATGCAAATAAAGTTAATCCAGTGAAACCAGCGGGTTGTTTTGTCCCAGACGAAGTATTCTTTAAGTGGTTTATTGGGGTTCTCCATCAGATTGACCCTTGGTATCTAGGGAAATTTATCTCATCATCCTTTGAGATAAATGTCCATGACACTGGTCATGCAGCCTATAAAGGTAATATGACTAGGCTATATTTGATGCCAGCTCGATGAGAAGAAAGGATGTCGTCGTCAGAAACCCGAGTTTTGGCACCCAGGCCGGATACTCGGTAAATTGACCACCATCTGGTTTCTTCTGTTTTATCCGAACAAGAGCCAGATTGACCAGGGAAAAGACACCTAGTACAAGGTAACTCGTCAGTTCTGCCAGGGTAACCAGAGGCAGCAGCAACGCAAATATCAGGATAGTTATGACAACCAGAATGGTGCTGTAAACGGGCGTTCTGGTGGTTGAATTTATCACGCCAAGCTTCGCAGGCAGCCACTGCCGGTAGGCCATTCCATAGATCAATCTGGATGCCATGATAATCTGGATGAGTGCACCGTTAACCACTGCGAATAATCCGATGACAGTGATCAATACAGGAGTTTTGCCTGTTGCGTGCGAGTAGATATCCGCCAATGGTGCGTCTGACGCCGACAGTTGTGCCGGTGTCAGAATGCTGGTAGCAATCCAGGCCACAGTTGCATAGAGCAACGTAGACATGACGACACAGATCAGTATGGCCATCGGCATATTCTTTTCCGGCTGCTTCACCTCCTCTGCGATATTAACCATATCTTCAAAACCTATGTACGCATAGAAAGCCAGGAATGCGCCTGACATTACACCTATCCAGGAAAAGGAGCTCAAACTTTGATCAGTTATGGGATCTGGTCCGGTATTCAGAAATTCATATCCGGTTGCAATGATCAGGAGAAGCCCGACTAGCTCTACGAGAGTCAGAATTGCAGCCAGCTTTACCGACTGGTCAATTCCCCATGCGGCCAGCGCGCCGAGTGACAGGATAAGAAGCGTAATGATAACCGGAGTCGGGACGTCTATGAATGTTTGAAGATAACCCGCAAATCCGTGGGTAATTGCTGCTGACGATACGATGCCAGCAAGGGTAATCAGTAATCCAACGGTTCGTGAGAGTAGCGAGTTGTTGAAACCTTCCTGGATGTAGACTGCTTCTCCAGCACTGACCGGGTATCTTGTTGAGAGCTCGGAATATGAAAGTGCGGAGATACCTGCAATAACTGAGGCAACCAGAAATGCAGCAGGTGAATAGTATCCAGCCTCCCCGGCAACTTTACCGATGAGAACATAAATGCCTGCGCCCAGGATATTGCCTAGTCCGTAGAGACTGATAAGAGGGAGGGTAAGAGATCTTTTTAGCGAGTTGGTAGTTTCATTCATGGTTTGCCCTCTCACTAACTCCTCTTCATGCTTTAGAGGATTTTGAAGAGCGTAGAAACAGCATGCTTATTCCTAACTGGTCATAGGTAACTATAAGCAGGCTGGGCAATATTGTTAGATTTGCCAGCAGCGCGATCAGCATCGCCAGTGCCGTCAAAATACCAAAATAGACTGTAGGCAGAAAATTAGAGAAAGTGAGTATTGAGAAACCAATGATGATGGTCATTGAAGTAAAGTACATGGCTCTCCCAATTGTCAGATGCGCTCTTTTAATGGCAGCGTTGACATCGTGATCTACCGATACCTCTTCTTTAAACCTGTGCAAATAATGAATTGCATCGTCTACGCCGATACCAATGCTGATGGCTGCAATTGTAATGGTCATCATATCCATTGGAATACTGAGATAGCCCATAAATGCGAGTACAGAGGATGCAGCAATCAAATTGGGGATCAAGGCCAGTATGGCCAGAAGCATCGAGCGTAATAGCAGTGAAAACATAAAGAATGTGGCAAGCACAACATAAATCAGTGTTCGAAGCTGAGAATCTGCCAACTGTCTTAGCATGTCGTTGAAGAGAACCATCATACCGGTAACAACGAAGTCATCTTGTGCCAGACCCAATTCGTTTGTAGCGTATTTTTCAATATCCTCGATCATCTGTTGACGTGAGAATCGCGCACCAGTTTCGCTAAGACTCGCATTTATTCTGACGAGTCCATCTGCCGGACGAGCGTAGGGGTGCAGAAATTGTTCACGCAGGCTGGTGGGTAATTCTCCAATTACATAAGCGATTTCAAGCGTAGTGAGCTTCTTACCTTCGTTGAAGTCGCGAGAGATTTTCTCCAAAGTCGCAAGAGAAATAACTTTTCCGACATTTTTTTGTTGTTGCACAAATTCGTGTAATCGAGCAATCGTGTTTAATCTATCGAGGGTATACCAGTAACGGTCCGGGTATGTATCACTGCCCGTGAAAAAGTCATCCTCCTCATCGAGCGAGTCGAAAGCCTCGAATTGGATATAAATGTCGAAAGGCACGGTCCCGCCAAGATGATCGTTAATATATTTAAGACCTTCGTGAACATCCGTATCGCTGTCGAAATAATCAATAAAGCGATTATCGAATGAAATGAGCTTTAGTCCGTAAGCTGAAACCAAAGCCAGTACGATCGATATTGCCAGTACAGACCGACTGTTGTGTCTGGCGTGTTTGCTGAGAAACATGGTGAGTGCTACACGGGAGTTTAGCGTGGCGCTGGGGCTGGCCTCTCCCATTATTAACAACGCTGATGGAAAAACAGTATAGGTAACAATAAAGGCCAGGATAATACCAAGGCACATCATCCATCCAAAATCTTCAACAGGTACGATGTTGCTGCCAAGCATCGAGCCGAAAGCTAACAGTGTTGTTAAGGCTGTATAGAGGCAGGGTATGAACTTGCTCTGCATAGTCTGTAGTACAAGATCCATGTGGTTCAGGTCTGGTTTTGTGGAAAGAAGTTCACGATAGCGAACTATCAGGTGAATAGAGAATGAGATACAGATAATCGCCAGCAGCGATATAAAATTTGATGAAACGACAGTAACAGGCTTTTGCAGATATCCCAAAAACCCGGTTGTAAATAATATGGTTATGGCGCTAATGACAATAGGTAGAAGCACCCATCTTCCACGACGAAAAAAATAATAGAGAAGTATTGCGGTACAAATAAATACAAGGCTGCCGAAGATCGCCAGGTCTGACCTGACGTAACGAATCATATCTGCCGCGATCATCGGTACGCCACTGATGAAGAGATTGGCACTCGTGGCATGCCTGTCGCGAATTAGCCTGATATTAGCAATAACCTCTTCACGGTGATCTACGTAAGATTTTCTGGCAACAATATATTCCTGTTCGGCGACATCAAGAAGTTCTGTTGGGTCCTCACTTTCTGTCGATGTGGTCCTCAATTTATCCCTGCGCTTCCTGATATCTTCCAGTTCGAATGCCTGGGTGAGGTCAAGTCTAATAATTGTTGACAATCCGTCAGATGAAAGCAGGTAATCTGCGAAAAGAGGACTATTTTGCAACTCTTCGCGCGCCAGATCCCGATCCACGTCGCTACTACGCAGGGTTTTGTAGTTTTGCGACATCTCTTCGATGTCACCAGGGAGGTTTTTGATCAATGGCGCATCAAGGATCGATAGCACACTTTCTACGCCTTCAATCGATGTTAGTTCGTTCTGAATTTCAGATATATGATCAAGTGATTCGTCAGTGAACAAACTGCCCTGGTCTTTGCGGGTATAGGTCACGACCAGAAATTCGTCACCACCGAAGATTTCGGTCATGTCCAGATAGGTTTTAAGCTTGGGATCGCCCTCAACAACCAGTGTGTCGGGGGAGGCATCGAACGTAAAATACTGGATATGATAGCTGGCCACAATCACGAGGCTAAACATGGCTGACAGTAATATCCTGGGATGTTCAAGGATATATCGATAGATACTGATAATTGGCATTAAGTTTCTAAAAGTCAGCAATCAATGTAATGATTTTTATCAGGAATGAGTCCAGTCTTTCGCATCTCTTTATATCAGGTGCTATAGGCCATAGCGAACAGATTACCCTAAAGCAGGCATGAGAGTCTCTTGTTCGTAGAGAATTCAGGCTGGATTTGACATTGCTTGATTCGAATCAATGTCGCATTTGATACATTCTCGGATAATATAGATAGTGCTTTCCTGTACGGGTCGTAACTTGTATAAAGAGACAAACCTGTACTTGATAAATACCGCCGCCCTGAGGAAAGGAGAAGACTATGATTACTCTCAAAAAAGTTGAAGTTGTAATCGACCCGAATAGTGAGTCTCAGCCATCCCTGGACAAAGCGCTAATACTCGCGAAACTTCAGGACTTTGAGATCAAGCTAATAGCATGTGAGTATTCACAGTATCTGGTAGAGGGATACTACTTTGATGCCGTAGATATACCAAGGTTAAGAGATGAATACCTTGAGGAACACAGAAACCGACTGGAAACATTAGCCGCGCCCCTTAGAGAGAATGGCATTATGGTTACAACGGAGGCGTTGTGGGGTCATCCTGGATATGAAGTCCTCATCAAAGACGCTGTGAGTTGGGGGGCTGATCTCGTCATTCACAATACAAGACGACATTCAGCTTTATCTCGATTGTTCCTCACCAATGATGATTGGCAATTGGTTCGATGTTGCCCCGTTCCCCTGCTTCTGGTGAAAGACAAACTCTGGAAAGACAAACCGGCAATACTCGCCGCGGTTGATCCGAGCCATGGAAGGCATAAGCCAGAGGGGCTGGACCACAAGATTCTGAGAGTTTCATCAGATCTTAAGGAACTGCTTGATGGTGATATGTTCGTACTACATGCATATGGCCAGATTCCCTTGTCAGGTACTTATCCAAAGCAAGCCAAAGTAGAACATGAGAAATCTTTTACCGAGCTGATGTCTGATTTTGAAGTACCCCGTATGCAGCAACATCTGATGGAGGAGATTCCAGAGTATGCCCTTCGAACGCTTGAAAAAGATCTGCAAGCAGATCTGGTGGTTATGGGAGGGATCTCAAGGAATATACTCTCGGAAGCATTTATAGGCAGTACGACTGAGAAAGTGCTTGATTATCTCGAATGCGACGTACTCGTATTGAAGCCGGATAATTTTATAAGCCCGGTGAAGTAGTTGAGAGGCAAACAGAGTAAAAGGAGACTGTAGATGGCTAGATACAATAAAGTTTTATTAGCGTTGGACCTTCGGAGTGACAATGAGGAGATCATAGAGAAAGCAAAAGAGATAGTGGCTGACAATGATGCTGAATTGCTGATTGTGCACGTACATGAACGTATATCGCCTGCCTATGCAACGGAGGGTATGTCTACCTGGGGGAGCAATTTGATGTCACTTGAAGCAGATATTCGCCGCGAGTCCACAGAGAAACTCTCAGAGATGACAACGCGCCTGGGAATCAAGAAGGAGAACAGCTTTCTGTGTGATGGCAGGGCGGCGAATGAAATTCATACACTTGTTGATGAAAACGATATCGATCTGATTGTCATGGGGACACACGGTCAACATGGCTTGCAACTGCTGCTGGGTTCAACGGCAAACAGCGTACTTCATGGGGCGAAATGTGATGTGCTTGCCGTGAGGGTTGGGAATAGCGGTAAATAAATCCTGTTCTCTTAAGAGAAACAGATGAATTCGGCTATCACGTATAAAGGAGCCAAAATATGAGAAACACTATAGGGAGCTTTTTTACCTGTATTTCACTGTTGTTCCTCCTCGGTTCCTGCAGTTACTACAATCCATTGGTGGATTACGACAATGTAACCCCGTCAACAATGCAGGAAGCCCCCGCTGGTCCAAGCGATTATCCCATTGAACAGGTGATGCGGGGTAAATACATGGCAGAGTTGCTGGCCTGCGGTACCTGTCATACAGATGGCGCTTTGATCGGTGAACCTAATGCTAAAAGACTCTATGGCGGATCAGCGATTGGCATAGCCTATTCAAATCCTTTCGAGGAGAAACTGCCGGGAGTAATCTACCCGGCCAATATAACCCCCGACAAAAGTACGGGTATAGGTAGCTGGACAGACGATGAAATCACCCGCTTGATTCGATCCGGCGTAGACAAGCATGGCAGACGTCAATTATCGGTGATGCCATGGCCCGGATATGCCAAAATCACAGATGAGGATGCCAAAGCGATTGTTGCATATCTGCGTAGTCTAAAACCGGTCCAGTACAGGGTACCGGCAAATGTCGATCCCGGGCAGAAGGCCGTTGCACCATTCGTTCACTTTGGAGTCTATAAAAGCAAACGCTAAGCTCCTGGAGCGATGGCTATGGATCAAGACGACAGACCGGATCAGCAACGCCCGCTGACCTCCGGTTCGTGGTTGAATATTGCAATTTGGGTCATATTCGCAATGACAGTTGCGACAATGTTGACACGGGAAACGGTCTCGGACGAAATTCCTTATTCAGTATTCAAACAACAGGTTAGAGACGATCTTGTAGAGTCGGTCACCCTGCGTGGCAACGCGATTGCGGGCGTATACCGTTTTTCTGAGCAACCCGACAAGAAGGGTTTCACCACACTGCTTCCGCCAATTGCCGATGCAGACCTGATCCCACTTCTCGAAGAAAAAAACGTGATTGTCAAAGTGCAATCAACAGAGAATGCCACCTGGGTCACCATCCTGCTCAATATTGCGCCCTGGGTGTTTATATTCGGACTCTTCTTCATGAGTCGCCAGCTTTTAGGCAAGCAGCTTTTGCCAGGCAGCGGTGGGTTCACCAAATCAAAGGCAAGACTGGCAGAGGCTGAAGATATAAAAACCTCCTATGACGATATAGCGGGCCTGGTAAATGCAAAAAAAGATCTGCAGGAGATTATTGACTACCTTAAGAATCCAGAGAAATTCAGAAAGCTTGGTGCCAGAATTCCAAAAGGTATTCTGCTGATGGGTCCACCGGGCACCGGCAAGACTTTGCTTGCCAAAGCAACTGCTGGAGAAGCAGCAGTACCCTTTTTTAGTATTACCGGCTCGGAATTTGTCGAGATGTTCGTTGGTGTGGGTGCTTCAAGAGTGCGTGATATGTTCCAGCAGGCTCGAAGTGCAGCACCGTCACTGATATTCATTGATGAAATAGATTCAGTGGGTCGATCCCGCAGTGGCGCTTTCGGTATGAACAACGACGAACGGGAGCAAACACTTAACCAGATTCTGGCCGAAATGGATGGTTTCAATGAAGAGGAAACAGTCGTTGTACTTGCAGCGACGAACAGGCCGGACGTGCTGGATGCCGCTCTGCTAAGACCCGGCAGATTTGACAGAAAAGTCATACTCGATCTACCGCAAAAACAGGCAAGAGAAGATATTCTGAAAGTTCATACCAGGAAGGTGCCTTTATCCGAGGACGTTGACCTTGCGAGCATCGCATCCGGTACTGTCGGATTCTCGGGAGCGGACCTGGCGAATCTCGTAAATGAAGCAGCTTTGCTGGCAACCAGAAGAGAAAAGTCAGCAGTCTCACACGCAGAATTTGAAGGCGCGCGAGACAAGATCATCATGGGGGATCGCAGGGAGGCGCTGCTATCAGAGGAAGAGAAAAACCGAACAGCCTATCATGAGGCTGGTCATGCAATTACTGCATTCTATATGCCCCATGCCGATTCACTGCGCAAAATCAGCATCATCCCCAGAGGTAGGGCTCTCGGGATGACAGAACAGTCTCCTAAAGAAGACATGCTGAATTACTCCCAGCACTACCTGGAGGACAGACTGGCAATTCTACTTGGCGGTCGGGTGGCCGAGAATCTGGTTTTTGAAGAAGTGAGTTCCGGTGCTGCAGATGATCTGAAACAGGCCACGCATCTTGCCAGGCATATGATTTCGGAATGGGGCATGAATGAGAATCTGGGTCCCATTACCTTCAGAGAAGCGGAACAGAATTTTCTCGGCCAGGATTTGACCTCAAACAGAGACTATAGCGAACATACCGCTGAGATGATTGACGAAGAGGTGAGCAGACTGATACTCGAAAACGAAAAAAGAGCCCTTGTGGTCCAGGAAGCACATCGGGATCAACTGGATAGCCTTGCCAGTGCATTGCTTGAATTTGAGTCACTTAATGAGGATGAAATAAACAAATGCATGGCGGAGTCAGGTTCGGAGTAATTCATTCGCTCCGATCCGAATGGCACTTACTTAAAACACCAGTCCTGCTCGCCGCTAGCAGTTATTAGTGCCTAAAGTTAGTGCCATTCTACTCCAAGCCAAATTTCGCCACCTTCAGTCGCTAAGTCAACTCCTCCGCAAGAAATCGCATCGTATCGATATCTGCCGTACCGACATTCAACTGAGTCACCGGGCTTTCTTTCCAGGCGGCCAGACGCTCGCGAATACGTTCTTTCGGTCCGCACAGTGAAATTTCATCAACAAGCTGATCCGGCACTGCAGCGATAGCCTGATCACGTTGACCGGACAGGAATAATTCCTGGATCTTGTCTGCTTCGGCACCAAATCCCTGACGTGTGATGTGGTCCTTGTGTACGTTGAATGTTTTTGCGCCCATGCCGCCAACATAAAAACCCACCTGCTGCTTGATCTGATTTAGCGCACGATCTACATCGTCATCAATAATGACAGGTACCGCAGCAGCTATTTCAAAATTTGAGGACTTAATTGCCATAGCGTCTTTGTAGACATCCATCATGCGATAGGGTGACAAGAACATGGGTATCCATCCATCACAGAGTTCTGCGCTTAGCGCCACGTTTTTGGGACCTTCAGCGCCCAGGTAGAGAGGAATATGATCGCGAATGGGATGCAGGATCAGTTTTAGTGGTTTGCCTAATCCTGTACCGCCAGGATACGGTAATTGATAATGCTTGCCATCGTGAGCGACAGGCTCTTCCCGGGAAACAATCTTGCGGAAGATATCAATCCATTCTCGGGTTCGTGCCAGCGGTTTTGGATAAGGTTGACCGTACCAGCCTTCAACGACTTGTGGTCCGGATACGCCGATACCCAGAATCAGTCGGCCGTTTGAAAGATAGTCAAGAGAAACAGCGTGCATCGCAGCACTGGCAGGGGTACGGGCCGATATCTGCATAATCGAGGTACCCAGGTTTATGCGTTCAGTATGTGCGCCGATCCACGCAAGCGGCGTAAAACAGTCTGCGCCATAGATCTCCGGGCTCCAGATCGTGTCGTAACCGAGTGCCTCTGCTTCCTTGGCAAGTTCAATAATCTTTGCACCACCTGGTGCCCCCATTGGTCCAACACCCAGTCCCAGTTTCACGGCAGTCTCCTTTATTGATAGTTAGGGATAGCATACACGTGATGGGGGTTTGAGATAAATGGGATCGGAACAGAATGATACTAAAGTATGCACGTCACACTGTGTAGTTCGATATACCGTTGCGAGCCTGGGCTCTCCACTCAATGAGTTCCTTGATGTATATCTGTTAAATGAATTGAGAATACTCAATCAAAGTAACTGTTTATTTATACAGTATTAAAGTAAGCTGACTACATGAAAACCTGGCCTCGCATTGTCATACATGCTGATATGGACGCGTTTTATGCTGCCGTTGAACAGCTTGATAATCCGGCTCTTCGTGGCAAACCTGTACTGATTGGTCCGAATAGCTATCGAGGTGTTGTGCTCACTGCAAGTTATGAAGCACGGCCCTTCGGCGTTGGCAGTGCCATGCCTGTAGCGGAAGCACGCAGAAGATGTCCCGAGGCGATCATGGTGCCGCCAAGGTTTAGTCGCTATCAGGAGATTTCAGAGAAAGTCATGCAGGTTTTTGGTGATTTTTCGCCCTCTGTTGAAGCATTGTCACTCGATGAAGCTTTCCTCGAGATGTCAGGTGCTGAACATATCTTTGGACCACCGGTTGAAATGGGGCGCAAGATCAAGTCGGCCGTCAGAGATGCGACGCAGCTTAACATATCTGTTGGGGTATCAGGAACCAAGTATGTTGCCAAGGTTGCAAGTGCGCATGACAAGCCTGACGGCCTGACAGTCGTTCCACAGACAGACGCTGAATCATGGCTGGCGCCACAGTCTGTCACAAGATTGTGGGGGGTTGGCAAGAAGACAGCACCCAGATTACTTGCACTTGGATATAAGACCATAGGCGATATAGCAACTGCAGATCCTGGCAGGCTGTCGAGAGAACTAGGCTCTTCAGGATCACATTTCTATGAACTTGCCCATGCGCGTGATCCGCGACGAGTCTTAAGGGGTCGTTCAGCGAAAAGCGTCGGTTCCGACCGGACTTTGAGTCACGATATATCCTCCATTGCGGAAATTGAGGTGCATTTGCGCCGATCAGCCAGTCGAATTGCGAGGCGAATCAGGAAGAAAAACTATGTTGCCGGTGGCATTAGAGTCAGACTTAAAACGAACAAGTTTGAGTTGCTGTCACGCCAGTGCCAGTTAAAAAAACCAGCAGATACCGCGAGTGCCTTTTTTAGTACCGCGCGAAAGTTATTAAGACAGTTTGACCACAAAGGTCCATTTCGACTGGTCGGCATGGCGGCGTTTGACCTGTCCTTTAGAGATGAGCCTCTGCAACTGGACTTCTTCGAAGATCATGGTGATCGTGAGCTTGAGATCGTTATCGATGATCTGGCCGATCGATTTGGCAGTGAAATCGTTGTCCCGGCCCGGGACCTGGGTAAGTCAGGTGTTATTGGCAACGGCGTGAATCTGGATTTCCTGGATCACATGGCGTCGGATTAAGGTCCATCCACCATTTTTGGTCTAATCCATTTATCCAACTAATTCTACCCTCCACCTATCGACTGACCCAGCCAAAAAGGTATTATTACAAGAAAACACGCATGAGGATTAGCGAATGGCGTACGACAAACCGATACCCAACCAGGGCACACATACCAAGCCCTTCTGGGAAGGGACGAAACAAGGAAAGCTGATGTTACCCCGGTGTCAGGACTGCAATCGAGTGCACTGGTATCCGCGCTTTATCTGTCCCTCCTGTCATTCAACCAATTTGGAATGGATCGAAGGTAGTGGTGAAGGCACCGTGCATACCTATGCAGTTCAGCATTTGGCGTTTGGGCCATGGGCTGAAGAAGCGCCCTATGTCACAGCTTATATTGACCTTAAGGAAGGTGATCGCATGCTAACTGTTTTGCGAGGGGTTGATCCCAATAAACCTGAAGAGATCAGGATAGGAAGCAAAGTGAAAGTAGAATTTGAAAAAGCCAACGACGATATGCATATACCGTTCTGGCGCGTGGTGGGGGAGTAGTTATGCCAGGTGAATTATACAAAGCTGCGGCCATAGCGGGTGCAGCAGAAGCAAATAATATCGGATTCCTGGAAGAACCGGTTACGGCGCTTCAATTACATATTGAAGCCATTAAAAATTTAAGCGATCAAACTGGTATTCCCATCAAGAAAATAGATGGTGTCTTTTCTACCGGCTGGTCATCCGAGCTATGTGAGCACCTCGGTATCCAGCCAAAGTACATAGATACAACGGCTGTCGGAGGCTGTTCATTCGAGATGCACGTGCATCATGCGCTGGGTGCTATCCATGCAGGAATTATAGACATTGCGCTGGTGAGTCATGGAGAAAACGGCTTCTCTGCGCGCAAGATTGGCGGTGGTGGCTCGGGTAATTATGGTCGTGGAGGTGGCGCATCTTCACCAGGCGCTGAAATGACTATGGCCTATGGAATGGGTGGTGCGCCTTCCAACTATGCTCATGCAATGGTTCGCCACATGCATCGTTTTGGGACAACGACTGAAGATTTTGCCCATATCGCGAAAATCACCCGTGATTGGGCAACCCTGAATCCACGTGCAGCAATGTACTCGAAAGAAAAACATCCATTTGGCGGACCCATCACCGTTCAACAGGTCGAAGAGTCAAGGTTGATCGCCTGGCCACTCACGATATTACACTGTTGCATGGTGGCAGATCACGGGGGTGCGGTATTTGTGGTGAGCCCGAAGGTTGCCGCAGGGCTGCGAACTAAACCAGTCTGGATTGCCGGGGCAGGCGAGAGCATGGGCCATTCGAATATGCTGGAGATGGATGATTTCACGGCAACGTCGGCATATCGCAGTGCAGAAGCTGCCTATACCATGGCAGGTATGGGACCAAGCGATATGGAGATGGCACAGATCTACGACTCGTTTACAATTACCGTTGCTATCACGGCAGAGATGCTGGGCCTTACCCCCAGGGGTGAAGGTCATACACTGTGGAAAGATGGACACGCAGCGCCAGGGGGTAAATTTCCCGTTAATACCAATGGCGGTGGCTTGTCATTTAATCACAGTGGTATGTACGGTATGCCCCTCTTGATTGAAGGATACCGTCAATTGTCAGGGACAGCAGAAGATGGCGTTAACGGTGATCCAGGCAAGCAAACCAGCGCACGTACGTGCGTAATCAATGGCACCGGTGGTAGTTTATCCACAACCGGAACACTGGTGCTGATGGCTGACGATTGAGTTAGACACCCGCTGCTGACCGTTGCTGATAGGTCTGCGCGAGCAAAAGGCTGAGAACATGGTTCTGCTTCGAATACTCAAGTGGATGATAATCGCCGCGATTGCAGTCATAGTTGGTTTTGCTGTGATGCTTCTCGGCGGTTCGCAGCTCTCGCTCGATAGGGACTATACCCACACGCAGGAAACCGCTGCGCTGCCAGCATTTACCCCTATCGGTGGTTCCGGGCTGGTCACGATTTCTGCTAACGGCCATCAGTTCAGAGCGCGAATAGCCGGTTTTGATGGTAATGACGAGAAACCGGCTGTCATGTTGCTGCATGGATTCCCGGTTACATCCGCCATGTGGGTTGATCTCATCCAACCTCTGGAAGATGCAGGATACCGGGTCGTGGCTTTTGATCAGCGCGGTTATAGCCCCGGAGCCAGACCCGAAGACATCAGTGAATATACCATTGATAAGTTGAGCGCAGATGTTATCGCCGTTGCCGATGCGACCGGGATGGATCGTTTTCACCTGATCGGTCATGATTGGGGCGCTGGTGTGGGCTGGTCGATAGTTCTGGGCCAGCCGACACGTCTTCTAAGCTGGACAGGATTGTCCATAGCACATCCCGCGGCATTTACAGATGCACTCGCCAATGACCCGGATCAGCAGGCGCGTAGCAGCTATTTTCTCTTTTTCCGAACGCCCTTGCTGCCTGAGACCGTTTTCACGTTTAACGGTCTCCAGATATTAATGAGTTTTTATGGCGAGATGTCCAGGCTCCAGCGGGATGAATACTTTTCTGTATTCAGTGAGCCAGGCGCGCTGACGTCTGGTTTAAACTGGTATCGCGCGATGAATCAAAGTCTGACCGGGGGAGATGAGATTGAATCTGATGTCAGTATCCCAACATTATTCATCTGGGGGAACAATGACGGCGCGGTCGGGCGGGTCGCAGTTGAATCAATGGCGCAGTATATGAAAGGACCCTATCTGGAAATCGAGCTGGATGCCGGTCATTGGTTGATGGTGGACTATCCTGCCGAAGTAACGGATGCCGTATTGGATCACCTTGCAGCGTTTAGTCGTACCCCGTGATCGGGCATTGGTCCGTATTTCTTAAAACTAACTTAACAAATCCATGGTAAATTTGATCGTTGTTCGCGATTGAGTCGGTCGTATGTCTGATCAAAAGAAAATCGTCATCATAGAAGATGAAGCAGATATTCTTGAGGTAATTCGATACAACCTGAAACGTGAAGGATTTGAGGTTTTCTCCTCCGTTGATGGAGCATCTGGCGTGGACTCCATAACAAGAAATCTGCCAGACCTGATCATACTTGACCTGATGTTGCCCGGTATTGACGGCCTGGAAATCTGTCGACGGTTGAAGACGAACGACAGTACGGAACAGATACCGATCATCATGGTAACAGCGAAAGGTGAAGAGAGTGATATCGTTATTGGTCTCGGTCTCGGTGCAGACGATTATATTCCCAAACCCTTCAGTCCCAGAGAACTTGTCGCAAGGGTTAAGGCTGTCCTTCGCAGGAGCGCTAGATCAGAAATAGCGTACAAGGAAGAAACGATCGAATTTGAAGACCTGGTGATCGATCCCGTCAGGTATAAGGTATTGCTCAATTCATCTGTCATCAAATTGACCGCGACCGAATTCAGGTTGTTGTTTCACCTGGCCAGCCATGCAGGGCAGGTGTTCTCGAGGGCACAATTACTGGATCAGGCGTTTGGCACGGATACCATTGTTGTTGACAGAAATGTTGATGTTCATATACGAGCGATTCGCAAAAAGCTGGGTGATAACGAGCTGTTTATCGAGACCATCAGAGGCATTGGTTATCGATTCAGGGAAAGAGAATAGATGCCCCGGTTTGAGCCACGATTGTTTTCCCGACTTTATGCCGGGTACGTTGTCATCATCGTGCTCACAACGCTCATAGTCGGTGTTCTGGTCAGCAGACAGGTAACTCAAAACAGTACCAGAGAAATTCATCAGTCCCTTGCGGTTCGTTCCGAGCTACTCTCGGAGATCGCAAGGGAAGCACTGTTAAAAAGGGCAGGAAGCCTTCAGCAAACAGTGATTGAACTGGGGCGCAAAACCGGTAGTCGACTTACGATCATTTCAACCGATGGCGTTGTGATTGCAGATTCCAGGGAATCCCCTTCGAATATGGACAATCACAGACAGCGCCCAGAGATTGTTGAGGCAGATAGAATGGGTTCAGCAATCACATCGAGGTATAGCGAAACCCTGCAGCAACAGATGATCTACAGGGCTGTAACTGTGGTGGATCAGGGCAGAAATATTGGATTTGTTCGGGTCTCGTTACCTCTGACCTTCATTGATGAAAAACTGTTGCAACTGCGCCTGATTGTATTGTTCGGTGCAAGCATTGCAGCAATAGCCGCTTTGTTACTGGGATTCTATTTCGCAAGGCGGTTCTCTAATCCGCTGGCCGACATGACGGAGATTGCAGAAGCGATTTCGAGAGGTGAATTCGAGAGGCGGATCGCGATTAATCGGCAGGATGAAATCGGCAAGCTTGCAGGTTCGATTAATAGAATGGCACGAAGTTCTGCCGCGAGAATGTCGGAGATTACGGCAGACCGGAATCTACTCGCCAAGATTTTCTCCAGTATGGTTGAAGGGGTAATTGGCATTGATCAGGATCAGCAAGTTATTCATATCAACCAGGCGGCTGCAGATCTTCTCGACCTGTCCGTTGAAGATTCCATTAGCAAACCCATCTGGGAAGGCCTGCGAATTGAAGAGATAACCTCTGCATTGCAGCATGCGATGGAAACAAAGGATCTTGTGAAGGCCCAGATGCGCCGCTCTTTCGACAAGGGAGAGAGAGTGATTGATATTTCAGCGGTTGCACTTCGGGATGATGAAGGCCAGACATCCGGTGCGGTGATTGTTCTGCATGATGTTACAGAACTCGACAGACTGGCTCGAATAAGAAGAGATTTCGTTGCTAATGCCTCTCACGAGCTGAAAACTCCGATTACGGCAATCAGGGGGCTGGTTGAAACTATCCTGGATGATGCAGAGATGCCTTCAGAGACTCGTGATAGTTTTGTCAATAAAATAAGAATGCAGAGCCTCCGTCTTTCCACATTGGTTAGCGATCTTATAACGATATCAAGACTGGAGTCTGATCAGAGAGTACAGGATTATCAAAATCAGAACCTTGCCAAGATTGTCGGGCGTTCGATTTCCGAAATAGAACAGGCATGTCATGAGAAGAATATCAGTATCCGTTTTAATGAGTCTGATGAAGACTTCCCCGTGAAAGGCGACCTCCAGGCACTGGGACAACTCATTGATAATCTTCTCGACAATGCCGTCAATTACACGCCGGAAGAAGGTGTGATAACCGTTAACCTGTCGAAAACGCGTTCAACGGTTCAACTTGAGGTGATTGATACTGGTATTGGAATTAGTCCCCAGTATCAGCAACGGGTTTTTGAACGCTTCTATCGAGTTGACAAGGCTCGTTCCAGGGAACTGGGTGGTACGGGGCTTGGCTTGTCTATCGTGAAGAATATTGCTGAGCACCACAATGGCACAGTCTCGCTAAAAAGCAGACCTGGAGCCGGTTCAACATTCACCGTAAACCTGCCACTAGCACAATAGAGAAAGGCATTGCCAAACTTCTTGAAAGTGTACTTTCGAGAAGTTTTACGGTTTCTTTATTTTATCTTTATGCATCGTAGCAAGAATCAGTCACTCAGATAACTTTTACTTTGTGAGCGGCAGTAATGAATTGTAGAACCTTTAAGCTAATGATGATGGTTATTGTTCCGAGCTTGCTAAGCAGCATCTCAAATGCTGAACGACTAAAAGGCACGGTTTCTCTTGATGGATCAAGCACCGTATTTCCTATTAGTGAAGCAGTGGCAGAAGAATTTCTGGCAGTGCAACCTCGGGTTCGTGTGACCGTAGGGGTCTCCGGTACCGGTGGAGGATTCAAGAAGTTTCTTGCCGGAGAGACTGATATAAACGATGCGTCTCGACCGATTAAACCCAGTGAACTGAAGATCGCAGAAGAAGGCGACATTAGATTTATCGAATTACCGGTAGCCTTTGATGGTCTGTCCATCGTTGTAAATAAGAACAACCACTGGGTGGACTCTCTGACAGTTGCTGAACTAGGTAGGGTCTGGCAACCGGGTAGTACTATAAAAAACTGGAATGACATCCGCAGCGAATGGCCCGCTAAACCCATTCGGCTCTATGGGCCAGGACCAGATTCCGGAACTTTTGATTACTTTACCGAGACAATCAACGGTCAATCAGGTGCGTCGAGGCCGGACTATACAGCGAACGAGGATGACAATGCCCTGGTTCGGGGAATCAGCGGCGACAAGGGTGCTCTTGGTTATTTTGGTTATGCCTATTATGTGGCGAACCGGGATAAATTGAAGCTGGTGGCGATTGATGCTGGTGAAGGGCCGGTGAAAACTTCTTCAACCACCATCAACGACGGCTCATATTCACCCCTATCAAGACCTGTTTTTATATACGTTAGAGAAGATGCACTGGAACGACCTGAAGTGGTCGCATTTGTGAATTTTTATATCGAGAACGCCGCCCTGCTGGCCAGTGAGGTTGGTTATATCCCGCTGCCCTCCGGTGCCTATGATTCATTGCGGCAGAGAGTAGCCCAGCAGGAGAGTGGCTCCGCCTATACAAGTCAGAGCAGATTGGCTGTATCAAATCCCCTGGGTACAAACTAGTACTTTGGAACCCTCAAATTGAACCAGATTTCAGAGATTCCCGGTATCGACATCACAGCGAAGAAAAACCGTTGGGGTGAATCGTTGATCAGATCAGCACTGGCTCTTTGTGCACTGATTTCGGTTGCGACTACCTGTGTGATCATCTTTATTCTTTTAAGTGAAAATGCTGGCTTTTTCGAAGAGGTGAGCCCCGCTAGCTTCTTCCTGGGTACGAGGTGGGTTCCGCTTCTCGAACCAAGCTCATACGGTGTGCTACCACTGCTATGGGGCACCATGATCGTGACCCTTGGTGCTGCTTTGTTCTCCATTCCCATGGGTCTGGCCAGTGCGATTTATCTGAGTGAATATGCTTCAGAAAGAACACGCACGGTATTGAAACCTGTGCTGGAGGTTCTGGCCGGTATTCCGACTGTGGTTTATGGCTATTTTGCCCTGACATTTGTAACACCGGTACTCAGCAGCATTGTTCCTGGTATTCAGGTATTCAATGCGTTGAGCGGTGCGATTGTTGTCGGCATCATGATACTACCGACAATCACCACATTAAGTGACAATGCGCTACGTGCTGTACCCGATTCACTAAGACAGGGTGCCTATGCGCTTGGTGCGACATCCTATGAGGTGACTACAAGCGTTGTGGTTCCGGCAGGTTTATCGGGTGTTATAGCGTCCTTTCTACTGGCAATCTCCAGGGCCATTGGCGAAACCATGGCGGTGACGCTTGCCGCTGGTGCCACACCAAATCTTTCTTTCACCTTCCTCGAAAGCATCCAGACAATGACCGCGTATATTGTGCAGGTGAGTATGGGAGATACACCTGCTGGTGGCATTGCCTATCAAACGTTATTTGCGGTCGCTGGTCTGCTTTTCGTCATCACCCTGTCACTCAATATCGTATCGCAATGGATACTGAAGAGATTTCGTGAGGTCTATGAATAATGAAGACCTTGCTAGAAGCCACCAGCGGACAGACTCGACGCAGATATCGAAAAGCTCGATTATTTGCTTACTTTTGTGCTGCCGTGACCTGGTCCGGCTGTATTCTGCTGGCGGTACTTCTTTACCAGATTTCCGTCGATGGATTTAAATGGCTCGACTTGCAATTTCTGACGAGTTTCCCGTCCCGTTTTCCCGAGAAGGCCGGTATCAAATCAGCCTTGGTGGGTACATTGTGGCTGATAAGCATGGTTGCATTCATTTCTATTCCAGTAGGTGTTGCCTCTGCACTGTATCTTGAAGAGTTGGCCGGTAAGGGACGAATCAATCGGCTGATTGAAATCAATACTGCTAATCTGGCAGGTGTCCCTTCAATCGTCTATGGCATTATTGGACTCGCCATTTTTGTTCGTGGACTGGGACTTGAACGCAGCCTGATATCAGGCGCGTTGACGATGAGTTTGCTGATCCTGCCTGTTATTGTCATTGCCAGTCGCGAAGCACTGAAAACGGTACCCTTGAGTATCAGGCAAGCGGCATTTGCACTCGGTGCGACCAGGTGGCAGACAGCCTGGTCTCATGTCTTACCTGCTGCCTTCCCGGGGATTTTAACTGGGGTGATCCTTGCCTTGTCACGTGCGATTGGAGAAACGGCACCATTACTGATGATCGGCGCTTTGACCTACGTCGCTTTTCTGCCCGAAGGGCCAATGGATTCATTCACCGCATTACCCATACAGATCTTTAATTGGGTATCAAGACCTCAACAGGAATTTCATGAACTGGCTGCCGCTGGGATCATTATGCTATTAGCTGTTCTGCTGACGATGAATACTGCGGCAATTGTCATAAGGTATAAAACGGAGAAGAAACTACAATGATGTCTCAGACAGTGAGTACCAATAGTCTGCAGATCGTGCCTGCACAAACGATATTGCAGCTTAAAGAGGTAAAGATTTCATATTCAGGAATCCCAGCGGTAAATGCAGTTTCATTCCCGATCGCCAGAAACAGAATTACCTCAATCATCGGACCCTCAGGATGTGGCAAGAGCACACTGTTGAGATCGCTCAATAGAATGAATGACTTTTATCCGGGGGTTTCGGTTGAAGGAGAACTCAGCTACAACGGTCAGAACCTATATGGCAAAGAGGTGGACCCGGTTGAGGTTAGACGGCAGATCGGCATGGTATTCCAGAAACCCAATCCATTCCCGAAGTCCGTATATAAGAATGTTTCCTGGGGTCCTTTAATACATGGCTTTGCCGGGTCGGTAGATGAGTTGGTTGAAGAGTCATTGAAGAAGGCGGCATTGTGGGATGAGGTTAAAGACCGATTACACGATTCCGCGCTTGGCTTATCGGGTGGTCAGCAGCAGCGTTTGTGTATAGCGAGGGCATTGGCAATGCAGCCAGATATTCTCCTGATGGATGAGCCCTGTTCCGCGCTTGATCCGATATCAACGTCCCATATCGAGGATTTGATTTTTAATCTGAAGAAGAACTATACGATCGTGATAGTCACTCACAATATGCAGCAGGCTGCACGAATTTCGGACTTCACAGCATTTCTGGAGATGGGTGATCTTATTGAATTTGGGACGACCGATGAGATTTTCACCCGACCAGGTGAATCCCGCACGGAAGAGTATATAACCGGACGTTTTGGATAACTAACGAGATAACTATGGCCCTGCATTTACAAAGAGACCTTGCTCAACTTAAGAAAGAACTGCTTCAACTGGGCGCAATGGTTGAAAGTGCGATTGATGAATCACTCGATGCACTCAATAATCGCAAATCATCGCTTGCAGAAGAACTTCTGCAGAAAGAAGCACTGATCGATGAAAAGGAAGTTGAAATCGAAGAATCCTGTCTGAAGATCCTGGCCCTGCATCAGCCTGTTGCTGTTGACCTCAGGTTTATTGTTGTTGTCCTCAAGGTTAATAATGACCTTGAACGGATGGGCGATCTGGCAGAACATATTGCGGAGAGGGCAATCTTTCTGTCGAATGAAGAACCGATTCCATTCCCCGACAAATTTACTGACTTCATGCAATCGACCATCCGAATGATGGTCCGAAGCAGCCTCGATGCCCTGGTGAACCTCGATGTCGATCTGGCGAAAGAAATCATCGCGATGGATGATCAAATTGATGCCTTTAACCGCGAAATGTATGCCGATCTACAGGCTTGCATGACGGCAGATCCATCCACGATCAAGCGGAATGTTTCGCTCTTGTCAACTTCCCGTTACCTTGAAAGGATCGCTGATCTTGCAACCAATATAGCCGAGGACGTTGTCTTTATGGTGGATGGTGAGGTGGTTCGGCACAGGGGTGAGAATCAGGTTAAGGTCTGATAGATATGGGTTTGACTACACAAGATTTTAGTAACGAGTTAACAGAGATCTTGAAGGTGTCGGAAGATTTAGGCCTGATTGCTGTTGAAGTAAAGTCTGGAAACTTACATCGTCGAGTTGGTGGCTACCCAGGACAGAACCACAGGATGCCGATTTGTTGGGATGCAATGTACAAGGCTATGACAGTGACAGATTCTATTCTAAAGAAACATGACTCTGGAAAAGGAGCGAGTGTGGTAATCAGATACCAGTTTCCTCGTTAGCAATATTTCATGCATTAAAACACTCTATAGGTCTAATCAAAACTTGACAAAACTTGACATCAACTTATAATCGACGACATGAATAAGCGCCTAAATACCGAATCGGCTTCGGCTGCGATGGTAAGTGCAGGGCTCAATCAAAATGCGTTGGCTGAAGAACTGGGTGTCTCCCGAGAAGCTGTTTCACAGTGGTTGAAAAATAAGTCATTCCCTCGCCCCAATAAACTCTTGCAACTGAGCAAAGTACTCTCTTTGTCATTTGACGAGTTGGTTATTAAAGATGACCCAGCTCTGCCCATTGTTGCCTTCAGAAAGAAAAAGGGAACAAAAACAAAAGATCATCATATTGAAAAAGCGCAAACCATGGGCATGATGTTAAGGCAATTGGTCAATTATCTGCCGTTCGATACATTAGAGATGCCACCAATTCTTAAAGCCCCCCAGTTAGATTATGAATATATTCAAAGGGTGGTGAAAAAAGTCCGCGATGATATTCGGGTTAGAGACGGTGATGTTGTTAACTTTTCTCACCTGACTCAGCGATTCAAGGACTTACAGGCGGTGATCGTCCCTGTATTGTGGGGGGACAAAAAACAACATCAGAATGCGCTGCATATATATTTACCCGATTCTAGAACCACGTGGGTTTATCTGAATCTGGATGTAAATGTACACGATGCCAAGTTTTGGATGGCACATGAATTAGGACATTGTCTCACACCTACACTGTCTGGTGATGATGCTGAAGACTTTGCGGACAATTTCGCGGGAGCCCTTTTATTCCCGGAACATCATGCAGCAGAAGCCTGGGAAGACCTGGTATCTCTGGGTGCAAGAAAGCAAAAACTTCAAAAACTGAAGGATATTGCTGAGTGGGTGATGATTTCGCCGTATACCGTTTATCTTCAAGTGAACGCCTATGCCAGGCACAGTGGTAAAGAAGTGATTGACCTAAATCCTGATATCCATGCGTGGAGCACAAAACTAAACAAACAGTATCACAATATGAGTGAAACGCTGTTTCAATCAACAACGCAACCGGATGTGCCAAAATATATTGAAGAAACACAGGCTTTTTTTGGTACACAATTCTTTGATGTGCTCAGTCGATATCTACGCGAGCAAAAAAAGGGCCCCGGGATTGTTCAGACCTTGATGGATATACCATTACTTGATGCCAGGAGCATTCACGCTGGGTTGACGTAATGCCCCAATCAAAGATTCTGGTTGATACCAATGTGTATATTCGTCTTGCGCAGTCAATTAGACCTCTGTTGTTTACCCCTTTTGGTGATGCCGAGTATTGCCTATACGTTATACCCGATCTCAACAAAGAACTGTCGAACAGGCGGCTCTCAACAAAATTCGCTTGGGTAAATGAAGAAGAATACGTTGATAACAGAAAACACTACCCGAAAGTTAGCAGAAAACAACAGAAGAGTATTCAAGATACTTTTCAGTTTGTGTGGGATCACGTTGAATCCGAGTTGCCTGGCCCTTCGCGGGTTGACGCATTGTACATAGCGCATGGGATGGAACTGGATATTCCCGTTGTCACTGATGACAATGACATGATTGAATTGGCAGAAACCTTTGATGCTCAATTTATGCGCACGCTAGATTTGTTAAAATTAATGCTTGATGCGGGTCACATAGACATGCAAAAAATAGATAGCGTGGTGGCATATTGGAAATACGTTAATGATGCTCCTGGGAACTTAGCAAAGCATTATAAAAAACTGTTCAAAAAGACAATTAAGTAGTTCATGTGTATATTGATACTAGCGGTTGACTAATGCAACGCATACAAAGCCCCAGTCTCTGAAATCCAATCCTGCCCATCGAATTCACTATCACCAGACGCATCACGTGATGGGTATATAGGCAAATGCTTGCTAACTAAAAACTCTGGAATGACTTTCCCATCGCCATTACGGAAGTACCACGAGCCTTCAAAATTTCTATGAATGGTATATCCACCTTCGTGGAGTAGACGATGATGCCTTCCACACAACAGAATCGTATTTTGTAAACTGGTTTCACCACCATCGACCCAATGCATCACGTGATGCGCGTCAAGAAAATTCCTATGTGAACAACCTGGATATCGACAACATTTATCCCTACCGAGTAGTGCGCGTTTTAACGATGGTGAGACCGTTCTATGCTTTCTACCAGCGTTGAGAACGTTGCCTTTGTCGTCGTGAACAATAGAAACAAGACTTGCATCACAGCTAATCCGGCGGATTGATTCAATGGGTAGATCGCTCTTACCGGTTCTATGTAACAAGGCCGACTCATCGACGTGTACCATCACCTGGTAGTGATCAGCAGTAGAACTTGTTTGTTTCTCATCCCCTTTGAGATAGCTCTGAGCGACTAGAACAAGAGCGTCTGCCTGATTCTGAAAAAAGGAAGTTGTAGGTGATGCATCGTTCTTGTTTGGATAGTTTTCTGGACATTCAGGGAGTGGTTGTTCGTCGTGCGGCGGCTTGTTGTTGGCCAGAGAAGCTACAGCCATTTCAATTGCCTTCATGACCAATTCACCAGATTCTCGAGTTAGTTCAATATTGATACTCATGGAGCCGTCGTCGCGCATATTACAACTCAGGTACCTGGATTTATGGACACGGTTGACATCATCGGTTGATCTATTGCGTTGAACATTACGTAGTTGGCGACAGTGATCTTCTACTTGTGATGCTGTTGCCAGAGTGGCGAATTCAAGCAGAGAAGCTTCATTAGCCGTGTCTGCAACACGGGTCAATGCTCTGGCTTTAGAGTAAGAAAGGTTTCCGCACCGAAATGCATCAGAACACTGCGGTAAATCGAAAAGGGCCAGGGCAACCCTGACTTTTTCACGTGCAGCACCAAGCGAGATACCACATTTCATATTCAGCCATTCTGCACAGTTGTTGAAGTGCCATGCTTTCCAACCCTGACGAATTTCGAATTCTCGCACCATGACTAAGAATTCATACTCTGATGCACTAATTTGATGGGCGAGTGAGATGATTTCTCCTTCCAGTTGATCAAGCGAACGGGTTGAGATTGGAGAAACTTTTTCATTAATAAAGCTCATATCCGTAACTTCTACCTATACTGTAATAATATACAGTATTGTAACCCAAAGCTATTCAGACATAAAGGACTCGTTGGTAAATGTGTGAGCCAAATAGCTAACGGATTGTAGAAGTCGCTTTCTGATCTGCGGAGTTCTTTGATCCTGATTTGAACAGACGCGCGGTCATTTCTATTGGGAAGATAGAGATAATAAACCGCAGCAGTACACTATTCACACAAGACATGTATGATAAGCGTCAGCAATCCACTATTAATCGACGAAGGAGCAGATCATGGCAACTCTCGAAGACAGGATACGCATTCTCGAAGATCGTGAAGAGATTCGCGAACTTACCACCCGGTACTGTCATGCTGTTGCGGCGGGAGATGCGGCAGCAATTGTGGATCTGTTCTGTGAGGATGGTACGTTCAGCACGAACGAGCGGTCGACCAGCGGAAAGGAGGCGCTCATGCGTTTTTATACCAGTCTGGCTGAGCAACCACCGATTCCATTTATACAGAATCATGTGCTGGATGAGATTAATAACGATAGTGCAAAAGGGCGGTGTTCGGCAGAGATTCGCATGGTCCAGAATGGGGAATCCATTACTACAGCGGGTTGGTACACTGACAGTTTCAGGCGAGTAGATGGCAACTGGAAATTCGCAACGCGTTTCTTCCATGTCTTTCACATGGTTCCGTTGAGAGAAGGCTGGGCCTGAGTGGCAATACAAAATTCGCATCACAAAGGAAATCACGAATGGGATTATTAACCGATGAACATCGCGCCTGGATAGGTAAGGCTGAACCTTCGAAATCGGTCGAAGTCAGTCGGCGGGATATTGTCAAGTACGCGGTGGCGACAGAGCAGAAGCAACAGAAATATCTGGATGGTGATGAGGCGCCACCAATGTTCATCTTCAATCTGTTCGGCTCTATTTCACAGCTTGATAACCTGCGTCAGGATGGATTGGCAAGAGGGTCAGGACAGGGGCCAAGCCTGCCGCTCAAACGTGTGATGGCAGGCGGGACGGAAATTCATATTCACCGCCCGATAAGACCGGGAGACAAACTCGTAGGAACGCAGCGGATATCGGATATGTATGAAAAAGAAGGTTCCACGGGTCCCCTTATTTTTACAGTTAGAACATTAACCGTAACAACAGATTCAGGTGAACCGGTTCTCGATGAAGTGCAAACCGGTATAGCGAGGTAGGTATGAGCCAAACAGAGAATGAGAATATTGATCTAGATGTATTGAATGTCGGCGATTCGCTCCCAACCAGAGAATATGTTGCAACCAATGTGAGTCTGTTTCTATACAATGCCGCTGTCTGGAATGCCCATAGAATTCACTATGATGAAACCTATACGACCCAGGTAGAGAAGCACCCTGGTGTTGTAATTGATGGACCGTTGCAGGGAGACTGGCTGAGTCAGTGCGCCATTAACTGGTTAGGCGACCAGGGTGAATTGGTATCTTTTAGTTATAGTAACCGAAGGGCGGCATATCTCGGTGAGACCCTCACCACGGGCGGAAGCGTAACGGAGATTAACCATACTGATTCTACGGTCAACGTCGATCTTTTTGTTCAAAATGAGAAAGGTGAAGTTATCACACCGGGTGGTGCGGTCGTGAAGATCTTCAGTTGAGCACTATTTGAAAACTCATACCGGATTGATAGCAAGCTAATTGTATTCTTAAATTCAGGATTATAGACTGAACCTGTTACAAAGGTATTAGGCTGTTCCATCCTTTCAAAGGGATTGAAAATGGACAATCTAAAAGTCTTTATATCCTCACCCGGTGATGTTGAAGTTGAACGAACACTGGTCTCAAAAGTCATCAATCTATTACAGATTGAGTTTGATGAGCAGGTGGTTTTGGAAGCTGTTCTCTGGGAAAGAGAAGTCCTGCTGGCAACCGCCAATTTCCAGGATCAACTCGATCTGCCTTCAGTTTGTGATATCGCAGTGTTTATTCTGGGGGATCGAATCGGCACGCCCCTGCCTCCTAATTATCATCGTGAAGATGGCAGCAGATACCTGTCAGGCACAGAGTTTGAATTTGAAGATGCTATAGCCGGTTTCCGCAAAAATGGATATCCCCATATTCTCGTTTACAAAAAATACCGGGATAAATATATAAAACTTGACGATAGGGTTGATGAGATCCTTAACCAGAAGCGTGAACTGGAAAAGTTTGTCAACAAATGGTTCCTGGACGATGAAAACAAGGCATTCTCCGGTGCTTTCTACTCATTCAATTCCTCTGATGAATTTGAACACCTGGTCGAAACCCATCTATACAAACTGATAAGCCAGTTGGTTGTCGGCCATTCTGAGAATCGCAGCGGTGCAGAAAAGCAGTGGCTGAGGGGCAATCCGTATCTGGGACTCAATAGCTTTCGGTATGAGGATGCACCAATTTATTTCGGTCGCACCAGGGCGATATCGGAATGTATTGATCTACTGGACGACGCTGATGATTTTGAGTGCCCTTTTCTTTTGATACTCGGTATGAGCGGTGGCGGCAAGTCCTCCCTCGTGCATGCCGGAATACTTCCGATGTTAACCGGCAGGGGAATTGACAGAGGAATCAGAATCAGTCGATGGGCATCAATACGTCCGACTGAATTGCAGGGCAGTCTGGTCCAGCACTTGATATCGACTGTAGTTAATCAGTTCACGGCACTGGATGAAAAGAAAGAAGTCTGGGGAAGAGAGAGACTTCTGCAGTTGGAGCAGCTTTCAGATGATGAAGAACTGACCGCGACACTGCTAACCTTACTGAACAAAGAGAAGGAGTATGAAGACGAGAGGTTTGTTCTGGTGGTGGATCAATTTGAGGAGTTATTTACCAGCAGCGCAATATCGGAATCGGAGCGTAACCGCTTTGTTGTTCTGTTAGACGCACTGGTGCGCGGTGCGTCTGTATGGTGCATCTGCACCCTGAGAAGCGACTTTTATCCTGAACTTACAAGCTTGCCAATGCTGGTAACACTGAAGACTGACGGAGCCCAGTTTGATTTGCCCGCTCCAACCCCATCTGAAATTTCTCTTATGATCAGGGGACCTGCGATTGCGGCCGGTTTGCATTTTGAGAAAGACAGCACAACCGGTATTTCACTGGATGAACGAATACGCAATATCGCAGAGGACAATCCCGAAATTTTACCTTTGCTGGAGTATACCCTTTCGGAATTGTACGAGCAGTGTGATGCGGACGGTTGGTTGACGAACAAAGCCTATATGGATCTGGGTGGCGTTGAAGGAGCACTCGCTAAATCCGCAGAAAGATGTTTCGAAAGCCTGTCTCGTGAAGAGCAGGAATCTCTTCCAATTGTCTTCAATACATTATTTGATTTCTCGCCTGATGGTAGTAGTGGTCGACGATGGGCAAGTGTTGAGGACCTTCAAAGCAGGGAGGCGCTTGGTTTCCTGAGTGCGTTTGTTGATGCTCGCTTGTTTGTGATGGAACTCGATAGCAATGAACAGCAAATCGTTACCGTTACCCATGAATCACTATTCAGATACTGGCCGAGACTAAGCGAGTGGGTAGAAAATAACAGGGATCAGCTCCGGGTGAGATCACGGGTTAGTGCGGCATCAGAACTATGGGCGCAGCAGGGGCAGTCTGCTGATTTATTGCTGGGCAGGGGCATCCCGGCTGAAGAAGCAGGGTTGCTGGTCGACTCTGGTTTGAGTTTGAGTGAAACAACCAGGCAGTTTATTCAGACATCACTTGCCCGGGTGCAGTTGAATCGAAGATTCAGATATGGCGGATTCTTTCTGGTCTTTGTATTTGCAATAGTTGCAGGGGTATCCGGCTACCTGGCGAATCTGTCAAACAATGATGCACTTCGGCGACTGGCACAGAATGACGATCTCATTACTTTTATGTTGGATGATCTTATCGAACAACTGAGACCCATCGGCCGATTGGAGCCGATCAGAATTGTTGGTGAGAAAGCCATTAACTATTTTGAGACCATCGATGACAAAGACAGAACCGATACTGCGCGGCTCAAACATGCTCAGGCGTTGCGTCAGGTGGGGCAGATCTATTTTGAAGCTGGTGAATTTAATGTGGCCACACAGGCATTCAGTGAATCTTTGAGGCAGGCCAGGATACTTCATGAACTTGATCGGCTGAACACCGACCGGGAGTTTGAACTAGGGCAGGCGTACTATTGGGTTGCCTTGTCCAAGTTTGACAGCGGGAAACTCAATGAGGCTGAAGAATTCCTTCTACGCTATTTTGAGATTTCAGAATCCCTTGCGAAGAAAAGACCGGACAATGTCGACTGGCAGATGGAACTTGGCTATGCGTACCAGAATTTAGGTGCCCTGGAAGAAAGGCGGAATCAAAATAGCGAAGCACTGGTCTATTTTGATTCCGCTACCCGTATATTTTCAACCCTGGTTGAGACCTACCCGGACCGTGGCTACATAGCAAGAGAGCTGGCAGAAAATTACTCCTGGCTTGGCTCGAACTATCGAGACATGGGTGATTTAGATCGGTCACTGACCTATTTCCTGAGAGAAGAAGAAATCACGCGACGACTTGTAGAAGAGAATGACGATGCCAACTGGCGATACAGTCTGATGCATGCCTATAGGCACCTCGGAGAACTCTACATTGATCTTGGCAACCTGGGAGAAGCCAGAGATCAATTCAATCTCGGCCTGAATATAGCAGACAAGTTGGTTGCCAGCGATGATCAGAATATTGACTGGATCTATGGCAAGGCGCTGTGTCGTTTCTATCTGGCCCAGATCAGTGTCTATATGGACGACAATACTACCGTAAAGCAATCTCTTGATAGGGCTCTAGCTGCAATCGACCGACTCCGGGACAGTGACAATCTTAACTGGCGGATATTAGAAATCAGAGCTCAGCTATTACAGGCGGTTCACAATTTCAGGGTCAACGAGATCAATATGGCGAGCGAAATGATTGTAACAACTGACGATGATATTAAGGCGTTGCTGCTGGAGTATCCGGACAATCTTGAGCTGAGGAGACTGGCATTGAAGAGTAATTTAGTTCTCTTGATGCGAAATGAAGATCTTGCAGAAAGAGCGCAGATACTGGCCGATGCCTCGGAACTGGTAACACAACAACTGCTTTCTTCGGACAGGCCAGAGGACCTGATAGCGATGTTGATGTTTTATGCAAATAGAGGAGATGAAAATGATCAACTGACGAACTACCGGGATAAGCTAGAAGGGATAGGTGTGAAACACCCTGAAATAGAACAAATAATGACGGCGGAATATTACTAAGATGGATAAAAGGAGTGATTACCATGGCGTTAGTTTTTGACATAACACATCTCGGACCTTATCTTCCTGACGAACCTAACGGCAAATGGATTGCTGCCAACGCAGTAAAGGTTAATGCGGGATACAACCTTCGTTTCATGCACCCGGATGGGTGGATCTTGAAAGACTACCGGGTTTTTCAGGTAGACCCTAACGAGGACGGAAGTAAGCCTGTCTTAACCGCAACCAAGACAGCAGCACCTGAAGGCTCACCGGCGAGGCCGGCAATAGGGCAAAAGGAGGTCCTTGCCCCGAATCCGGTAAATAACGGGAATACCGTCGGCAGTGCTGTGGATACCAAAAGAAAGATCATGAAAAAGTTTCTGAAAGACGGCACGATATTGCCCGCGTATATCAATTGGCCAGATCCGGAATCGGACCCGATTACAAATCCAACACCGGTTCGATACCACAACCCGAATCAACCGGGTCAATCTACGTTCAAGAGATTTTCGACGAGTATTCCCAATGCGGTCGTAATCAGAAACCGGCAAAATCGAGGGTATATCAAAGGCGGGATCGTACCGGTTTTTGAGGTCATTCTTCGATTTGAAGATACCCTAAACGGCAACGCCCAGATACTGATAGATCCACCTATCAGAAACCAACGCTAGCTCTCCCCCTGGTATGCCGGTTGGTGATCGCCTTGATCATCAACTGGCTTGTCTGAACTGACTTATGCGTCTTTCAGATACCAGCGCGTACCGCAGATATCAACCTGATCATCGCTGACATAGCATCCACGCTTTTTTGCCTCAGTGAGAATATGCTCGCGATTATTAACGGCGATATCAAGACCACCCAATCCTGCACCGCGACCATCCTTTGCTTCAACGAATCGAATGGTAACGTTGTTAAAAGCCATGGAGAGTTCCGCACCGTTTCGCTCGACCGGTAAGTCAACAACCTTGCCCCACAATTCAGCAAGCCCAACAGGATCAGGACTTTGCAGTTCGACTGCCAGATAGTCACGGGTGATATCCTGTTTCACCTTGTCTTCCCAGCCAAGGCCGCCGACAGGATTCCAGTTTCCATTGAAGTCTTCATGGTTATCGTACTGGACTTCGAGGAATGCAGCGATCATGTCACCGGGGTGAAGCTGACACAAATTCCAGTTCTCACTGCTTGCCTCCCAGGCAACCCGCACGTTGTTATCAAGCGCCCGCTGGCGAACTGCCTGTTGATTTTCAAGGGTATCCAATTGAGTAATCACCATATACCCGCCGTCACCAGCCCGGCGGTCCAGATATCTGCCCCCGGCAGTATTCTCTTCTACCGGAGCCACCACCTCCAGAAAATTCCGCCCTATTGGCATTAGTGTATTCTCAAGTCCGAATGTGCCAACACCGGGGTCGATGAAACACCTGTTAATACCAAGAATATTGGTCAGGTCATCGAGTACTGGTTCCAATTCGCTTGCAACGAGGCAGATCTGTCTTAGTTGAATTGTCATCGTATTCCCCTCATAGTGTTCCCCTCATGGTATTTGTTGGTAGGTGTGGTCCGGGTCGACACTTCACAAGATCGAAATTTTTGAACTTTGTTAAACTATTCCTTTCTCGATCAGTTCGTTGATCGCCTCATCGTCGTAGCCAAGTTCCTGCAGGATTTCCGCCGAGTGTTCCCCGTGACCTGGTGGTGGTTTGGGTTCAACATGGGGAACGCTAGTGACCTTTACCGGATGATTCACCAGAAGTTCAACCCCCATGCCGGGGTCCTTTGGACGAATGGCCATCCGATTTTCCAGAATTTGCTGATCGGTTGGTTTCTCTTCCACGATTGCCACACGGTTAACTGGCAGGTCCAGTTCGGTAAATAGCGCCATCCAGGTGTCTGAATCCTGGTTAGCAATGATGTCCTGGATTCTGTCACCCAGTTCGGCTCGATTTTCCCACATCAGCTCAGGCGTACTAAATCTCTCTTCGAGCATTATTTCCGGTATTTCGAGTGCCGTGAGCAGCATCGTGAGAAGTTCAGTATTTCGAATCATATTGAATTGCAGCCAGCGATCATCTTTGCACTGGTAGACTCTGAACATAGCCGGTAGGTTTTCACGCATGTCTCGAAATTGACTCACATTGCCACCAGCGAGAGTGCCCTGGGCAATAGCAGCGCAAGACCAGAGGCCGTTTGCGAGCAGAGATGTATGCACCATCGCACCTTCCCCTGTTTTCTCCCGGCGAAGAAGGGCAGTCACGATGCCTGCGTATATGGCCACACCTGTCGGATGATCACCCATACCGGACAATCCCTGAATCGGTCTTGTATCCCGACCGCGCATAAGATCCATCAGGCCGCTTCTGGCCCAGTAGGCAAGCTGGTCGAATCCCTTGCGGGTTCGCTCGGGTCCCTTTTCACCATAGGCAGTCAGCGAAGCGTATATCATGTCGGGTTTGAGGGCTTTTAGATCCTCATAGGTAAGTCCAAGAGATTCACGCACGGTTAGCGGATGATTAGTGATGAATACATCGCACTGTTTAACCAGTTTGTGAAGTATGGCCATGCCTTCATCTGATTTGAGATCGAGTACAATGCCTCGCTTGTTTCGACCATCCATCTGCCACATATAGTCTTCGGCTTCCTCCGGCGTTTCCTGCAGATCCTTGATGATACGAAGCATGTCGCCTTCACCCGGCTGCTCAACCTTGATGACATCAGCACCAAAATCAGCAAGCATCATCGCAGCAGCCGGTGCTGCAATAACCGTCGCTACATCAAGTACTTTTAAACCTGAGAAGAGATAGTCGTCCATCAAATTCAGCCTTGGTCGGGTTAATGAGTCTGATAATAACCTTGCGAGGGGACCAGAGGGAAATCTTAAGGTTTGCGTCAGAAGATCGTGAAGCCACCTACTCGCAAATGGCGCCTGGTATAGGCATTATTGGGCGTTATTCAATCGAGGTATGGTCATGGATCTAGGCGTAGAAGGAAAAGTTGCCGTCATCACTGGCGGAAGCAATGGAATTGGTCGGGCTGCGGCAGAAAGGCTGTCAATCGAGGGTGCCCTGGTTGCCATCGTATCCAGAACCCAGTCTGATCTTGATCGTGTCGCAGAAGAAATCAGCAATGCATCTGGCCATGAGGTCGTAGGAATTGCAGCGGATGTCAGGGACGAGGAGTCAGTCCGGGCCATGATCGAGTCTGTTGTCTCCCGATGGGGTGGTATTGATATTCTGGTTAACAATGCAGGAACCTCCTCGGCCTCGAGGTTTGAGAAGATGACCAATGATCAGATCGAAGAAGACTTCACCCTGAAAGTGATGGGTGCGATCTATTGTGTACGCCATGCCCTGCCCCATTTGAGAACGCGAAAAGGGGCAATATGTAATACCACAACCCCAGGTGGCAAGGCACCTGGTGCTGGAAGTCAACCCACAGCATTATCACGCGCATCGGGCATTTCACTTACCAAGACCTGGTCAAAGGAATTCGCAGCCGATGGGATTCGAGTCAACACGGTATGTGTAGGGTTGCTCAAGAGTCGGCAACATCTTCTTCGCTGGGAGAAAGCCAACGAAAAGGATGCCGATTATTCCCTGGATGATCATTATGAGAATATGGGTAAATCTGTCCCGCTTGGCCGAGTTGGAGAAGCGGCTGAAGCGGGCGATATCATCGCGTTTTTATGCTCTGCCAGGGCGAGTTATGTCACGGGTAGCGCCATTAATGTCGACGGCGGTGTCTCTCCGGTCGTCTAACGAAGAAGAAAGAAAAGCTGCTGATAACAGTACAATTAGTCTTGCAGCGTCCGCTGCAATACTTCCAGTGGATCAGATCCTCTGCCCGCCTTTTCATCTTCGAGTTTCTTCTCGGCCAGTGCGATAAATCCGGCAATTGATTCTGTGAAGCCCACGGGATCTACAAATGGATGAGGTTCTCCTGATTGACGCGTCTTCAACTGTTTACCCCGTTGAAATACCCGCCCCATAGCGGCATGGTTGGGGAGACTCACCTGTATCTTGTCCTGCATTGATTTAATACGCGCATAGCTCTTCAGATAACTTTCCGTTCTGGCGACACCGGAGAAATTCAACCCAACGCCACCGAGGGTCATCGCCTGATATGACTGATTGCCGTCACGTACCTGGTAGGTCGTGGTCAGCACGCCTGTGGTATGTCCGGGTGTTTTAAAGAAAGTAACCCTGTTGTCGCCGAGATCAAGTTGATATCCATCGTCTACAACCTGCACAGAAGGAACACCAAATGCGAATCTCGGATCCTGGGCAGGTTGTCTGGATAACGCAAGGTCTTCTGCAGACATGAGCACTTTGGCGCCATACCTGTCCTGTAACACTTTGGCACCACCAGCATGATCGAAGTGGCCGTGTGTAACCAGCACGTAGCTAATATCTTTAGGGTCCAGTCCCAGTTTCACCATGCCATTGATGAGGTGGTCCACCCAATCGCCGTATAATGCATCGATCACCACGAGACCTTTGTCTGTTACCAGAACATAGGCAGCGACCCACTCCATACCCACATAGTAAAGGTTGTCAAAAATCTTGAATGCAGGTATGGACTGCGTTTTCCTGTCGTTCCAGGTGGCCCACAAGGTTGCCAGTGGATCTTCTGCTTCTCCTGAATACGCACTAAACGTGGGACAGCATAACAGGCACAGAATAATCAACTTCTTCATCTTGGATTCTCCACTGCAATTTCGCCTGATTTAAACAGACTTCAGTTTCCGAAAACTATTACACTAGGTGATAATATGCGAGTACTGATTTCCAACAATTGAATTACCTTCATCAAGTCGTGATAACAACCGGGAGAAATACCAATGAGCAGGATTGAGGCGTTAAGAGAACAACTCGGTGGAATTCACCCGTTGGCCGCAGTGAAGGTGAAGGACCATCTCGAACCCTACGTACGCGCGTATATCGAAAATGCGCCCTTTGCGGTCATGGCAAGCAGCAACTCAGATGGTGACTGCGATGCTTCACCCAAGGGCGGATTGCCTGGCTTCATCAAGATCGTGGATGATCGGACATTGCTCATTCCCGATGTTGGTGGCAATCGCCTGTTTCAGACCTACGACAATCTCGAAACCAATGCCAAGGTCGGTCTGGTAATCATGATTCCCGGCATGGAGGTAACGGTGCGGGTAAACGGGAGCGTTCAGTTGCTCGAAGCAGGCGAACTGGCAGAAAGGAAGATTGAATCAGAGGTCTACGATCCTGACGACAATGCTGGCATCACGCAGGGCTTATTGCTTTCTATCGACGAGGCCTACTTCCACTGTCCACGGGCCATGCGCTTCTCCAAAGTCTGGGATACTGAAACGATTGAGCAGAACAAAAAGAGATCGATCAAGGATCTGAAGCAGGACGACTGAGAGAAGCCGTTGATAGTTTAGACTTCATCGGTAATAAATTTCTTCATGACTTCAAAGGCTTTTGGATCATCCCTGTGGACCCCGTGGCCGCAGTCTGAAAATCTTTCCATCTGTAAATGTGACGATGGTATCTGATCTGCCAGTTCCTCGATCGCTTCTATTGGTGTAATCGGATCAAGATCCCCGGCAGTGACGAGCGTCGGGCAGTTGATTGATGAGAGCCCCTCCCGAAAATCAAATGTCCAGTTTTCGCCACCGGGCTGTGAAAAATGAAATAACTTCCGGTCTCATGACTGCCCTTTGCATTGAATCCGGATCTTGTTGAGTTCTGCTATACAGCGGAAAACACTCTTTCACATAGATTTTTGTATTGTCCTCGTTTGGCCCGCCCCAGAAGTCGACCGCCGCATCTCGAGCGCTGTTACCGCCGAAGCGCTGGAATGCATCGAACACCCTTTCAGGCACCATTCTGGCAACGGTGCTTGCCAGAATCAGCTTGTGAAGCCGGTCGGAGTGACGGATTGCATAGTTCTGCGCAACGAAACCGCCAAATGAAAGTCCGAGCACAATCGGTTTCTCAACGCCCAGCACTTCTGTCAGCCCGCGAAGGTCATCGGCCCACTGATCAAGGTTCCAGTTTTCCGATTTGTCGCTGTCACTGCGCCCCTGACCACGGTGATCGTAATAAATCAACTGGGCTACATCGGCCAGCGGATTGAAATCAGGCTTCATGGTTGAGTGATCGAAACCCGGACCGCCATGCAGAACGAATACCACGGGACGTTCGACCATTTCTGGTCCGCTTGCGACCAATCCGGAACCGACAACGTCAACATAGAGACGGCAGCCGTTCACTTCGATACGCATTCTTTTCTCCTGCGACCTTGATAGTGTTAGTCTTACATGACACGTAGGGTGGAGCAATCTATTGCACAAGTTATCAGGCGTTATATTGCTGTTGACTGTATCCACAGCTTTCGGCGAATCAAAACCGGCAACGGCGAAGGACTACACGACCTGTGCTGTCTATCATCGAATGGTGGTAGGTTCGTTTATGCAGCGTGATGGCAATATGCAGATCATGGTGGATCTTGAGCGGGAGAAGATGGACGCGTTGATTGCAAAAGCGAAGTCAGCCGGAATTAAAGAACATGGAGAAGACGCTGCAGAAGACATCTTTTTGAAGGCGTGGCGCAGTACCCTTGCGGATATGACAGACAGGATTAACCGTAACTATGAGAATATCTCACAACTGAAATATACCTACAAAGAACGTTGTGACGAATTGTTGAAGTGATTGCTGTCAGCAGGCAACTTTTGTTTCAATCTTTTAGCGTTTACAGGTCACCTCCGGGGAAGTGACCTGCCGGTCGGCGCTAGTTGTAATTGAATATGGGGTCTTCCAGATCAACCTTGGGCAATTCATCCTTCTCAACCCAATAATCCTGGGTGTGTTGCCACTCGGGTTTGTCACCTCTCTTTGGCATCAGATGCATCGATCGCATCAGATAACCAGGATTAAAGTTTTCAGGATCCATCCACGAGTGAAGGGGCATGTCCTGGTCCTCAGGACGGAGTACAGGAACAATAGACTTCTGACCATTTTCCTTCATCGAATTCAATAGACGGCAAACGAAATCACTGACCAGATCGACTCTGAGTGTCCAGCTTGCGCGGAAGTACCCAAAGATCCACACCATATTCGGTACACCGGTAAACATCATGCCCCGATAGGTGACTGTGTCGGCGAAATCAACTGGTTTGTCATCAACAGAAAAGTTGATACCTCCCAGGACGCTGAGGTTGAAGCCCGTGGCGGTGACAATGATGTCTGCTTCCAGTTCTTTACCGGATTGAAGCAGGATGCCTTTCTCGGAAAACCGGTCAATTTCATCGGTCACCATGGTTGCTTTACCAGCTTTAATACCCTCGAATATGTCGCCGTCAGGCACAAAGGCGATCCGTTGCCGCCAGGGTCGGTACTTGGGTGTGAAATGCGTATCCACATCGTAGTCAGGCTCCAGGTATTCCTTTACGCCTGATAACAGTTCTTCCTTCACCGCCTCCGGTTCTTCAAACGAACGGCGGGTGAATTCATCCTGAAGGTAAAGAATCTGACGGCGGGCAATTTCATGAATCCAGGTCTCTTTGATGCCCAGTTCACGCAGTTGATCTGCCAGTTCATGTGCATTACGACCGGGAATGAAATAAGTTGGCGAGCGTTGCAGCACTGTAACGTGATTACAGTCAGCGGCGATGGCAGGAACCACAGTAGCTGTAGTTGCGCCCGAGCCGATAACCAGCACATTCTTGTCCTTGTAGTCCAGATCCTCCGGCCAGGTTTGTGGGTGGATGATCTCACCTTTGAACTTGTCCATGTCCTGCCATTCGGGCGTATAGCCCTGGGCATGCTCATAATACCCCTGGCACATCCAGAGGAAATTACCGGTGAAGCGGACTGTCTCACCTGTATCTTTGCGGGTACCCTCAAGTGTCCAGAGCTTGTCCTCGCTGGACCACTGGGCTGAACCGATATGATGGTTGTATCGGATATGCTGGGCGAGATCGTTCTCATCAATCACCTCGCCCATATAGCTTAGAATCTCTTCAGCCGTTGCAATCGGAGCCCCGATCCAGGGTTTAAATCTATATCCAAATGTATAAAGGTCACTGTCTGATCGTATCCCGGGATAGCGGTGCATGTACCAGGTACCACCGAAGCTCTCTAATCCTTCAAGCACGACATAGCTCAGGTCAGGGCACTGATCCTTCAAATGGTAAGCGCCACCTACACCGGAAATACCGGCGCCGACAATCAGGACGTCAAAATGTTCAGTCTTTTGTGCTGCATTCATATACTACTCTTTTGTTTACCGGGTTCTGATAAGGTCGAAGTTGCAAGGTCAGGGCCTGGAAACAAAATCGGAATCAAAACAACTTATTTTAAGTGAAAGGTAATAGTCTCATCCCAGTGCGGTCTCAAACAAGACCAAAAGCCTGGACCAGGCTCTTTCTGCCTGGGCTTCGTTATATACCGCCGAATCTGGTGGACACCAGCCGTGAAGTGCTCCCTCGTAAACTTCTAATCTTGGCCTTTGGATCTTTTTCATCATCATTTGCGGCAATCGCAAAGAGAAAGCTGGCCTTCATTTCAGGAACCAGCAGGTGTGGGCTGTCTTCGGTGTCGGTGACCAGTCTGCCACCGTGGAACGAAGCGCCTGCACCGATGCGCGAGGGGAGTGCCGCGGCTGTTCGCATGGTGAAAGGTCCGCCCATGCAATATCCCATGGTGCCTATTTTCTGCTTTGTATTCACCGCTTTCTGAGCATCGAGAAATTCAACGAATGCAGTTGCATCAGTGACAACCGTCTTTGGAGATAATGAGCGAGCTAACGGAAATAACTTGTTGCGAACGTCAGGATTCTGAAAACTTGCACCTTCCTCCACCACGGGAGACTTCTCGCTCCGATAGTAGGGATTGACCACCAGTACCGAATAGCCTGATTCCGCAAGTCTTTTACCCATTGATCTGAATGCTGGTCTGAGTCCCAGGATGTCGGGCCATATGAGCACGCCAGGGTGGCTACCGCTGGATGGATGCACGAAATAACAATCAGCCATGCCGTCTGCGGTTGTTACCATAACATCGCTTTCTAAAACTTCCTTCGCATTTGCAACGCTGGGAAGGACCATCGATATCGCGGTACCCGCTGCAAGGGTATTGAATTGCCTGCGGGAAATCCCCGCTGAACTTCGCAGAAACTTCTCATTGTCTCGAACGGTATCCTCGTCACACATAATTATCCTCCGGTTTTATATCGCGAGTCGGGCTGATGAAGTTAATCATCCGGGTATTGAGAATAAAACATGTTTTCAGGCTGTGAGCAATCCCGTCAGCTATTTCCCTGCTTTTTTGTATTCATGATTTCCGTGAGTAACGCCATGGTATGCAGGGATTCTTCCTTGTTATATTGCGGGCATTCGAGCAGATCTGCAGCCAGACATCGATGAACTGCCTCGGCCTGGTAGAGAAAACCCTGCTGATTCGGAAAAGGGCGGCGAATACTAACGGATGCTGGCAGGGGATATTCGAATCGCTGGGTTGGGGAAGGTACACTTTTAGTCGTATAGCGTGACGGAACCCTTGGTGGCAAGCTGATTGTTATGGTTGTCGGACTGTGCCCAGGCTGGGCCAGAGAGATTCTTCCTTTTGTGCCGATAATCTCTGTCACTTCCGTCAGCTCACTGTTGAAGGGTGGAAATGTGAAGACAGCACATTTCTCATCACCGTAGGCAACGATGGCACCACTTGCTTTGTGACCAGCGGCGACAATAGCTGTAGGTTTTGAATCGGTACCAAATGCGAGTGGCGCTGCTTGAATAGCATAGACGGGGTCAAAGAAGTCTGACTGGGTTAACACAACATCGCCAATAATGCCCGATTCGATTGCTGCGCGTGCATGTTCTACCGCGGGGAAAAACCGGGTCCACATCCCGTCCTGAAGCATGACGTTGTTATTTGCTGCGACCGCGTACATTTCCTCTGCATCATCGACAGTATCTGCCAACGGTTTCTCGCACAGAACATGCTTACCTGCGTTGAGAGCGAGCAGACTGTGTTCTTTGTGTAAGCCGGTGATGGTACCAACGTAGACGATATCAACGTCCGGTGAAGCCACCATCTCCTCGTAGTTGCCGAAGGCAGATTTGATCTCGTGTTGTTGGGCAAATGCCCTGGCCCGATCTGCAGATCTTGCGGCGACAGCGGTAACTTCAGCTCCCTTGCATGCCTTTAACGAATCAGCCCACTGACCGGAAATATTGCCAGCGCCAAGGATACCCCAGCGTAGCGGGAAGGCTGCATCCTCACGCCTGGTCAGACCGAGACGTATATCCATTGGCGTTGAAAGGGGTAGAGCATTGTCAGAAATCATAACGAACATCCAAATAATGATTTGATCCGAGGAGCATAACTTATTTGCCACCGGTAGATTGTCAAAGCTATCCTAGCGGTCTGACTGATTCTCGTTTTGATTGTGTTTTTTGATGGTTGTAGCGCCGAGATGGCCAAGGAGTGACGATGTCTGATCGTATTGTAGTTTTAGATGGTTTTACCCTGAACCCGGGTGATATTGACTGGCTTCCCGTATCTTCCCTGGGTGACCTTGAGGTCTTTGATCGGACGACAAATGAGCAGATTATTGAACGGTCTCAGGGTGCAGGGTGTCTTTTGACAAACAAGACTCCCCTGTCCCGGCAGACAATTGAAGCACTCCCTGATCTGAAGTACATCGGCGTACTAGCTACTGGATACAACGTTGTCGATATTGAAGCGGCATCGGAACGCGGTATTGTTGTCAGCAACATCCCGACTTACGGCACTGATTCCGTTGCTCAACATGTTGCGGCGCTGCTACTTGAATTTGCCAGAGGTGTAGGCGTTCACAACCAGGCAGTTCATGATGGCGAGTGGACAGATAATATTGACTGGTGTTTCACCAGACAACCAATGTTCGAACTATCCGGGAGAACAATGGGTATCGTTGGCATTGGCCGCATCGGGCAAGCTGTTGCAAGAATCGGCTCTGCGCTGGGCATGAAATTGATAGCGCATGATCTCTTTTGGCCGGATGCTGCAAACCTGGCAGGACTCGAGGTTGAACAGGTAGAACTGGACGATCTGTTTACAAAGTCGGATGTGATTACCCTGCATTGCCCGTTAACACCCGAGAAT
>CAZJRI010000003.1:0-46739 GCA_964548025.1 uncultured Pseudomonadales bacterium
CGCAAGACCCGTTCTGGCAAGGTCGGAGTCTGAAATCACTTGAGCTATTCAACTAAAAAACAAAACTGGACGGCGTGCACGCCCGGTGGAATCATCGACGGATGTCATCCGTCTCCAAAGCAACCAAAACCAACTCCCAGGACCTGACTAAAGGTGCAATAAAAGCCCATCTGGTTCGCATGACCATCCCGATGTTTCTTGGTATTTCATCCATGATTGCAGCATCGATGATTGAAACTATTTACATCGGTGTGTTGGGTGCGGATGAACTGGCCGCGTATAGTTTTACCTTCCCTTTGATCATGGGTATGTCAAGTTTGTCTATGGGCATCGGCAATGGTGCCGCCTCGATCATAGCCCGTGCCGAGGGAGCTGGCGATCGCAACCGGGTAAGACAGTTGGTGACTCATGCACTTATCCTGACAACCCTGCTCGTTTTACTGCTCGTGGCAGTTGGTTATACGTTCAAACAGGATCTATTCGAATCAATGGGTGCCAGCGATCGCATTCTGCCTCTGATTGAACAATATACAGATATCTGGATTCTTGGTCTGGCACTATTCACCTGGCCAATGGTTACCAGCACGGTTTTGAGAGCAGTGGGTAATGCCCGTCTTCCCGGAATCATAATGACAGGCAGTTCAGCCCTTCAGGTGGTTGTTGCCCCCATTATGATTTTTGGACTCCTGGGCAGCCCCGAACTTGGATTCATTGGTTCAGCCTGGGCAAGCATTCTAACCGGTTCGGTTAGAACGATAGGTATGTTCTGGGTATTGATCGGTGACGAAAAGCTGTTGCTGGTGAACCGCAAGGCAATTTCCGGAATCCTGCGGTCCACCAGGGAAATTCTCTATATCGGTGTGCCCTCCATGTTGAACAGCCTGATCGGACCGGTGTCGATGGGCGTTATCTTGTGGTTGTTGTCAGAACACGGCTCATCAGTAGTTGCAGGATTTGGCATTACCTCACGATTCGAGATGATGATCATGATGATTCTGATGTCGCTCTCTTCGAGCATCGGTCCCTTTATCGGTCAAAACTGGGGGGCTCGTAATATCGATCGGATTTACCAGGCCCTTACCATCTCTTATAAGTTCAGCCTGGCGTGGGGTCTCGCTACTTTCATAATCCTCGCGCCATTCGGCGACAATCTGGTCTCATTCATCAACGATGACCCATTACTGGTTGAATCTGCGGGTTGGTACTTCCTCTTGCTGCCTATTACATTCGGTGCGCTCGGTATTGGCATGATCTCTGGTTCGCTTTTTATAGCCCTGGGGAAACCCGTGCCTACGACTATCATGTCGGTGTTCAGGATGACGGTAATTCATCTCCCCCTTGCAGCGTTGTTTAATGTCTACTGGGGGTTTATCGGTATATTTCTCGCGACCGCAGTCTCCAATATCATAATGGCGGTTATTGCACATACCTGGAGTCGTCGGGTTTTACGTGCGGAGATTATTAAAAGTCACCAGACAGATTCCGCAAGGTATTAACCATATTCAGGTTAGAACCTGAGCACAACTCTGGTCACGCTACCTGCCCGCATTTCCTCAAACCCCTTATTGATCTCAGAAAAATCCCGAATCTTGTCAACCAGCGGTTCAAACTCCAATTTCCCACTTTCGCCCAAAGCTGCAATTTTCCTGAAATCAACTGACGGATTTGCAGAGCCGTAAATAGAACCTGTCAACACCTTTTCCCGAAGCAGCATAATCGCAGGAATGGTCAACATTTCAGTAAAGGCGGGCAAACCCACGATGATTGCACGACCACCCTGCCTGATCATATTGAAGCAGTCCTGCATGGTTGCTGTATTGCCAACGCATTCAATAGCACAGTCAACACCACCTTCAGTCTTGGACAAGACTTTCTTTACAATATCTTCGGGACCATAGCCTTCAGTGGCACCAACACGAAGCGCCACCTCGCGACGCTGTTCTATGGGGTCTATGGCAATAATTCTGCTAGCGCCTGCGATTCTGGCGCCCTGAATAGCTGCCAGGCCCACACCGCCGCAACCGAGAACTGCTACTGATTCACCCCACCTGATGGCTGCTGTATTGACTGCCGCACCAAACCCAGTGGTAACCCCACAACCGATCAAACAGGCATGGGTCGGGTCAAGAGAACTCGCAATCGGCACAGCCATGGCTTCAGGTACAACGATATGTTCACAGAAAGCACCCAGACCCATAAAGCGATCAAGCCCCTCACCACCCTGACTAAGGGGTCCCTTTCGTTCCGTAGTCATGTTGATGCCAAGACATAGATGCACTTCACCCTTCATGCAGGCAGGACAAACACCACAGGCTGGCGTCCAGGACAGCACAACTTTGTCACCCTCCCTGACAGATCGCACATCACCACCAAGCCGGTCAACTGTCCCGGCAGCCTCGTGCCCGAGTACAGCGGGAAATTGAATTGTCTCTTTTCCCTCAAGTGCACTCAGATCACTTCGGCAGATGCCACAGGCCTCGATCTTGACCCTGACCTCACCCGGACCTGGATCAGCAAGCTCTACTTCTTCGATTGTAAAATCTTCGTTACTCGAACGCGCTATTGCAGCCTGAGTTTTCATCTGGACTCCTTATCCGCTGAAAGATTGGCAGTTCTCTTAATTCCGGTTACCTATGAAAACGGTTTCACGAAAGTCGCCATATCGAAATAGTCTCGCCAGACTTTAATCTTGCCATCTTCCATTTCAAAAACACCACAGCACGGGAGGTCAACTTTGACATCACCGGCAACCGTCCTGTCCAGACGTTCAGCGATAACCACATCACCATCACCTATGATATTCAGCGTATCCCATGTTGTTTTTGTCCAGTTGCCGATAAATCCGCCGATAAAGCTCTTTAAATTATCACGCCCCTGCACCGGCTCTGTTGGCATGTTGTAGTAAATACCGTCCTCTGTGAAGTACCCCACGAGTTCTTCAGCATCCAGATTCGACCAGGCATTAATAAAGTTCTGAATCACTTCTACATTATTCACGTTTTCTCCGTTTGAGCTCCTGCAAGCCCTTTTACTTAGTGTTAGTAATCCTGTGAGTCATTAGCACGAATCCTTCGTATGCCAATCAGGAGATAAGTGTTGTTTTTTCTGACAATAACATCATCCATTGTCCCAGGCACCGGATTCAACCAGTATTTTCATTTGGGCAGCATCGAAAACCTGCGACTCCAACTCATTCGAGTTGCCGGTAGCATCGCGTTATTATGGTGAAATCCGAATCAGAATTGACAGGCAGAACAATGAAGTACGAGCAGATTGAATACGAGAAGCATGGAAGGATCGCAATCGTGCGAACAAATAGACCGAAATACCGGAACGCACAATCGAGAATTCTACTTGAAGAGATGGATGATGCATTCATAAAGGCTGAGAGAGATCCGTCAATTCACGTCGTGATTCTTCAGGGTTCAGGAGATCACTTCTCGGCAGGCCATGATCTAGGCACACCCGAACAACAGGCTGATCTGCAGGAACGTCCGTATGCACCCGGCACACTGGGTCATCTGCAAATGACCTGGGATCTGTTCGTTGATGCTTCACTACGCTGGCGCGATCTGAAAAAACCAACCATTGCTCAAGTCCAGGGATATTGCATTTTTGGTGGGTATCTCATTGCTTCCTGCATGGATCTGATCGTCGCATCTGATGACGCAATGTTTCTACCCTCTCATCTCCAACTCTTCACAGCCCCCTGGGATCTGGGTATCAGGAACGCAAAAGCCATTCTCTTCGAGAACAGGTTCATACCCGCTGACGAAGCATTTGAATTGGGGCTGGTTCATAACGTGGTACCAAGAGCAGACCTGGAAAAAGAAACATGGGCACAGGCAGAGCGCATTGCAGAGAATGACCTGATGAGCCTTCGCATGCTCAAACAGTCGATCAACGGCGCCCAGGATGCAATGGGTTATCGCACGGCAGTTCATACGGCCCATTCAAACTATATGGTACTCATCGGCAATCGACAGCCCAGGGAAGCTGATTCGAGACGACTGGATGGCGTTGGCGCCGCGCTTGCGAAACTGAAGAAAGGTTCGACGGGGGCGAGTTAAATAACCCGATATAAACTGACGATCACCAGTTGCATCTACTTCTGCTTCTTCATGCGCTGTCTGTAGCTTTCAGCAGCAACCTGCTCAATTGTGATGCCGTTCTTCTTGGCGATCTTCTGGTACGCTGATTTTCTTCGCTTGTTTACATCAGCCACCAGTTTTTGAACATTTGGCGCGACGCTTCCGCTGGCCTTGACATACCCGTCGGATTTTTCGACCACCTGCCCGGCATTGCGGGCGTCATCAAGGGGCGATGCCTCAACCGGTGTGTTCAAAAGAAGAACCGCCATCAACAAGCCTGTGAATAATCTGCACATAGAGACGCTCCTAAAAAATATCTGATTCTTCTTCGAATAATTCATCAAGATCCTTGGCTACCTTGATTCTTATTTCGTGTTCAATTTTCACATTGAGATTTATAACAATCGGTTCGGAGGGTGCCTCGACCTTAATCGTTGGGGTACAGCCGCTCTGGAGTAACAGGATGATACCTGTTAAAAATATTCTGTTCATCGACGCACTCCATTCTTCATTTTCTTTCCTATTTTCGCTGATGTTTCCTCACTGAACATCAGGCTTTTTAGCAAGGTACCGACATTCTCTTCAAGACTCAGGTTGAGCTGTATTTCACGACCATTTTCATAATCAGGGTTATTTCCAACCAGTCGGGTTTCTGCCAATAGTATACCTTCTGGTGAATATTGCAGGTCTGCTTCCAGGCTCTCGTATTGAAAATTCGACATGGCATCAATAACAACTTTGAGCGACTCATTCTTCTCAATCATATCAAGCACAGATCGACTGGCGTTGTACCTGATGATTCCACCCGGTTTGATCGCGAAGATCACTCCATCACTGACTTGTAATTTACCGTCTTCGATATGAACCGGAACTGAACCACTGATTCTGCCTGTACTTTCGAAGTCCTCTTCCTCCAGCGCCAGAATCCGGTTCAGGGCAAATTCTTCTATCATCAGATCGAAACCACCCTTCTGGCTGGTAAGCTCGTAGTCAAATGCCTTGCTATTTACCGTGCCATCGAGCAGGTTTGCACTTAAATCTATGCCATTCAGCTTGTAATATTTCTGAGTTGGCACCAATTCAAGATCAAAAAGCATCTGCATATCTTCTATCGGCACACCCACGTTCATAGTCCGCCAGCTCATTTGAGCAGGTTTTGCTGTTCGCAATCGCGGCCAGCCGACAAGTTCGATATCAAGGTTTGCGTCGGTAATCTTAATGCCCTGATAGTCCAGATCTGTCTCGCTGAATAATAGTTTCGAATCCAGTGAAAGCTGCCTGTCGTCCTCTCCCAGGGTCCATCTGAGTAGAGCTGAGACGTTGAATTCACCCTTGTGAATTTCCAGTTCTTCCAGTTCGACCAGACCAATCATCTCAATCAGCTCCGTGGCCGGTCTGATTGTTTCTAGTCTGATCTCTCCGCCTCCTTTCCTGTAATCGCTGACAATATCGATCCTGTCACCCTGTATCCCCAGCCCGACGGCATCTGTGCTCGACGCATGCAATCCATCATTGTCTGCTGACACGGTAAAACCTGCTGAGAGAAGAGAAATATCCCCTTGGTACAATTCAATTTGAGCTGGCGAATCATAACGCCAACTTTCATTGTGGATATCCAGTTTCGCAGCCTCGACCAATCCCGAAAAACTTAACGCTTCATAGCTGCCAGCCACATCAATTCCGGAAATAGCACAGCTTACCTGGATCAGTTCGCTGTTAACTCTGCATCTGCTTCCCTTCTTAACGGTAATCGATCCATGATTGAAAAGTTCACTTTCCAGCTCAGTATCTACCGGGTTATTCAACTCAACCTCCGCCCAGCCCTGGCTGATCCCGATATCAAGTTCAACCATCTGGCTACCGGCTAGTACGTTATCCGACAACTTAATCTCCCATTGCAGGTCGAATGCTGTTTCGGAATTTCCCTCAAGATCCTGCTCGAATCTCGTCAGGTCAATAAGTCCTTCTGCCGGTAGACGACCTGAAAATGAGGATTGTATTGACCTTAATTCGACTGAATATATGAGAGGATATTCACCATGAAATGTCAGAGGATCAACAGCAGCCCCCAGGGTGCTCTGCCAGGTAAGACCGGGATCTGAATTTTCCGCATGATTGATCTCGCCACGTAATCGATACTGGAATTTCCCAAACCCGGTAACGTCAATGATTGATTTTTGCGGACTCCAATTCAAATGACCAATACCGCTGAGTGTATTGATACTTATATGGGCTCGCTGCATCTCGTGCCTTGCAATCACCTTCCCTGCTAGACATTCACGTATGCAGAACTCCAGCAATTCAATTGTCGTCATTGATGGCAAGAAGGCTATGGACTTTGCAACCAGGTCCACAAATCCGGACCAGTTTAGTGACGGTGGTCTGTCATTAGCAGTCTGCTTGAAATCGAATTCAACCTCCTCTGCCATGAGATAGATTTCGCGACCGGTATTCCCTGTTGGGCGGAGTTCAATACCACTGGCTTCGAGTTCTATTTCCGGTGACGAAATCGAAACTCTATCTATTCGAGCCATCCATCCGCGGGGCTGTCTCATCGAAAAATCGTGAAGCTCGTAGCCATAAGTGGCCAACTGCTCTTTCAACAGATAGCGAGTCAATTCCGGGCTCATCCACCAGACAATTGCAATGCCTGTACCTAGAAGGAGAAGGATTAATGAAAGTACCGAATTGAACCGAGTAAACCACATGAGACTTACATTAGCGCGCTTTGACGGCCAATACGAACTCGCTGATTACCCGACAGTTAATTCCACGTTCTGTGGTTACCTAGATTGCCCTCACCAGGCTGGAAATTGCCTTGATATGTTCAGCGGTAGTGCCACAGCAACCGCCAACAAGGTTCGCACCTTTGTCGATCCAGTCTTCAACGAAGTGGCTATAAAATTCAGGCGTGAGATCATTGCGTAGCGGTAGCTTTCGATCACTTTCCTTGATCCCATCGAGTTCAAAATCTTTTGGGACACGACTGAATGCATTGGCATATCCACCTGAGAAGGGGAGTCCTGACCCAGCCAGTGTCTGCATGGCATCGCTGATGCGCTCAGGTAAGCAACAGTTCGCCAGGATACCAAGGGGTTTAAGCGACGCCAGGGATTCGATCGCTTCCGCAACGGTTTCACCACTTCGAAGGCAACCTGCCCTGTCATCATCCAATGTCAATGAGATAAGTACCGATTTACCCGTCTGACCAGCAGCTATCGCTGCTGTATGTGCTTCTTCGATCGTCGACATGGTTTCACAAATAAAGAAATCCACGTAGGCAGCAAGAATATCAGCCTGCTCCCGATACAGGCGGTCCATGACTTTTTTGTCCAGTACCCGGTCTGGTCGATAACTGCCATTTAAAGGGGGCAGGCTACCTGCGATCTCCACTCTTTTCTCACCTGTTTTGGCGCACGCCTCTGCAGCCTCGACAGCCAGTTCACCCGCAAGGTGATTCAGGGATTCAAACTGGTTCTCTATGTTCTCTTTTGCAAGATCGGATCGAATGATGCCGTAACTGTTTGTGGTAATAACACCTGCGCCAGCTTTAATATTCTCTTTATGCACATCGGTCACTATCTCGGGTGCAACAATAAGCGCATTGGCTGACCAGATAGTCCCTGGTATATCGACTCCTCGCATGGACAGTGTTTTGCCCATGCCGGCATCCAATATGGTTATCCTGTCTTCATTCATCCAGATTTGATCACTTTCGGTGTCCCTCTGTTAAGGAATATTACAGGAACAAAGGAGAGAAATATTATTCTACAGATGAGTACTGCATACGCTGTGTTGAGAAAGTTTCACGCTTATTTCGGTACTCTTGAATCGAGGATAATATAGGTTTCACCGCACCACGGCTTTGACATACCATTGATGTCTCGAATCTGTATGTGGAGAGCCGCATGGCTAAGCCCCCAACACTAAAATTTGACACTTTAAGCCTGCACGCAGGACAACAACCTGATCCAACGACAGGTGCCCGGGCGACACCGATTTTTCAATCGGCTTCTTTTGTTTTCAAAGATACCGACTATGCAGTGGGTCTATTCAATATAGAGCGGGCCGGTCATGTCTACTCCCGTCTCTCCAATCCGACCAACGCAGTTTTGGAAGAACGAATTGCCATGCTCGACAATGGCGTGGGCGCAATCGCAACAGCCAGTGGTCAGGCAGCGGTTCACCTTGCTATTGCGACCATCGTCAGTGCAGGTGAACATATTGTCGCTTCGAGAAGTATTTATGGTGGAACCCATAATCTGCTGGACTACACCTTGAGAAGATTCGGTATTGATACAACCTTTGTCGACCCAAGGGACCCGGCAGGATTCCAGGCAGCTATTCGACCAGAAACCCGTCTTGTATTTTCCGAGACTGTTGGTAATCCGGGGCTTGAAGTCCTGAATATTCCAGTGGTAGCAGAGATTGCCCATAATGCCGGATTACCGCTTCTTGTGGACGCAACCTTCTCAACGCCCTATCTCATTAAGCCCATAGATTTCGGCGCAGACCTTGTGATGCACTCTGCAACCAAGTTCCTTTCTGGTCACGGTGTGGTTATCGGCGGACTTCTGGTTGATGGGGGCACTTTCGATTGGGAAGCTTCCGGTAAGTTCCCAACGCTGACTGAACCCTATGACGGATTTCACGATCTTAATTTCGCAGAAGAATTCGGCCCTGCTGCTTTCATCACCCGCGCAAGAAAAGAAGGGTTACGGGATTTTGGGGCATGCATGAGTCCGACAACCGCATTCCATATTTTGCAGGGTATCGAGACTCTGCCCCTACGGATGCAACGACACGTGGAAAATACCAAAGAAGTTGTAGAGTTCCTGGTTGAACAGGAGCAGGTCGACTGGGTCAATCATCCACTTCTACCTGACCATCCTGATCATGAGCTGGCGAATGAACTGATGCCCAAAGGCTCCAGTGCAGTGTTTACCTTCGGTGTGAAAGGTGGTCGTGAAGCAGGCATAAAATTAATAGAGAACCTGGATGTCTTCTCACATCTTGCAAATGTTGGTGATGCAAAATCACTCATCATTCACCCTGCAAGTACAACCCACCATCGAATGGACGCAAACGCACTTGAGGCAGCAGGCATATCAGAGGGCCTGATCCGGCTTTCAATCGGCCTTGAAGATCCCAGTGATCTAATCGCAGATTTACGTAAGGGCCTGCGTGCTTCTCAGCCCAGAAAGAAAAGAGGTTAACCCATGTATTGTGAAGTCAACGGTAATAAAACTTTCTACAGTATCGGCACCGGCAATATCAGAGACGATCAACCAAATGTCGTATTCCTCCACGGTGCTGGTATGGATCACAGCGTCTGGGTTCTTCCCGCGAGGTATTTCGCGCGACACGGATATAATGTCTTCGCTTTTGATTTCCCTGGTCATGGGAGATCTGACGGCGCCGCCCTGGGTAGTGTCGACGCTATGGCTGACTGGTTAAACGATGCAATGGAAGTTCTTTCCATCGATAAAGCAGCCATTGTCGGACATAGTATGGGATCGTTAGCTGCACTTAATTTCGCTGCACGATACGCCAACAAGACACGCATCCTGGCGTTACTTGGTACATCCACACCCATGCCGGTTACAAATCTGCTACTGGATGCGGCCAAAGAAAACGATCACGACGCCATTGATATGGCCAATACCTGGAGTCATAGCAGTTTCGGACAGATGGGAGGTAACGAGAGCCCTGGTGTCTGTATGACGATGTCGGGTCAGCGTTTACTCGAGACGACAGATGAGAATGTCTTTTTTACCGATCTGAATGCCTGCAATGAATTTGGTAACGGGGCTGAACTTGCTGCCACAATTGCCGCTGAAACCCTGGTCATCATCGCAGGCGAAGACAAAATGACAGCACCAGTCAGTGCCCGGGAGGTCGCAAGCCTTATTGCGGGAAGCCGCATCAGCCTGCTGGACGGCTGCGGACATTCCATGTTATCCGAACAACCCAACGGGGTTCTCGATGCGCTGGCAACAATAGTCTAGAAATTTGTCAGAGCCAGCGTGATGAAATTCCTATTTCTGGCCTTCTTGTTACTAAGCTGTCAGATTCAGGCCGCTGAGTTTTCGCTCGCCGGAGAATCCTGGACAGGAACAAAAGACGGACATGGCGTTTTAAGCTTCAAAGGCCTGCCATTTGCCGCACCGCCAGTTGGCAATTTACGCTGGAGACCGCCCCAGGCCTATAAACCACGGGAAAGAACAACAGTTGCTGATAAGTATTCACCAGCCTGTATGCAGGGTCCTCATATCGAGAACTGGTATCGTGATCTTGTTCAATCTCTTGGCGGTGATCGCGCACTCATCGAATCACCGGAAGGGGGATATAGTGAAGACTGCCTTTATCTGAATATCTGGACAAAAGACGCAGATCCCAAAGCCAGCATGCCAGTGATGGTCTGGATACACGGTGGTAGCAACAAGGGTGGATGGGCTTATGAACCAAACTATCAGGGTCATCAACTGGCCCGACAAAATGTCGTCGTTGTCTCTGTTCCCTACAGACTCGGTGTTTTCGGATTTTTCTCTCACCCCGATCTGGTGAAGGAACAATCAGGCAAGGCAGGGAATTACGGGCTCCTCGATCTCATCGCTGCACTGCGTTGGATACAAGATAATATCCGGGAGTTTGGTGGCGACCCGGCCAATATAACCATTTTCGGTGAATCAGCCGGTGCAACCAATATTAACTTTCTGATGGCTTCTGCCGTTGCCAGACCTTTGTTCCAAAAGGCTATCCATCAGAGTGCAGGCTATCAGCACAATCTGACCGGTACGCTTTCGGCACTGACCACTGAAGGTGAAAAATTAGCTAACAGCATGAGCGCATCGGGCATAGACTCACTCAGAAAGACAACTGGTCTGGCGCTATTAGTTGCGATAGAGAAACATATGCCTGACATCAACTTTTCAAGTGTCATTGGCGGTCACGGGCTGGAGGCCTCTCCACATGAGGTATTCGGCGAGGGTAACCAGGCGCCTGTTCCTCTGATGATTGGCACGAATGCAAATGAATGGCTGATGTATATCGGTGATAACGATTCATTTATGGGGTATCTCGAAGAATATGAGGCAACATCATCCGCCGCCTCCATTCGAAATCTTTTATCCCATCTCGACAAGTCTTCGATGCTCGACCGGATTGCCAGTGCGCATCAGATGTTATGCCCCTCGATGGATATGGCCAAAGCCGTGACTGCCTCAAATCAGCACGCTTATGTCTATCACTTCACGCGGGTTAGGCAAGGCCCATACTGGGAGAAAGTGGGCGCCTATCACGGTGCTGAAATACCCTATATCTTCAACACGCATGATGCCTGGCTTGCGACCAACAAGGTCGATCACAAACTCAGCGGAGACATGCAGCGCTACTGGGTGAATTTTGCAAGATTCGGCAATCCCAATGGCACGGGCCTTCCGACCTGGCGCAAGTTTAAGGCCGAGGCACCTGCTGTTATGTATCTTGACGATGTCATAGAAATGAAGAAAGCACCCGATCAGAAACTCTGTCAATTATTAGGATTCAAGACAAAGGGACCGTCTAGACAGGAACACCGGCAGTGATCACTCCGTTTGCCAACTGCCAGAAAAACCAACAATTGATTTAATTAGTCCCATTGATTAGTTATATTCACCTTACTTGGCTGTAATATTCAGCGATATTTGCATTCTCAATAGCCACAAATAGAAATTGAATATTAAAATGATGAATGGATCTAACCGATGAGGCAATTGCCCCCGCTCAATGCACTAAGAAGTTTTGAAGCCGCTGCCAGGCACAAGAGCTTCAGGCAGGCCGCCGAAGAACTTTGCGTTTCTCATTCGGCTATCAGTCATCAGGTAAAACTCCTTGAGGACTACCTGGGAACCCGGTTGTTTACCCGACAAGCCAGGTCGGTCGCTCTTACAAAAGCAGGAGAATCATACTATCCGATACTTCGCCAGACCTTCGATCAGATAGCTGAAGGCACTCGTGAAATTATGGAACCCCATGGCCCAAGTGCTCTAACGATTCAACTCTATTCGACTTTCGCGATCAGGTGGCTGATTCCAAGACTACCCAGTTTTCAGGCAGCTCATCCGGATATTCAGGTCAGACTGCAAACATCCCAGAGTGATGTGAACTTCGATCAGGAAGATGTTGATCTGTGTGTCATGATCGGTAAACCGGACAACAGTCAACTGCACTATGATCATCTGTTTTCAGCAGAGCTCTTTCCGGTCGCCAGTCCGAGCCTGCTAAGCACGAAGCATCCAATCAAACTTCCCGCTGATCTGGCCAGGCATACACTGCTGCAGGTTTATCCTTCAGCAAGAGACTGGCATGACTGGCTGGCTGCAAACGACCTTGGTGGCGTAATAGACCCGGAAGATGGTCTTCAGTTTGATTCCTATGAACTTTCAATTACAACAGCAGTTCAGGGCCAGGGAGTCGCTCTCGCGATGCAACCCTATATCGCCAGGGATCTTCAGGCGGGGATATTGATTGACCTGTTTCCTGATAAACATGTGGCCGCGAACGGTGAGTGGTGGTTGGTCTGTCGTCAGGAGAAGTCAGACCTGAAGAGAATCGAACTGTTCAGACAATGGATTATCGAGCAGGTTAAACTCGACCCGGATATATCCTAAGAATACTCATCCAGCGTTTTTAACGCAGAAATTGCCAGGAGCAGATAAACCCCAACCAGGGGCAAAGATGCAACGACTGACGCTGTCTGCAACATTCGGAGTCCCCCCAGAAACAAAAGGGTGACGGGCAGAACTCCAAGCGCAAAAGCCCAGAACACGCGATGCCACCTCTCTGGATGATCGTGTTCGCCAAGTGCCCTGCTGGCACCTGCTGCGAGTGTATATGACGCGGAATCATAGGTAGTCGCCATAAAAACGAGTCCGATAACCGCGATAAATACCAGCAGGAATGATCCCATTGGTAATAGCTCAAGAATGCTGACCAGCGCAGATGACGGACTTTGATCCATTGCTTCGGTTACAACCGGGTAGATACTGTTTGTTTCGAGATGTAATGCATAATTACCCAGAACAATGAAAAACAATGCACATCCCAGACTGCCCCAACCCAGCATTCCGAAGATAACAGATCTGACAGTTCTTCCTTCTGATATCTTACAGACAAACATACCAACAAAGGGGCCGAGCGCTATCCACCACGCCCAGTAAAATACCGTCCAGCTTTCAACGAAGTCACTTCTCTGAAGGGGGTCTGTCCACGTCAGCATCAATACAAAATTCTGTACCACTTTTCCCAGAGAGATGACGCCCATCTCCAGGATGAATCGGGTCGGCCCGGCAACAAGGACGAAAAGTATAAGCAGAACGGCCAGCACGGCATTAATATTACTCAGCACTTTAATGCCATGGTCCAGCCCCCTTGAGACGCTGTATCCAATCATTAATGTTGCAATAGAAATGATGACGAGTTGCATCACCAGGCCGTCAGGCATACCGGTCAACCGTGACACCGCCGACGCCACGACCGAAGTACCAAGACCAAGCCCTGTCGCTGCCGTGCCCAATAATCCAATAATAAACAAGAGGTCAATCAGCCTGCCTGGCCATTTTTTGGTTTGCCCCTTTAGAACCGGTTCACAGGCATCACTCAGACGAAGAGAAGGAATCTTTTTTACGTGATAACTCAGAGATAGTGCAACAGCCGGTAAGCAATACAACCCCCAACCAACGGGGCCCCAGTGAAATATCCCATAACTCGCCGCCAGCAGAATCGCTTCATCTGATCGGGACTCAACCCCAAATGGAGGGGATACATAATAGAACACCCATTCAGCAGCACCCCAGTATATTAACGACGCGCCTATTCCAGCGCAGAATAACATTGCTGCCCAGCTAAACCCCGAATAGGCAGGCTTGCTGATATCACCCAGCACGACCGAACCGTAGCGGCTCAACGCGATCCCCAGAAGCAGGAACAGAACCCCTCCTGCTGTCACAATATAGATCACGCCGAGGTTGTTGGTCAGATATTCAAATATCAGATTAATGTTGCTCTTACTGGCATCCGGGAAGATAACTATCGGCACGGCTACCAGCAGCAGAAGACCGATACCAACAGAAAAAATAAACCAGTCAACTTCCACTTTTTCGTCTTTAGCTTCCACGCTTCGTTCTATCCTTTCTTATCTACCGGTGAGCTGACCTATCCAATCCACTTATCTACCGAGGGCGCCTTGAATGACAGCATTGAATCAATCAGATCCCCAGCATCCTCCCTGACGATGAGCATATTCCGATGAACACTCTTCACAAAACGATCTTCAACGGTGCGATCAAGGAACAGTATCAGGTCGTTGTAGAAGTTTTTTGTGTTGAGCACCGCGCAGGGTTTCTGATGGAAACCCAGTTGCGACCAGGTGAGCACCTCAAACAGTTCTTCCACAGTTCCAAGGCCGCCGGGCAACGCAATGAATCCATCGGAAAGTTCCATCATTGCTGCCTTGCGTTCATGCATTGATGAGACGACTTTTAAATCCGTCAGATTGCCATGCGATACTTCTTTTTCAACCAGCGCTTTTGGGATGACACCAGTCACCTTTCCCCCAAGACTCAAGACAGAATCGGCGATTTCACCCATTAACCCAACTGCACCACCACCGTAAACCAGTTCAATTTCACGATTTGTCATTTCACCGGCCAGATTACGTGCAGCTTCAATGTATTCAGGTTGACTTCCTGCACTTGATCCACAGTATACGCAGACTCTCTTCATATAATTCTTCACTTATCTGTCGTTGCTTCTTCTAATCAATCATTAACAGAATGTCTTCTGCTGTGAAATAGCTGTCTGATTCAGAGAGCAATTTATTTTTCGCCACCGTCAAGAATCTCCTTTAATGCGCCCAATTGAACCTCGTAGTTTCGCCAGCGTCCTACAGAATTCTTATATAGAGGTTCGCGTACCTGTTCTGCACTCGGTGTATTGACCGTTCTCTGGGTCTGATGAGGCTTAAGGCAGGCATCCTCAAAATTAAGGTTGCAGTAGTCCAACAAGGCAGAAGTCGTTTTTTCGGGGCTCCGAATAAGTTCTTCATATGAAATTCTGTGAATTCGACCAGGCATCAACTGATGCCAATATGCCATCAACTCCTGATAGTAACCATGATACATACCCAGTGATTCGAGGTCCGTTGCATATCCATGGGCATCGTTGAACCACTGCTGGTAAATTGACAGGCAGGTATCTTTCGCATCACGTTCGCAATGCACGATTGATGCATTCGGCAACATTGCAAGCAACCAGCCAATTCGTAAAAAATTGTGCGGTAGTTTGTCTGTTATTCGACGACTTTGAGGAGATAACATCGCCAGTCTTTCCACATAAAGGCGTGTTGCCGATTGCAGTTCTGAAGCCTGTAGCTTGTCAATATCCAGGGGAAAGGGTCGATGAGTTTTTGACTGACAGGTTTCTTCGAATAACCTTGAGATATCTACCTCGCCTCCCCCGAATACCTTGCTATGACTCGCCAGAATCTGTTCAACCAGACTCGTACCAGAACGTGGAAGGCCAAGGATGAAAATCGGTTTATCAGTTTTCAGACAGTCATGTCTGCACCGACTAATCAGATCCTCTCCGAGGTGAATTCGATGCCTGTCAAAAAAGGCCTGCTGCTCCCGGTTATCGATTATGAATCCGGCATCCGATAGCTGCCTGCGCTGATATTTATTCGCTTCGGCTGTATACCGAAAGGACTCCTCGAATTCGCCCCTCTTATCCAGGATTCTACCGAGTGCAAAACCAAGGGCAACTTTCTCCGATGGCGGTGCTTCAGAATAGAGTTTTCCAATTTCAACGGGATTACAGTTTTTCGGCGCCACCAGTGCAAGACCGTAGAATGCTTCACCTGAGGGGTAGCCAAGTTTAACCACGCGACTGAAGTATTCTTCAGCAGCAACCGTATCACCCTCGATTCGTGCAAGGTGGCCACACTGTATCAGGATGCCGGGATCATCAGGGGTCAGGATCAGCGCACGATTCAGTCGCCTCCAGGCATTAACAGTGTCGAACATCGCAATTTCGAGTTCAGCCATCTGTAACTGTAATTGTGAATCCATCCGTTTAGTTGAAATTGCGGATTCAAGCTGATTTCTCGCACCCTCGTAATTTCCGGAATCTTTAAGTAGTTGGGCTAGCTGTATCCTCTGTACCGTTGGGTCCCTGCCTTCCCTTGTCGATTGCCCGATCGCGGATTCTATCAGGGCAATTGATGCACTCAGATTTCTTGCGCCCGAAAAGTCACTCACTAAATCGGATACCTGTCCAGAACAGCGCCCAGATTCTGCTTCAGTTCATCAAGATAGGGCTCATAGTTTCGCCAGTGATCCGTTGCACCACTATATATAGGTTGACGTACCTGTTCTGAACTCGCTGTCCGTACAGCCCTTTCGGTTTCATGGAAGTTAATACACGCTTCTTCAAATGGCAGATCACAGTGCGCAAGGAGTTTCTTCACCTGGGTTTCGATGTCTTCCACAACTTCTTCGTACCGCATGAGCAGTACCTTACCCGGCAGCACCTTGTCCCAATGGTCCATCACTTCTATATAGTCGTGATAATAGCGACCAATATTCGCAAGACCGTAGGTAAATGCCTGCCCCTTTGCAAATAGCTGGGTGAAGCCGCTGAAGCAGGAACCCATAGGGTGACGTCTGGCATCTATTATTTTCGCATTGGGTAGAATCAGGCTAATCAGTCCCACATGCATAAAATTGTTAGGCATCTTGTCAATAAAGTACGGCGAATCCTGTCTCTGAATCCTGGTTCTATCCAGGTACTCCTGACCCAGATCTTTCAACTGATTTTCGTCCAATTCAGACAGGATTTTTGGATAGAGAGACTCATCAGACCTCTTCTTCTTTCCCCCAAGTCGCCGGGCTATGGCCATCATGTCAACCAGTTCTTTCGTACCATCAACCAGGGAATGACTCGCGAGGATCTGTTCGAGCAATGTTGAACCCGATCTCGGCAATCCGACAATAAATATGGGATCTGCCGCAGGATGACCCTGTCGTTCTGTTTTATTAAACATGCTTGAATCGCAGAATTCTTTAATCGAGGATACCTGGTCTGTTGTTGAGTCAGCCTGGTATCCCTCCAACTCTACTTTAATCCGGTTGCCAAGTTCATAGTATTGAAATGATTCTTTATATTCACCCTGGTTCTCTAGCGCTTTGCCGAGTGCAAAACACAGATGAAAGAAGTCCTCCTGGTCACCAGACTTCAATTCAAGCTGCTCACGCATTGCCTGGATATCGACATTATCGAATCGATATGTCTTCAGGTTTGCGAGACTCCAGTAGGCATCGCCAAATCCTGGTCTGAGTTCTATCGTTTTGCGATAGTAGTCAATCGCTTTTGACTGCTCTCCTACCGTTTTAAGTACATGGCCGTATCCAAGCGTAATATTGGCACGAGGTGGAAAGTTCTCGAGAAGATATTGATATGCGGGCAAAGCCTGATCGAAATCACCAAGCTTTACCAGAATCGATGCGCGTAGCACCAGCAGGGAAAATTTGTCCGGATCCTGCTCCAATAGCAATTCAACCTGTGCAAGTGCCTGATCCAGTTTTTCTCTCTTGCTCAAAACATTGGCGTAGTTAAGTCGCGCAAGGTTGAAATCCGGTGCCAGTTGCAAGGCTCTTTTTAGCAAATTCTCTGCATCCTCAAGTACACCGACCTGGATGCCGATATCTGCAAGCAGACGAATCGCGGTCACATTGGTGGGGTTATCCATCAGATACTTGCGACATATCTGTTCTGCCTGTCCTATTTTGCCTGATCTGAATAACTGAACAGCGCGTACGATCTCAGCATCATGAGATGTCAGTATCAGGAACTGATTAAACGCTTCCCTTGACGATGCCTCATCACCATCCACCAGAAACAGTTCCCCGAGGGCTCTCCAGCTATCAGGTAGTTTCTTCTCTACAGACAGCGCTTTCTGCAGGGCTGCTATCGCCTCATGTACCTGTCCCTGGTCGGCATAGCAGAGGCCCAGTTCCTGGTGCGCTCTTGCGAAATCAGGTGCCTTGCCGACGATCGCTTCTAGCAGATTAATAGCTGTTTCTGTCGCACCATTCCTTCGGGTAACGCAGGCAAGTACGTACTGGCTGTTCAACTCATCGGGAAAGAGACGAAGAATCTCATTGGCCTGCTCTTCCGCAAGTTGCAACTGCCCTTCTGCGAGCAGCGTCAGGGCCTGACTAACTGCCGTTTTCAGATTTCCGGAATTTGCGCTCACTTTTATTGAACTCTACTCTTCTGTCACCGCTTCACATCTGAAATCATTCAGGGAAACATCATCAATTTATCAATCTCCGTGCACAAAAAAAACCCATGAGCAATCTGGCACTGCGCATGGGTCTTATCTGGAAGTAGGGGCTGAATTGACTACCGATCAAAATCGGGTGGACAACTTCACTCCAACTGATCGGGGCCTGTTGCCCGTCGTTGATGGTTCATAGGGCCTCTGACTCACAGAGATTTCAGCCAGTTCATCCGTCAGATTGTTCGCAAAGAACACAACACTCCATGACTCTCCGCTTACGCCAGCGCGAAGATTGGCATTGTGATATGAGTCCTGATTGACACGTCGACTGGGTCGAATCTCGTTGTAGCTGCTCCCTGTATACCGGTAGCTAACCTGCCAGAATGCATCATAGGATCCGAGATCGAAGTCATAACGCGCGGTGAAGTTACCTTTGAATTCCGGAACATTCGGGAGTTCTGTTCCGTCAGGGACAGACAACGTGCCATTGGGCAAGACGAAATCATCGGTGGTCTCAGCGTCGTTATAGGCCAATGCAGCAGACAAAGTGAGTTTGTTAGTTGCCAGGAAGGTTGCATCCAGCTCAAGCCCGGTAATCTCCGCTGTACTCAAGTTATAGACATTGCCGCAACAGGAGGAGAGCGCAAACTCATAAACCGTATATTGGATATCATCCCAGTCAGAACGATAGATCGCGCCATTTAGTCTCAATCGCTGATCCATCAACATGGTTTTGAATCCAATCTCGTAGTTGGTCAGATAGTCAGCATCCCAGGACTGCTTTCCTACTGTCGCTATCAACCCGGGATCCCGGTTGAGTCCGCCAGGCCTATATCCTTCACTGATGGTCGCATAGATCATTTTATTCTTGTCCAGGCGCCAGCTCAGGGTTCCTTTCAGTATCTGATCATCATCATCAACATCGCTGGATGTCTGAACGCTATTGTCACCAAAGAGTGATTGCCCCCAGCCGACATAACCCGATACTTCTGATTCGTTTTCAAAGTAGCGTGCACCGAGCGTCAGGCTCCATGATTCGTTGAAGTCATAGGTACCCTCACCGAAGAATGCCGTTTGTTCATCCACCCGTCTCTGATCAGTAGCAAAGAAGATATCCTTAACACCTCGTGTCCAGCGATTTGGAGACATGCCGGGTTGAACCCACTCAAGCAGGTAATCATGAGTCAGCTCATTCTGGTAGTAACCCACGGTATAATTAAATGGCCCTTCTGAATTCGATTGCAATCGAATCTCATGGGTATCCCGCTCGTAGGTGCTGTCTTCAACAAAGAACTCTTCCAGACTGGTACAGTCGGTAGCAGAATCAGTCAGTGATACAGCGCTGTAATCACAGGCATAGTAGGGTACCCAATAAGCGTCTTCGCCGTAGGCCGAATAGTCGGACGTATATTCAACGTCCCTGTCAACCACAGACCCTGCGTAGGTCAGCGTATGATTACCCAGCTCGCCCTCAAGTTTTATCGAATACTGCGTGAAATCATCAACCATTTCGTCGGGGAAGTATCGCTGAATTTTGAGATCACCGACATTATCAGGATCGTGATCCCAGGTACCTGTTGTATCCAGTTCCTGGGTAAGAACACCAGCCGTTACAGTCCAGTTATCTGAGAGGTCCACTCGCAAAGCGGCTCTTGCACCCCACCTGCTCAGCTCGTTCGCATCATCTTCAACGAGAGCATCATTATTAATCGTCTTGGTGCGACCGAAATTATTGCCATTGTAGCCATACCCGCCTTCCAGCGTGTAGGTGCGCGTTCCCGGTACATTGTCGATATAACCACCTTCATCAACGTTCCATCCCACGACTCGAAGCGCCGCGGAGTCGCTGATCGGTATATTGACGAATCCCTCAAGAGAATAACTGGGGTCGCCATCTGATGTGCCATAGCCGCCAATATCCACACCTGCTTCAAATTCACCTATAACCGGCTTGTTCGTGATGATGCGCAATGTGCCGGATTGTGCGCTTGCTCCGTACAGGGTTCCCTGAGGCCCTGCCAGGGCTTCTATACGCTCGATATCGTAGATATGAATATCGAGATTCTGGCCAATTCCGGTTACTGGTTGCTCATCAAGATAAACGCCGACGCTCGGTTGTGAACCGGAAGGGTTTCCATCCCCACCATCCGAGGCTCCCCTCATATAAATAGTCGCAAGCCCTGGTCCCACCGTCTTATAGGAAAGGCTGGGTAGCATCTCGGCATAGTCATCGAAACTCTGTATCCCCAGTTCTTCAAGCCTTGAGTTGTCCAGCGCCTGCAGACTGATCGGGACATTCTGCAAAGTCTGATCCCGTTTCTGTGCGGTAACGACCACTTCCTCAATTACCCGGGGTTCAGCAGCATATACCTCAACGCCTGCAACAGACGAAGCAGCAACCAGAGTCCCGCACAACAATCCTTTCTGAATGCGTATAGCCCGCGCAATTGGACGTAACTTCAGCACGCCAGGCAATTCTTCTTTCTGACTCATGGTCAACTCCCTCCCAAAGGCAAGTATCAAATCCCCTCAAACCAGCAATACGCTATCTGAAGATTTCATTTTTCTATTTTTCGCGCCTATACCTGAGCATATTCTTCCAGTTCGCAGAGAATACCTATGAACAGGTCTTCAATATAGTGGCGGCGTATTCAATTTAACCTAAAGCCGACTCATGTTGTCGCGGCACACAGGACGCCGCTGGACACAAGCACGGTACCCGTGACTTTACTGATACTTTGCAGACATTGCCAAGCGCCAAGGTTTACCTTTACTTACCGAAAAGTGAATTAATTTCACTGCTGGAGCGACAAATATCTCAACCTGGATCACGAACTCGCCACTCGAATTTCCCAACCGCTTTATGTCACAATGCGTGGTCCAGTTGGCCATGAGGTGGTAATCACTATGAATAAAAAAATAACCGAAGACCCCAGAATTGATCCTCGCATCAAAATGATATTTGGCGAAATGGAGCTGATGGATCCCGCCGAAGATGTACCCAACAGGGAGGTCTTGCTCGAAGCGGCACATACGCCTGAAGCGATTGCTGCAAGAGAAAACCTGAATGCATTCCTGGGCATGTGTGACAGCGAAGAAATTGCCTCCTCCCAGGGATTGTCAACCGAAACCAGGACATTCACCTCCTCACCTGACGGGAATACAATCAATATTCAATATATTCGCCCGGACAACAATGAAACGCTGCCTTGTGTTTACTACATTCATGGCGGCGGTATGCAATCCATGTCCTGTTACGACGGAAACTACAAAGCGTGGGGAAGGATTATCGCATCCAACAACGTCGCCGTTGCGATGGTGGACTTTCGGAACGCGCTGACGCCTTCTTCTGCCCCTGAAGTAGAACCATTCCCTGCTGGTCTTAATGACTGCGTATCCGGCGTTAAATGGGTTCATGAGAATGCCGGTGACCTCGGGATTGATCCCGCGAGAATCATCATTGCCGGTGAAAGCGGAGGTGGCAATCTGACCCTGGCAACCGGCTTAAAGCTGAAGCAGGACGGTGACCAGCAGATCATCCAGGGTCTCTACGCACTTTGCCCCTATATCGCTGGTAAATGGCCGCTTGATGAGAACCCCTCCTCGACCGAAAACAACGGGATTCTGCTGGAATTGCACAACAACAACGGCCCGATGGCTTACGGTATAGAAGCATTGAATGAAGGTAATCCACTCGCCTGGCCGGGTCTTGCATCAATCGAAGATGTGAAAGACCTCGTCCCGACTGTGATCAGCGTAAATGAATGCGACCCTTTGCGTGATGAGGGCATCAATTTCTACCGCCTGTTGTTGCAAGCAGGTGTCAGTGCAAGATGCAGACAGGTTATGGGCACGATTCACGGAACCGAGATTTTTCCCATGTGTTGCCCGGAAATAAGCAGGGATACCGCCAGAGATCTTGCCGCCTTCTGCAGCGGGACATAGGTTATTGTTGGAATTAAATTAATGAAAGTTGTGTATTGTGTTAAATATGGTTCTCACGAAGATCTTGAGATTACGGAAATAGACGCACCCGGTGCTCCGGCAGATGGGCAGGTTAAAGTCGATATCAAATCCCGGGGCATACAATTCAGTGATCTTGTCAGGATTGCCGGAAACTATCAGGACAGTTCCGAGCTACCTTTCGTGGTGGGCGGAGAGGCCGCCGGTATCGTATCCGAAGTCGCCAGTGACGTTCAGGGTCTCTCGGTAGGAGATCGTGTTCTGACTCCAGGTGGCTGTATCGAGCAGATAAACATATCTGCAAAAGCCGTGACGCCTATTCCCGAAACGGCTGATATGGATGTCGCCGCATCTTTCAGGAATAACTATGCCACTGCATATTACGGATTACAGCGAGCCAATCTGCAACCCGGAGAGACCCTACTGGTTCAGGCTGCTGCAAGTGGGGTAGGACTCGCGGCTGTAGACCTGGGCAAGCTCTATGGCGCAAATGTTATCGGAACCGCCAGTTCAGATGAGAAACTGGCAGTCGTGGAGAAGCTGGGTGCCGATCACGTAATCAACTATACCGATGGCTTTCGCGATCGCGTTAAAGAACTCACCGGGGGACGGGGTGCTGACGTTATCTACGACCCGGTAGGCGGCGATGTCTTCGATGAATCCATGCGCTGTATAGCACCATTCGGTCGCATCCTCATCGTTGGTTTCACAGGTGGAAGACCCGCCCTTGCCAAAACCAATCACCTGCTGGTTAAGGACGCTTCGGTAATCGGTTATACCATGGGAGGACTCCAGCGCCATGATCCCGAACGAAATGCACTCAATTCACAAACGTTGATGAGCTGGCTGGGTAGCGGCAGGATAAAACCGTTTATCTCTCACAAAATGAGCATGGACGAGATTGTCGATGGCTATCAGTTGTTGGTGGACAGAAAGGTCGTTGGGAAAGTCATAATAAACTAGCTCTGGTTGGTTTCAACCAATCACGCACTATCTGCTGTGCTGTTGATCTCTTCATTACTATCGTCTGGGTAGTATGGCACTAACTTATGACACAATTGACTGCTAGCCCGTATCCCCTACCTCATCTACCTGCGATCTCGCCATCTTGTCTGCGGTTCTTTCGTTTATTGCCTCGATATCTTTTCTCAGCGCACCATCAACCTGTCGTTTGTTTGCATAGGCGAGGAACGCACGTAATTTATCGCTCTTACTCGCCCGCTCCGTCCTTCTGGACAGGGTTTCAAGATCTCTCAATTTTCGATGTCGGAGCCCCATCATGGGTCTGCTTGATTCCAGATCAATCAGCCTGACATGGCATGCCTTGTCGACATACCGGACAAAGATGTGTTTCGCATAGAGATTGCGATGCTCAATACCCGCATCATGCAATTTCGAAATTGCACGACCAACAGATCTGGCAATCTCCTGCTTTTTAGTTGATGTAATCCCTGAGTTCGATGCCAGAATCTTATCCAGGGGATGGTAATTTATCAGTGCTTCAGTCACCAGTACGGCCTGATATTCACCCTGCACTTTCCGCCAGCCAAAATAGACAACGTCAAGACAGGGGATTTCTTTTTCGTGGTACCAGTTTATCTTGTCGAATTCGGCCTTTAGAGTGGGCACTCTCAGTCGGAACATACCGGGTTTGTAGGTCAGATGATTACTCTGCCTCTTGACATAAAACACACTGTTTTCACGCTCAAACCGGCAGACGGTACTCCAACCTCCCCTGTCAAAATTACCCTCGTCCACGGGCTCAAGATTCAATGTCCACCAGGAATCAAATGTATTGAGCCCCTCACCCGTCAGATAAGGGTCCCAGCCGGGGGATATAAATTGTTGTTTTAATAACGGCATCGAATACCCGTAATGTCCCTTTCGATAATCCCGATTCTGGTATGAGAACCGAGAGTAGGATATAAAGCAACTTTATTGCCTCCCGTGGCACAGATTAACGCTTAACGCCCAACAAGGACTGAGAATTTTGGCAGAAGAAGCCCGAAACTATAAGTCGCGAATCAAGCACAACCCGCAAGTTGCAGAAGACTACAAGGATAGAAAAGCTCACAAGCACCAGGCGGAGATGAATCTCGTGCGTAAGGGCTTCGAAATGGTTGATGGCGTTTCCAGTGTGCTGGATGCTCCCTGCGGCGTCGGTCGAGCTACCATACTGCTGGCGTCCATGGGTTTCACTGCAACCGGACTGGATCTGGGCGAGGGCGCCGTCGCTGCCGCACGAGACGAACTTGAAGCTTCCGGATATCCAGGCGAAATTGTCGCCGGTGACATGGAGAACCTCGACTACAAAGACCGTTGGTTCGACGCTGTACTCTGCTTTAGACTCTATCACCACTTTCCGAATGAGAAGATACGCGAGAAGATCATCGCTGAAATCTGCCGGGTCGCTGGCAAATATGTACTCATCTCTTATTTCTCTCCCTATTCATTTACTTCGGTCAAACGTGCCCTGCGTGCCAGACTTACCGCAAAGAAATCCATGCAGCATGCAACATCACTTGATTCAATCGTTGAAAAATTCAGCCAGCAGGGCTTTAGCCTTGTTGCCGACAATGCCCAGTTACCATTCCTGCATACCTTGCATCTGGCTGTTTTCAAGCGAAATACAGCCCAACCTGGCCAGGAGGCTTAGCCAGCGTCAGGTAGGGAGTTGATTACTCTTTTCTGCAACAGCGATACTCAAGCCAGAATTCATCTCGGATATGGATTTAAGACGAACATATTCTCGTGGTGAGGACACCATCGGTCACGGCTGGCTTCCTAGGATCGCACACCTCTATCCTTGCGGCCACGGTAATCCTGATCAAACAGGCGTTTTGGATGCAGTCCATTTACATGGCCCATGAAGCCCGGTTCCCTGATGCTATAGCCGAGTAAACTCTGTACGCGGGGTGAAAATTGAGCAGCCCTCTCAGGCGGAACCACGAGGCTCATATTCTCCAGTTGCCGAAGCCAGGGCTGACAATATTGTGGCGTTATCGCCATTCTTGTTGACTCCGAATTATTACCACCGCCCCTGTGAAGCAGTGCACCGTGATATACAATGACTGAGCCGGCCATCATGATAACCTGCTGAATATCCTGTTCTTTTATATCTTTCTCGCTCTCTAGAAGATGACTTCGTGCTATGAATTCGGTTGCGCCATTTTCTTCCGTAAAGTCATCAAACGCCCAGAGTGCGCTCATACCGTTTAATTCAGTGCGAGGTCTGTTTGGCACCTGGCCATGATCAGCGTGAAAGCTCTGGGGTGTTTCGCCTGGATGAATATTAATCACGAGATTCGAACTCAGCAGAAAATTCGGAGAGAGGAATTCATCGATAATCGACAAAACCCTGTCATGCTCAACAATCAGTGCCAGTTGAGGCAATTTGGCAAGCAGCGCATAGACCCGCTCAGTCGAATAACCTTCAAAGTCGTTTCGCCCCATATGTGTCTTCTTAAGCCATGGCTTGAGCGCCGTCTTAACAGATGCAACCTGTTCAGCGGTCAGGACATCCTGAAGAATGATGTAGCCATTTTCAGCAACTGATTCAACCTGTTCTTTGAGGTTCACGATAGGGGATCCCGATATCATTTTGGTACAATCATAAAATGCATTACCGGGGTTGCCAATCCCGGTATTTAATATGAGCGGGCTCACTGGCAACCTTCACCTTGTCAGACTGATCCGCTAACCATTCAAACCACTCTCCCCAGGAAGGTTGATTGGATTCCTCCCGCAAATCATATTGAATCTGCTTCAATTTGCGATTCATCGTGGATACGACGCCGCCAACCAGATCAATCACCAGTGAAAAAGGTGCAATTCGGCTATAGACAAGCAATCCCATCGTCTCGAACGACGTAGTAACTGTCACTGCGGCATTCGTGTACGCATCCCCCCGGGCTCGCAGCTCTTCAAGGGTCATACCATCCGGAAGCGTTTGTACCAGGGCGATCGCCTCTGCCAGTACGGGATTGTAGAAGGTTTGCATCAGGTTACTGGCAACCGCATCTTTCTGTTGTGTTCGGTATTGGATAATCTGAAAATAGCCAAAAACCAGGCCGGTCAATATCGAACCGGCACCAATAATTTCAGCCCAATTGGCGACTGAGGTTAAAGTGGCATCCATAGACGATCCTCCCAAGGCTTTTTATTAAGTATGATCATTTCTGCACCGAAAGACGAACAACAGAATTAATCCTGGATGTGCCTGGCACAGTACGCAAGAGTCGCTTTGTATTAACTTGAATCAAACAGGATAGGGTACGTGAATAGCCAGCTTATAACTACAAATCTCTCATTCTGTATTTATGAATGATGGATAACCAGTCTAATATTATCGCGCCCATGATGATCAGGTGGGCTGGGTATTCTTTCGACAATAAGTACAAAGTTCTGATCGGTTCTTTCCTGGTGATACTTCTCTTTGCCTTTCAATTGCCTAAAACTCATTTCGATCCCGATACAGGAACCTGGCTCGGTGATGACAATCATGCCTTCAAAGCCTATCAGAATTTTCTGGATCAATACGGCAGAGAAGACTTCGTCATCCTGGGTATTGAAAATGAAAATGTCTTCAGTAATACGGGAATGGCTCAAATCAGAGATCTTCATCAAACTATCATCGAGAGAGTACCGTATATCTATTCGGTCGAAAGCCTGATCAACGCCCGTGCAATCTACGGCACTGAAGACGAGGTGATAGCTGAAGAATTGCTTCAAAAATGGCCTGTCAGCGACGCTGAATGGCAGGAAAAAAAGCGCTTCGCACTTTCAAATCCAGCTATGGTCAACCGATTCGTGTCGAAAGACGCAAGGTTCGCAACAATCATTATCAGACTTGATCGATATGCCAATTTTGAACCTGATCTGGCATCGTTTCCTGATCAGACTGATGCATCTCTCTTTACAGAGGATAAAAGTTCAGAACCGGAAAAACTGGACATGGAACAATTCGATGAAGTGATTGTTTCTTTGCAGACCATAGTTGACGAATTTGAAATTGATGGAAAGCAGACTGTTATCGCCGGTGGCGTCATGTTTGCAAATTCACTGTACCACTGGATGATCGGTGACTATACCAAACTGATCCTGATTATCATGGTGATCTCGATCACTATCCTCTATTTAATCTTCCGCACGCTAACTGGACTGTTAGCACCAATTGTTGTTTCGACGGCAACACTCGTTTCCAGTTTTGGCTTAATGGCGGCAATGGGTTCACCAATACGACTACCGACACTGATGATCCCAAGCTTGTTATTCGTGATGGCCATCGCAGATTCAATCCACATCCAGACAATCTTTATTATCGTATTCGATTGGGCGACAGCAGGTTCGACGCCATAACCTATGCCATGGGTTATGCAGGTGTACCGGTTCTCTATACAACCCTCACGACCGCTGGCGCATTTGCCTCATTTGCTATCTCAGACCTCATACCAATCGCCGACATAGGCTTCTTCGGCCCTGTGGGTGTGCTATTTGCATTCGTTTATACCCTGCTGCTGTTACCACCACTTTTCGCATTCGGTTCGGTTAATCGAGTTGTTGTTTCGAGCAAGCCCCCACGCTCTACCGAGATGCTATTGCGGGTGAGTGGATTTTCACTCAGCCACCCCAGGATGGTAATTTCAATTGCCGCAATCATGGGCATTATATTCATCCTGGCTGTACCGAATATAAAACTATCTCACAACGAACTTGGATGGATTCCGCAGGATTCAGAACTCATGAATGCAATTAATGTGATGGACAGTAAGAGCATGGGAACCGAATCAATGGAAATCACCATTGATCTGCAACAGAGGGACGGGTTTCGGGATCCTGTGTACTTAAAGAAGCTACAAAGAGCGGTTGATAAAATTCAGAACATTGACGATGCCAATATAACCCTCACAAATGTTGTCTCGTTAGTTGATGTTGTTAAAGAACTCAATAGAGCACTCAACGAAAACCGAATGCAAGCTTATCGTATTCCAGACGATAGAAATTTAGTCAGCCAGGAGTTATTGCTATTTGAAGGCAGCGGCAGATCTGATCTTGAGCAACTGGTAGATCTCGATTTTTCAACTACTCGGCTGACCCTGCTGGTTCGTAAAACAGATGCACTATATTACAAGCCCTATCTCGATAAAGTCAGAGAAGCCGTTGAAAGCGAATTTCCCGATGCCAAAATTGAATTGACAGGCCTTCTCGCAATCGCCGCTTACTCGTTTTCTACATTGCTTTCTTCGATGGCGAATTCCTACTTCGTGCTGTTTTTCGTGACAGTTCCACTGATGATGATTCTGGTCAGGAGTTTCAAAATGGGCTGCCTCTCAATGGTACCGAATTTCTTCCCACTACTTTTTTGTCTGGGGATGATGGTCATAGTTGACTCTCCACTCAACATAGTAAGTATGTTGGTGGGTGGTATTGCAATTGGCGTCATCGTCGATGATACCATCCATTTCATCCACCATTTTAAACAGCACTACATACGTACCAATTCGGTTGACATTGCCGTTGGAAAAACCATCGAGACGACGGGTAAAGCGCTTCTCTTTACATCAGTACTATTCGTGATTGCCGGGATGATAGATATCGTTGCAACCATGCCTATTTTCACAACCTTTGGGCTGTTTCTTGCCCTGATTATTACGGTCGCTTTTCTTTCGGATATCATCTTGATGCCTGCTTTGGTGAAAGTCATTTTCCCTGACAGGTCCATCAGCTCATGAGAGCCTGTCAGCTCTATGGCCATGTTGGTCCTGTCGCATTTCGATGTGGCGTCGTTTGATGAATACGGTATGATGACCGGAGCCAAGCAACCATCTGCTTTTTTTGAATCAACAAAATAAAGCAACAAAATAAAGTAATAAAATAAAGGAAAACACAATGTCTGATCATGCCGCAGGTGGAGGACTCATGGATCGACGAACCCTGCTCAAGATGGCTGGTGCAGGAGTAGCAGGAGGATTTCTGGTCCCGGCAAGTGCACAGCAGGACTGGACGACGCACTCCGGTAAACCCCAGAGCGAATATGGCGCTCCCTCAAGATTCGCCAGTTTAAAAAGAGAAGGGGTAGGCGGGCATGCATTTGGCCCTGAAGCAGGCGCTTCTTCAACGCCGCTCCAGGATCTGAACGGTACGATAACCCCAAATAGTCTTCATTTCGAACGACATCACAGCGGGATACCTGATATTGATCCTGCACTCCACAAGCTTTCTATTTATGGTGATGTTGATAGGCAGTTACAATTCAGCTACCAGGATCTGATGGCATATCCCAAAGAAACACATATCTACTTCCTGGAATGTTCCGGTAACAGTTTCCGGAATGCCTTTCCCAACGCTGCTGATGCAACGGTCGGTACGCTTAATGGATTGTTGTCCTGTGCAGAATGGACAGGGATACCATTGCGCTATCTACTGGAAGAAGCTGGTGTAAAAAACGATGCACGCTGGATAGTCGCCGAAGGTGCCGATGCTGCCGGCATGAGCCGTAGCGTCCCAATGGAAATGGCTCTCGATAACGTGATGGTTGCCCTTTTTCAGAACGGTGAACCCTTAAGACCCGCACAGGGTTATCCGATGCGTCTGCTCGTTCCCGGTGCTGAGGGAAATATAAGCGTCAAATGGCTGCAGAAACTAAAGGTGCAGCAGACACCAGCATATACCAAGGATGAAACGAGTAAATACACGGATTTGCTCCCGGAGGGTGGCAAGGCAGAGATGTTTTCACTAAAGATGGGCGTGAAGTCGCTGATTACATCTCCTTCGGGAACGATGAAACTCGAAAGAAAAGGTGTCTATGAAATATCAGGTGTCGCCTGGTCTGGTGATGGCGCGATAAAAAAGGTAGAGGTAAGTGCAGACGGCGGTAAATCATGGATGGAAGCTGCATTGCAGTCTGAAGCTAAATCGTTGAGTCTGGCCAGATTCAGAATCCCCTGGCGCTGGCAAGGCCAAAAAGCAGTTCTTCAAAGTCGTGCAGTTGATGAAAAAGGGAATATTCAACCATCGCGAAATGATGCACTGGCCAGATATTCTCGCGCCAGTTTTTATCATTTCAATGGCATTCAGAGCTGGGAGGTAACCACTGACGGGGTGATTAAAAATGTCTATGCATAAATATTGCCTCCTCATCACACTCTTATCTGCCGCACTGCTCAACTCTCTGTTGGTCCTCGAAGTTGAAGCAGCAGGGCAGAATAAGGCAGGACTCGGTCATGACCTGAAACCTGCGCTTGGCAAAGTCGCGAAAATTGAGGAAACAGTCGTTTCCCCCGATGGATCAGGTTTGCCTGCTGGTCAGGGTAGCGTTTCTGAGGGCAGGATTCTTTACAAGGCAAAGTGTGCAAGTTGTCATGGCGATGATGGTAAACAACCTGGCAATCAGATTGCTGGTGGGATAGGCAGCATTGCCACCGCGCGACCGATAAGAACTGTTGGGAGTTACTGGCCTTATGCCACGACTTTATATGACTATATTGCCCGTGCAATGCCCTATAACGAACAGAAAAGCCTCTCGGCAAACGAAGTCTATGCGATAACCGCCTATGTTCTGAATCTGAATGAGATCATTGACGATGAGGCATCCCTCAGCAGAGAAACTCTACCGGGGCTGGAAATGCCCAACCGGGCCGGATTTGTAGAATTGATTAAGTGAGTGGCATTAACGCGCCTGGACAACTACTGGCACGGCAAGTCTAGCCCGGCTACGCCCAGTGGCCAGGGACCGCCATTCCAAGACGTTTTGCCATCGCCTGAATTTCTGGAGAAACCTCTTTACCCAACTGGGCACCAAGTGTATCGAGCGCTCGATTCATCATTTGAAAATTCCCGATCACTGCTGAGGCTCTAATGACCCCAACATCGCCCAAAACTGAGCGCAAATTTTCCCGGGCGACGTTCAACTGCTCTGTTTCTCCTCCAAGCAGGGCATCCGCAAATTCAATTAACTCTCGATAAAACCTGATACCGCACTTATTTTCAGGGTCAACGATAACACCGGGATCAAATTGAATATTATTTGCTTCACAACTCGCACGGAGCATACCAGTGTGAGCAATTGTTCAGTAAAAGCAATCGTTATAATTTGAAGTCCTCGCCGCTAACAATTCTATCTGGCTGCGATGCAGATTCTTGACAATGCTGGTGTCCATCATTTCAGGCATACTGAGATAGATTACCGAGTGAATATCCATAAGCGCCTTGTTTTCATCCGCAACTGCTGAAAAACAGTTGGGCGCACCAGCCACACCTCTTGTTGGCAACCAGCCACGATTAATTTTTGCGCCCTTTACCTTTTCTCTTGCTGGTTCGCCTGACTTCGGTTCAGGCAATTTGCGAGGTGATTCACCAATACCAATTCTGTAGGTGTCCAGCGCAGAGAGCTGGGCGGTGATTGCAGTCAGTTCAACAAATGGCAGTTCATCAAGCCCATCACTAATGGACTGCTCTACCCAGGACCTGTCTATTGTGTGAGCATCGATTGCAATCTTGCGGGTAGAGAGAACTTCCACTTCAGACAGGCAATCTGTCGACAACTGGTCATCTTCCTGACTACCTGAAGCCCTGGCAGCTCGTACAACCTCTGCAATGCCTATCCTCTGCTCTCCATTAAACCAGGTGCCCGGCAGGGCAAATCGCTGCAGTTGCGATGAGATCATTTCATCTATCTCGTTCAGAAGTGAAGTTGCCTCATCGCTCATCATTCACCTCCTCTCAACTCAAACCAGTTGCCATTGCAATAGCGTATAGGCGGGATCATCGTCGGCATGATGTTCAAAGACGCCAGTTACCTCAGCACCTATTGGTATCACCTGCTCGGGATCACCCAGCAGATTACCCACAATTCGAACATTCGCAGCATTTGACAGTTCAACGAGTACGACGATATAGGGTCCCTGGTCTTTCAAGGCTGGATGAACCGGATGCCAGACTCGCTCGTGACTGTAGATTGTGCCAACGGGCTCAACCTCTTCAAAGGAAAGTTCAAAGCTGTGGCAGCCATGGCATATCCACTCTGGCCCCCATTGCCATCGCTGACAATCGTCGCAGCGCTGAATCATCAGTTTGTTTTCCTGCAATCCCTGCCAGTAAGTTGCGTCTAGTCCATCCGGTGCAGCTACCGGCTTGGGCAGTCCCGCATTAAGATAATTACTCATAGCGTTGCCTCCGATCCAAATATACAGGCACTGACCGGGGTCACCATCGGACCGGAAATTACCATTGAAACATCCGTATCCTTTATCTGGTTGGTGGATTCACCCCAGACCTGGCGTACTGCCTCGATGTTGAGTCCAAGCCCGTGCATATAACATTCCGCAAGATTGCCACCGCTTGTGTTCAGGGGCAGTTTCCCTTTAGGACTCGTCAGATTATCAAGCGTAAAAAATTCGTTACACTCACTGGGTGAACAGAATTCGTGCTCCACAATACTCATCAACACCCCCCCGGTGAAGTTTTCATAGCTCTGCAGCACATCTACATCAGAAGGTTTAACCCTGGCCATATCATACAGGCGTGGCGCGAGGGTCTTAAATGCAGACGTCGCATAGTCCGGTGAATTGTGAACGGGAGCACCTGCACGATGATTTGAACCTGCGACCGCGCTCAGAAGGTAGCAGGGTGGATGATCAAAATCTTTAATACGATCAGCGGGTACCAAAACCATCGCCGCCGCACCATCGTTCTCCTGGCAGCAGTCATAAAGGTGAAATGGTTCCACTATCCATCTGGAATTGTCGTATTTTTCTTCATCCAGAGGTCGTCCATGCATCACGGCCCTGGGGTTATTCTGCGCATGATGGTAAGAAGCCAGTGATATTGAACGCAATGCTTCCTGATGGACGCCATGCTCATGCATGAACCGATTAACCTTCATTGCAAACATTTGTGCCGGTGACATCAACCCGTAAGGAATTGTATGCGCCATATCACCAGCGATGACGTTTCGTTGCGGGCCCTGACCAAACCTGCCGAATTGACCCTGGGCCAGCGCTCTGAATACAACAACGCACTCTGCCTGACCCGTTGCAATCGCCCCCGCGGCATTTGCAATTGCGCCAGAACCACCACCACCGCCACCGCCCCACTGCATATTCGCCAAACGCAGATCGTGAATCCCCAGTGCCGCTGACAACCTGGATGCATCACTGCGGTCATTGCTATATGAGGCAAATCCATCTACATCCTTTGGTGATATTCCAGCGTTGTCACAGGCTTTGACTATCGCTTCCAAGGCCAGTTTGAATTCTGCATCGGGTGACCCGCCACGTTTATAGTAGGTTGTCTCTGCTACGCCAGCTACACCAACCTTGCCTCTTAAAGTACGATCTGTACCCATCTAATGTCTACCTCTTTCCGCATCATAATCTTCACTACCCGCCAGGGCTCATCCGGTTGTTACAGGAAGAAAACCTTTGCCTTTTTGTCTGTGATCATTTTGTCTGTACACAGAACCAGCACTCCGAACAACACGCTTCGCATTTTTTTCTAATACAATCACACCAACATAATATTGTTCAACGAAGAAGACAAGTGATGCAGGGTCCAGAGAGCACCATTCGTAACCCGCTTACCCTGACCAAATTGGACATGACGGGTCCGTGTCGATTTAGTACAGTCTAAAGCATCAAAAAGGAGGTATTTGGATGAACGACAGGATTCAGACTTACGAGACTCTGATATTAGAAGAAAGAGAGCAGATCGCTACGATCACTCTGAACAGACCAGATAAGAGAAATGCACTCTCGAGAAAGCTTAGGGACGAGATCGTTGGTTGTGTTGACGATCTGGCCCAGAATGACGCAATCAAGGTCATCATATTTACCGGAGCTGGTAGTACATTCTGTGCCGGATTTGACCTCAGCGAATTTCAAACCGGTGACATGCAGGAAATTTTCGCGCATGCAACCGGCTATCATCACAAGGTCTATAACTCACCAAAACCAACTATCGCTGCAGTAAACGGTCAGGCGATGGCTGGCGGAATGGATCTGGCGATGATGTGCGATCTAAGGATCTGCACAACAGATGCCATGTTCGGTCAACCCCAGGTAAAAATGGGAATCTCTGCCGCATTCGACCTGCTACAAACCATCGTGCCAGAATCCATTGCAAGGGAACTCTGCTTAACGGGCAGGAAGCTGGACGCCAGTGAGGCGCTTGCTATGGGTCTCGTCAATCAGATCGCAGAAGCGGACCAATTGCTCGAACAAGCGCTTGCGCTTGCTACCGATGTCGCTGCAAGCGCAGGTAGCATCACCATGCGATCAAGCTTTGTTAAGAACCAGCCCGATCTGTTCGAATCCCGGTAACACAGCTTTCTCAACAGGTCGACTCGAATTGGATTAATCCGCATCTTCCTCGACTCGATTTACCGGGAAATATAGCTCAAAACGGGTAACACCCGGGACAGCATAGACATCGAGGGCTCCTCCATGGGATTCCAGGATCTTCCAGGCAGCCGCAAGATTGAGCAGGGGACCCTCCAGATCGGCATATGCCCGCGCCTGCTGTGAAGGGTCAAATATCTCCAAGAGATCAACCGCGTCTATGCCTTCACCTTCGTCGGATATGCCGAGAATATAGTATTCACCTGCTTCGATTTCCTGGTTGAATAGCGTCTGATGCTCCACTTCCGAGCAACGACCGCTGAACAGAACGACCTGATCTTCAGGTTGAGATGCCATCACATATCGAACCGTATTAACAAGGAGCGTAAACAGATGAGTTGCTGATCCCTCAATGACCGAGACTGAATTGTCGAAGTCAGAAATAATCTGCAGCGTTGGATAGGCATCCGAGATCTCTCGAAACTCGTCTGATTTAAGAAAATCCGCTAACAACTGGGTGATATTCAGGCTACCTCTTTCAACAGGGGCATGTCGCAGCAGATTTGAAATATCGCTCATAACCTGCGCTGCCCTGTTCGCCAGCGTCGATGTTTTGTCTCGCCGAAGATCCTCCGCCAGTGTATGCGCAATAATACCCAGGGTATTAATTTTCTCAGAGTGATCCACCTGCTCGTGTAAGGCAATGGACTCTCCCTCTGCCGTACGTCTGAGTTTTTCCTCTAACTGAAGTTCAAGATTGGTCTTAGTCAATTCACTGCTTTGCTGTTCTATTATCTGAAACGCTCTCGCATAACGAAGCGTCACAGATACGCTCTGAAGCATTACAAATACAAGCACACCCAGATGCAATTTGTTTTCCACGTCCAGGGTCTGAAGCGCTACCAGAATATCGTTGATCGCCGTCCCGAACAGAACGACGCACCCGACCCCCAACAAGACACTGCCTTCGCGGCGCTTCCATACTGCGCGTCCTATACCGAAAACAGCGTACAAAATGCCAGTTATTGTGACGACCTGATAAAGGGGAATGAGTTCTGTCACCAATTTTATCGGCATCAGGAGCGCAAATACCCCGAAAAACAATCCTACGCCTCCAAAAATCTGCACAACGAGTTTGATGAAGTCTTTCTCGAACATGCTCTTTAAGAAGGCCAGTACCAATGGCGCTGCTAGAAACCAGCAGAAATACTCAATCCTTAGTAAAAACTCCCAGCCCAGACCGCCTGCAATCTGGGTAATGTATTTCTCACCCACGAATAGTACTCTCAACCCCACAAGCAGACAGAAACAGCCAAGATACAAGGCAGACATGCTTTCCCGGCGCATATACCAGGCCGCCAGGTTATAGATACCCATCATGAAAATAGCGCCAAAAAATAGCAGTTCGACGGCGATCTGGTTCTCACGGGCAATTTGGAGTTGTTCAGGATTACCTACCCTGATGACCTCCCATAGTCCCGCATTTCGATGATGGAAGTTGGCCACCTGGATAATTATTTCAATTCGATTCGATTTCGGTTTGAAACTGACAATCTGAGGTCTGTATTCAGGAATGGTGGCAAGCTCGGACATGCCCGGTTTTCCCACCTGCAATAGCTTCTTTCCATCGATGAAGAGATTGTAGGCAGTACCAACAGTAGGGAGCCGGAGGGAGATTCGGTCAGAATTGGCTAGAAGAACGTTTATTCTATAGGTTGCAAATCCCGACTCAAACAAGGTTCGATCCTGATCACGTAGATCATTCCAGAATCCCGGCACCTCAACCATCCATGCCTGAAGATCATTCTCACGCAACCTTAGCTGGTAACTGTCATGGTACTGCAACCAGTAAAATTCCCATTCTCCGCGCAGTTCAGCCGGTCCATCCCAGACAAAATCCCAGTCACTCAGATCCAGTAGTCCATCGATAGCCTGAGGCTGACCAAATGTCGGTCCGGAGATGCAGAATAGCACCAGTGCCAGATAGAAATATCTCATCGGGTGGTGTGGGGTATCTTCCAATTATCCGAGGTTGGGACTATACCGGAGTCGAAAAATATCTCAATCCGCAATATCCGGTTCGAAGAAAGACCATATCACTTCCGGAAATTCAGATTTGAACGACGATTCACAGGCGTTGATGGCTTCGATCAGTTCCTGCTCCGAGCCCTTATGATGCAACCTTGCTTTAATCGCCACCATGACATCGTTACCCAATTGCTATGGCACAAACTGCCGCCAGTGCACAAAAACAGGATTTCCGGGAATTTGCGTCGTCAGGTGCACTCATGTTCTTATTCTGACTACGGTGACAACTGCATGAAGTGGTCACGCTACCTTGACTATTTTTCACTCCGAAAAGCCCGGTGCCACCAACCAGGCCTGATTGGAGGTTTCTGCCAATCACAGGTATTCGACAAATCAGATGTCTCTAAGTAGGCTCTTCGTCACTAAACCGGGATCGAATCAATGATTCACCTTCAAATCGTCTAATTTCATTTTCAGGATTGAACTATGCGAAATATCGCCTTCTGTTTTCTGATGCTCGTTAGTGTCCATGCATTTAGCAGCGAACTCTCTGCGGCAATAGAGGACGACTATGAAAACAATCTGAAAGCTCTGTTTGAGCATTTTCACCGAAACCCGGAATTGTCATTCAGGGAATTCAAGACTGCGGAAAGACTCGCGACCGAACTCCGGTCACTTGGCGTCGAAGTGACTGAAAAGGTCGGCGGGACAGGGATCGTCGGCATGCTACGAAACGGTAGCGGCCCATTGGTACTGGTGCGTGCCGACATGGATGGTCTTCCGGTAAAGGAAGACTCGAAACTACCCTATGCCTCTGTCGCTACTCAGGAAGATATAAATGGCGCTATCGTACCGGTAATGCATGCATGTGGGCACGACGTACATATGACGTCACTGGTGGGTACAGCGCGGCAACTCGTTAACCAGCGTGACAAATGGCAAGGCACCGTAATGTTTATCGGACAACCTGCAGAAGAGCGTATTGGCGGTGCAAAAGCAATGCTGGAAGATAAACTTTACGAGCGATTCGGTGTACCTGACTATGCACTCGCCTTCCATGTCAGTGCCGGTAAGCCCGCTGGAAAAATACATGTCCCCAAAAATCTGGCCTATTCGTCATCTGACAGTGTCAATATTACTGTTTACGGCATTGGTGCACACGGCGCTTCTCCTCATGCGGGAAAAGATCCAATATTGATTGCCTCTCAACTGGTTGTTGCGCTGCAGTCAGTGGTCAGTCGTGAGATCAATCCATTGCAGCCCGGAGTAATCACTGTTGGATCTTTTCATGGCGGTTTGAAACACAATATCATTCCTGACGAGGTTAATCTGCAACTGACAGTGCGCTCAAACAACGAAAATGTGAGATCAGCACTGCTGGATGCAATAGCACGGATTTCAAAAGGGGTAGCTATCACGGCGGGTCTTCCGGAACATCTCTACCCGAAGGTTGATCTGTCGGTTGAATCCACCCCAACCACCATCAACAATCGCAATCTGGCACTCAGAGTGGAATCCGCCATTAAAAAAGCCATGGGATCGGAGGTAATTTACCAGAGCCATCAGGAAGGTATGGGCGCAGAAGACTTTGCTTACTTTGTACAAACCAAGGAGATGGTGCCAGGCACCTATTTCTCGGTGGGTGGTACATCGGAAGAGGATATTAAAAATGCAGACAAAAACGGCATCAAATTACCTTCTCATCATTCACCTATATTCAAAATTGAGCCCGAACCATCAATCACATCGGGGACTTTTGCAATGACGGCTGCTGTTCTTGATCTGTTAAAAAATAGTAGTCCCTGAGAGATAACACTTCAGGCTGATCCGGTGTTCGACCTCAAACTGACCCCCGCATACAGACACCGAGAAACCTCGGGGGTCGGAGACAAATATGTTAAATTGAAGTCGTGAGATGGTTAAGGAGGAAACATGTTTGTTGAAATCAGGAACTACCACTATGACCCCGATAAATTCGAGGCATATCGTAACTGGGCTGTTGATGAAGCTGTCCCTTTTCTGAAAGCCAATCTTGATCTTGTCGGTTTCTGGCTCGACAATGGTGAGAAACCTGAGATCGACGGACGGGACCCCATGTCGCTAAAACATGGTTCCGCCAACGTGACATGGATAATCAGATGGGATTCAATGAGCGAAAGGACAAAGGGTCATAAGAGAGTGTTTCAGAGTGAAGGCTGGCAGGACATCTGGTCAAGACATCCGGATCCCACAGGTTACCTTCAACTCGAAGCAAAATTTGCAGATACGATCTGACGATGCCGTAACTCGTCACACAAACTACTAACCGGGAGTTTTTATGTTAGAAATTGGAGATAAGGCACCTGCCTTTACCCTGCCCAATCAAGATGGCATAGATATATCACTCAGCGATTTCGCTGGTAAACGAGTCGTTTTCTGGTTTTACCCCAGAGCAAGTACACCTGGCTGAACTAAGGAAGGTCAAGGATTCCGTGATCGAATCCAGGCACTCGAAGCTAAGAACACCATTGTACTTGGTATCAGCAATGATCCACCTGCCAAGAATGCAAAATTCCACGAAAAGCAGTCTTTCAACTTTGATTTACTCAGTGATGTTGAATTGAAGGTATCGGTTGCCTACGGTGCTGCGGCGGATACCGATGCTGGCAAGTCATCAAGAATCAGCTACCTGATTGGCGCTGACGGTAATATTGAGAAAGCCTACGCGAAAGTGAAAGCTGCGGACCATCCCGAAGAGGTTCTGGAGGACCTGGGATAAACCTGGCAATAAGGCAAATACATAAAGGTTCACCCGACCCCTGATATCTGGTGACTAATTCATAGGATCAGGAAAGGTCGATGCAAAAAAAGAACTGGCGAACGCTGAGTGGCACCTTGTTTGAAACCGAGAAGAGATCCGCGGTCGGTTCCAAAGGTATGATCGTCACGAACAACCCCCTCGGTTCAGCAGCAGGAGCCGAAATGTTTGCTGCTGGCGGCAATGCGATTGATGCCGCCATCGCTTCGTTGTTTGCACTAACCGTTGTCGAACCCATGATGGTTGGTATTTTTGGTGCAGGTATGTCTACGATCCGGCAATCGAACGGTGATCACAGCACCATAAACAACTATACCGTGGCACCACTGGCCGCTACGCCGGATATGTACAAGACGCTGTCTGACACCTGGCCCGATTACCAGGAAGTAGAAAATCGTGCCAACGATGTAGGACCTCTGGCAGTGGGCGTGCCAGGAAACCTCAAAGGCTGGTGTGAAACCCTGTCAGACTTTGGCTCCATGTCACTTGAGGATGTCATGCAACCGGCAATCCGGTACGCCGAAAGGGGATACCCTGCAACCGGATACCTTTGTGAGATCATTCGATTTTTTAAATCAGACATCGCTGCCAACAAGGAGACCGCGAAAACATTTCTCCCCGATGGGAAGTTACTCAAAGCGGGCGATCACGTCATACAAGCGGATTATGCGGAAACGCTGAAGCTCGTTGCACAGAAGGGACCTGATGTTCTCTATGATGGTGAACTGGGAGCTGCAGTCGTCGACTACCTTCAGAATGTGGATGGTATTATCACCAAAGAGGATCTGCTTAGTTATCGAACTGTATCAAGCGACCCCGTCAGGGGCTCGTACCGGGGCTACGAAATTATAGGCCAGCCACCACCTACTGCCGGTGGCGTCCATGTTATAGAGATGCTCAATATTCTGGAAGCTTATGATATCAGCACCAAGGGATTTGGCACTGCTGACTCTGTACACCTGTTAGCTGAAGTCCTGAAGATCGGCTTCGAAGATCGAAATCAATATACCGGTGATCCCGCATTCGTTGATGTGCCTGTTTCAATGCTCATTGATAAAGCCTACGCGGACAGCAGGCGCAGCGAAATAGACCTGGGTGCAGCCCGGAAGGTTAATACTGCTTATAGTCGAGAGTCTAATCATACGACCCATCTCACCGCCGCAGACCAGGACGGGAATGTTATTGCTGCGACTCATACAATTCACAGCGCTTTTGGTTCAAAGGTGACAGTACCCGGAACGGGAATGTTGCTGAACAATACGATGAATATATTCGATCCTCATCCTGGTACCGCAAATTCAATACAACCGGGGAAAAGAGTGACCAGCAGCATGTCACCGACCATCATTGAGAAGGACTCGAAACCTGCATTCGCCCTTGGTCTCGTCGGCGGCACAAGAATCTTCCCCAGTGCCCTGCAGGCTATTGTTAATCTAATTGATCATGGCATGAGCCCGCAGGAGGCAGTAGAAGCACCCCGAATCTGGACTCTGGGAGAAGATCTTGAAATGGAGTCTGCCTACCCAGAGGAATTACGTTCTGAATTAATCCGGCGAGGTCATACCATCAGCGATCTAAAAATTATCGGTGGCGGCATGGGCATGATCGCATTCGATAATAATGATATGACCGGGGCATCCTGCTGGCGTGCTGACGGAACACCGATTGGTATTGCTGGCGGGATGGCCCGGGGTCGCATCCGTTTTGAGGTCTAGTTTGTCTAATTCAGGCACTGTAGAGCTAACAACAGCCTACTGTCGCGTCACATACTGCAGTATTTCAACCACCTGGTCAGTAGTGGTTGCCCATGCCAATGCAGCAGCGTCCACTTCTTTCAACGGATGCACGATGTCGGCATCATGCAGGGTAATATAGGGTTTACCCATTGCCGCGCAGTATCCTGCATCAAATGCTGCGTTCCACTGCTTGAATTTCTCCCCGAAACGCACAACGACGACATCGCTCATCTCAATCTGTGTCTTCGTTCTGATGGCATTAACCTTGGCCGACTTGTGATCACGCCAGAAATTATTCTGTTCACTTCCGAGAACATCACCCGCTGCATCGCTCGCATCGTGCTCGGTAACTGCAGAAGTGAATTCTATATCGAGCCCTCTTTTCGAAGCGCCTGAAATAACTTCATCTCGCCAGTCTGTATGGATTTCTCCTGATAGGTATACGGTTAGCGTCATGCTTCTCCCCTAGTTGTGAATTCCCTATCCACCCAGCGCCTTCACCGCATTTTCACGAATTCGACGCTTGTCTATCTTTCCCGATGCTATTCTCAGCAGCGGTTCGTCGGTCACAGTCAAATACCTTGGATGCTTGAATTTCGCAATATGATCCAGCAGAAACCCCCGCAATCCGTCTTCATCGATTGGTCCGCTGGTATAAATAGTCGCGCCAACTTCTTCGCCAAGCCGCTCATCAGGTATCGCATAGACTGATGCTTCAAGCACCTGATCATGCGCCAGCAGACCTGCTTCAACCTCTGCACAACCAATGTTCTCGCCACCACGAATAACCAGATCCTTTATTCTATCAACAATATACAAGAACCCCTGCTCATCAACATAGCCAACATCGCCCGTTCTGAGCCAGCCGTCTATAAATGTCACTGCATTGGCTTCAGGACGATCCCAATAACCCCGGATAACGGAGGTGCCATGGATTAAGATTTCACCTCGTTCGCCGCCTGGCAGGGCGTTGCCCTCATCATCTACTATCTTGATATCCAGCACAGCGGAACAGCATCCTGAACTCGAAGGACGCTCAAGATAGTCCTCTCCACCTATGCCAGTGCCAATCGCATTGGTTTCTGTCATGCCCCAACCGGTGCCCGGCATCGCATTTTCAAATGTTGAAGCGATATTCTTTACCTGCTCCGGTGCCCGGGGTGCGCCTCCGCCGCCGACAGATGCGAGTGAACTTAAATCGCGGCTGGTTCGCCTGGCTGTTTCAACCAGGTCACCCGTCATCGCCGCAGGTGCAATGAACGATCCTATCTTTTCCCGCTCGATAAGTTCGGCGCCAAGCTCTGCATTCCATTTGAACATAAGTACAACTTTACGCTGATTCTTGTATCCGCCTAAAAGACCAGCATGCAAACCGGTCGCATGGAATAACGGAACGGCAAGCAATGTCGCTGGTTGAACCACTGGCTCTGGCATTGTCATATTGTTTCGCAGAAGCGCGATTTGAACATCGAGTTCCCAGGATCTGAGAGATGACATGATATTGCGATGAGATGATACGGCACCTTTGGGGTGGCCTGTGGAGCCCGAGGTATAAAGAATTGTTGCATCATCAACCGAATTGACTTCAACCTCCGGCATGGAACTCGTGTTACGAGGTTCAAGCAGCGTATTTATCTCAACCATGTCTTCTGGCAGCGGTTTGGTCAGTCGACAGGCAATAATCTGAATATCCAGATTCGGCAGTACGGATCGGACCCGGTCAACACGCTCCTGATCAGCAAATAAAACCTTGGCGCCACTGTCCATTAATCCAAACTCCATCTCTTCAGCAGTCCACAGAGAATTCATCGCGACTGCAATTGCACCAATTGATGTTACTGCCTGAAATGCAAGAATCCACTCGGGGAAATTTCGCATCGAGATGGCAACCCGGTCGCCTTTTTGAATACCGTATCTGTCCATCAGGGCATTTGCTAACCGACAGGACAGTTGATAACTCTCCCTGTAGGTATATCGCTCATCGTCGTAGACAAGAAAGGTTTCATCACTCTGATTTTCTTCAAAGTGTGCCCTCAGTGTCTGAGATCCGTTTCTGAATCCCCGAACTTGTCGACCATAAAGATCGATCTTCTCAAGTTCATATTCCTGTCCAGCAGCCGTAAGTTGCGCAATCGCCTCCTGGCGAGTCATTTTACCCGTCATTTTTACTTCTCATATTGAAATTATCGTCGTGCCAGACGCAGGTACCCGCTACAACAAAGATCGCATCGAATACCTGGACCTGAGATATATCTTTTATCGCTTCCTGAGTATTACTCGTTTGAATACATAGTCACGACACAGGCACCACCAAGACCGAGATTGTGCTGTAGAGCGTGCGTTACACCTTCTACCTGTCGATCCTCCGCTTCACCGCGAAGCTGCCAAACCAGTTCGGTGCACTGGGCCAGACCCGTCGCACCCAGTGGATGGCCTTTGGAGAGCAAACCACCAGAAGGATTGGTAACCACTCGACCGCCATAGGTATTATCGGCATCCCATATGAACTTCTCAGCAGTGCCTTCTCCGGTCAGGCCAAGGGCTTCGTATGTCAACAGCTCATTTGCCGTAAAACAGTCATGGAGTTCGACCACCTGCACATCCTCGGGTCCGACTCCCGCTTCTTCATATACTTTCTCTGCTGCTACTTTAGCCATGTCGTAACCGACCAGCTTGCGCATCGAATGATCTTCCAAAGTACTCTCAAAGTCGGTGGTCATTGCCTGCGCTTTTACCGTTACCACATTATTCAATCCATGCTTCTTGGCAAAATCGGCACTGCATACAACCGCCGCTGCTGCGCCACAGGTGGGCGGGCAACACTGGAACCGGGTCAGAACACCATAAATATGCGGAGAGGCCATGATTTCCTCAACCGACAGCGTTTCACGAAAGACCGCATATGGATTGTTTGCTGCATGCTGTCTTGCCTTCTCTGCAATCTTGGCGAAAGTCTCCGGCCTGGTGCCATATTCTTCCGCATATTCTCGACCTGCACCGCCAAAATACTGGGCAGCACCTGGCGCTTGCTTGTCAACGCCTTGCAGGGCAACCATTTCCTTGAACATTCTCTTCATGGGATTTGGTCTGTCTGTAAATGTCGCACCGAGTGCACCGGGTACCATTTGCTCAAAGCCCAGTGCCAGCGCACAGTCCACCATCCCTGAGGCAACAGCCTGTCGTGCGAGAAACAAGGCAGACGAACCGGTCGCACAATTATTATTGACGTTAACAATGGGAATTCCTGTTAGCCCCAGACCATACATAGCGGCCTGACCCGCAGTTGAGTCGCCGTAAACGTATCCCACATAGGCCTGATCAATCGCATCATACGAGATACCAGCATCTTCAATCGCCAGCCGCGCTGCTGTTTCCCCCATATCCGGGTAATCGTCACTCTTCCCCGGTTTGGTAAATGGAATCATCCCAACACCCGCGATCTTTACGTTCTCTGCCATTGCCAATTGCCTCTTCTGCTATTTGAATAGCAGACAAATATATATATCGAAATCTACCAGTGTCAATGTCCCTGTTTGCAGGTATAGATCAGCCTTATGACGACCAGCGGTAAAACTTGTTACCATCTGAACCAATGTTTTTGCCGTGAGAAAAAATTGCATCACATAGTCTCTGGAATATTACTATTACTCGTTCTTTCTTCATGTTCCTCAGAACCCTATGAAAGCACTATTCAATCTGATGACATCGGGGAGAACCGCATGTTCACCATAGAAAGATTGTTGGAAGGTCCGATTATCAGCTCATCAACCAGCGATTCAATCGGCGCCAATATCCAGGGCCCATCATTGATCAAAGTACCGTCCTGGGTACAGAACCCACTCGGCTCTTATTACCTCTATTTCGCAGACCACAAGGGGGAATATATCCGTCTTGCCTATGCCGATAAGCTGAGTGGTCCATGGACCGTTCACGAACCCGGCAGTCTGCAACTGGCTGAATCAAGGTTCCCGGTCGAACCGCCGGAAGTGGCACCAGAAATTCTTCAAGAGGCAAGAAAGAGGACGGAAGGCATCAGGTATCCCCATGATATCGTGCTGGACATGACCGTTCCTCATATCGCTTCACCGGACGTACACGTCGACAATGCGAACAAAAAAATCATCATGTACTTCCATGGCCTCAATGCCTTCGCAAGCCAGCTAACAAGAGTTGCCACCTCAGACAATGGCATAGATTTCACTGCCAAAGAAGAACTGCTTGGCCGATCCTATATGCGTGTATTCCAGTATCAGGGCTATCACTACGCCATGTCCATGCCCGGTCAGTTTTACCGATCAGAAGATGGTTTCACCGGTTTTGAGGAGGGACCGAGGCTGTTTGAAGCGAATATGCGTCATGCGGCGCTGCTCTTACAGGACCAGAAGCTCCTGGTTTTCTGGACGAGGGTTGCCGATATACCTGAGAGAATTCTTTTATCCACAATCGATATCTCGGGAGACTGGTCAACCTGGACAACTTCGGATGAAGTTGAAATTCTGAGACCGGAGAAAGAGTGGGAAGGTGCCAATAAACCCCTGGAACCCAGTATGCGTAGTGTTGCATATCACCCTGTGAATCAATTAAGAGACCCGGCGATTTATGTAGAAGGCGATCGCATATTCTTACTCTATGCGGTGGCTGGTGAGTCGGGTATTGCTATTGCGGAGTTGATTCGGGAGTAGATTATAAGATGAGTTAAGGCGAGATAGTTTCTTGTCGCAATTGTTCTCGATATTGCTGGCGCCGTTTCGAACCCAGACTTCTCTCTTCGTTACTCACTCCTCACATCCATGTACTCCGCACATTCACCTACCGTTCGGATCAGAGCTTTTCCAGCGCAGCTTCCAATTTTTCCGGACCGAACCCCCACGGCCCCTGTGCACCCTGGTATTCAATCTTGCCGCCTTTGCCGACCAGGTAAAGTCGATCAGGTAGCGCACCATAGGCACTGGCAATCTTGTCGTCAATCTCATCGACAACAACCGGCATACGAATCTTTAATCGCAGCGCGCAGGCGCTGGCAGCTTCGTGACGTTCTTCATCATTCGTCGGATCGTCAAATGCAATATCCTGTTCGCGATTCATGGAAACAACCCAACCGTCCTCAGGATGCGCCTCACGAATATAGACCACAACAAATTCGACTGTGTCACCGTACTGCTCCCACAATTTATGCAGGGGTTCCAACTGAACCCGGAAGGGTGGTCAAGTGTACGAACCGAATATCAGTGCAACAGGCTTCTCCTTTGCAACTTCAAGTAAATTGAATACCTTGCCTGTATCTTTTTCAGTGCCATCAGAATAATCGTAGATCCTGCTCTCGAAATCATAAGCCAGATCACCTTCTGCAAGATCTGGTGTGGACAGGTCCTGGTGCTTCGGATCCGCCATAACATCCATTGGTGTTTTTGGTGAGTCGTCTGGCGTAAAAGATTTCCAGTCGAATCCTTCAGGTAATTTTCTGGTCTC
>CAZJRI010000003.1:46749-87354 GCA_964548025.1 uncultured Pseudomonadales bacterium
GACATTCATCCTCCTTGCAGTCGCTTTTCTTACTATTCAGAGATTACTTTTATACGCCTGGTTGAGCAATTTGCAAACAACAGTTAGTTCACAACGGATAAGACCCCAATCACTACCAGGGTCGGGGATCCTGATCATTAAAGGCTGCATTGCGGTCTTTCGACCAGTCAACCATATCCGTTGAATCGCGGGTACCCTCTGCGCTTCGGGCGCCCGTACCCACGAGCCAGAAGTTTCCGGAAGCCCTTACGGCAGCGCTCTGGCCCATAATATCCGCAGCCTGGTTGATTGACATCTTTGACAGTTTCAGCCCGTAGGGGCTGTTTATCGCGATCCGTCTGGCCAGCCAGAGCGTTGATTCCTCCAGCTTTTCATCAGGAACCACATGGTTCACCATGCCCAACCGATGCGCTTCTTCTGCATCTATGAAATCTCCTGTCCAGAGGTATTCCTTTGCTTTTTTGATACCGAGTTCCCAGAACTGGGTCGGATATTCGTGATGTGCACCACCCCATCGGACTGAACGATCAGCAAATTTTGCCGTTTCGGATGCCATTGCAAGATCACAGGTCGCTGCGAGCATCCACGATCCCATGATACAAAAACCTCTGACCATCGCGATTGTTGGCTTGCCTATATTTCTCCAACGATCATGCAGCCTCCAGTAAACGCCCCTGTCCATGGCCGTTAGCCGACCCATGGCAGTCATGTCCCGGGGGTATTCGTCTAGTTCATCACGCATATCCTGTGATCCGATATCATGGCCGGCACCAAAATTCTCGCCGCTACCAGTCACTATGATCACTTTGATCTCATCATTATCTTCAGCGTGACTGAAGGCAGCATCCAGTTCTGAATATACCTTGCGGCTGATGACATTCATCACATCTGGTCTGTTGATCGTAAGTTTGGCTATCGTGTCTATTTCTTCGTAAATCACATAATCCAGTTCCATCGTTACGTCCTCTAATCTGCAAATAGGTCGCGCGCTGATTCTCTTTTCGCGCTCATCGCTAAATACTATTCCTCGATCACATGTCGTCTTCCAGTTCCAGCATTGTTCCTGTCAGCTTTTATTCTTCCAATAAAACAAAGCGACTATGGCAATGCATAGGCCGTTAACTGGGATTTGCGACCGTTAATTATCACAGCGAGAACAATATACTGTTTACCATCTACCGAATACGTCATCGGTACGCCAGCCGCATATCCGGGAAGGTCTATCTCATGGATAGTTTCGCCGGTTGCTTTTTCCATCGCGCGCAGAACCGGCTTATTGTTTGAAGCGGCAGCGATAAGCAACGTCTTCGTTACAATTGGACTGGCATAACCACCACCGCCCAGAGGACCGGGATCGGGAATGCCCAGGTCGATCACTCGCTGACGGGGACCGTCGCCGTTCGGTACAACGAAGGCATAGTCACCGGTATTGAGATTTATAGCGCTGATGCGGCTATAGGGTGGTTTGGTCAACGGCAATCGTTTTGGCCCACGGGTTGAGCGATCACCACCTCGCAAGTACCTGTATTCGGTCACTTCAGGGTCCTGTTTTACCAGTGTGGATACAATGGCGTTAGTTGCCGATGAAACATAAAGCAACGAAGTCTCGGGATCAAAAGCGACGCTATTCCACTCCGCACCACCGCCATCACCCGGCAACTGTATTGAGCCCTGGATCGAAGGTGGTGTGAAGAAACCGTCATTTCTGAATTTGCTTACGATCTTTTTGGCTGCTGCTTTCAATTCAGGCGTGAAATCAATGAAATCATCATCATCGAGGCCCTGTCTGTCGAAGGGCGCCGGTTTGGTCGGAAATGGCTGTGTCGCTGCCGTTCGCTCACCCGGCACATCACTCGCGGGTACAGGCCGCTCTTCGATAGGCCAGACGGGTTTACCGGTAACCCGGTCCAGCACATAGAGAAAGGCCTGTTTCGACGCCTGGGCAACTGCCTTGATTTCTTTACCGTCCACGGTGATATCGACCAGTACGGGTGGCGCGGGCAAATCCCAGTCCCATAGATCATGATGCACCGTCTGAAAATACCAGACCAATTCACCGGTACTCGCGTTCAAGCAGACAATACTGTTACCGAAGAGGTTATCGCCAAGTCGCTGCCCGCCATACCAGTCATTACTGGGCGCACCAAAAGGCAGGTAGACATAACCAAGTTCCGGATCAGCAGACATCAGGGTCCAGACGTTGGTAGAACCCGTGACCTTCCAGGAGTCGTTCTCCCAGGTGTCATTGCCTTCCTCACCCGGTCTGGGTATGGAATGGAATATCCATTTTTGTTCGCCAGTATGGACATCAAAACCACGGATATGCCCAGGTGGCATCTCGCTTTGTTTCTTTGTATGCCATCCAACAAGGGGCATATCCGAAATGACGGAACCCATCACGACCATATTGTCGACGATCATGACAGCGACCGTATTGGAGTATTTCGAACGATCAACTTCCTGACCCAGACCCTTGGTCAGATCTACCCGACCAGCCTGACCGAAGTGCGGATCAGGCACGCCTGTATCAGCGTTGAGCGACCAGAGATAGGCATTGTTTGTACCCATCAGGATTCGTCGTTTGTCGCCATCCTCGAAATAGGAAACACCACGGTGATTGAAGCCAATGTTGGCCGGGCGACCATCGTCATAGGTGCGAGTATCGAAGATCCACTTCTTCTTGCCAGTCTTTGCATCTATGGCTGCCACATAGCCCATAGGCGTGCTGACAAACAGCGTGTCGCCAATCTTGATTGGCGTACTCTTGAATCCGCTGGATGCGATGGCTTCGAAGAAATTGGTTCCGGGCTTTGAACCGATGGCATCAAGCAACTCTCCATCCGGTGGTTCCCATGTCCAGGCGACCTCAAGGTTCGCTACATTTTTCCGATTTATCTGATCCAGATCGGCATATTTTGTCATCTGTTTGTTCATGCCATAGGACGGCCAGTCGAAGTTGTCTCGCTGGACAGGTTCGGCACCGATGGCGTTGCAAATCAGGAAGATACTCAGAAATACGCCCGAGAGACTCGCAGTTACTACTTGTCTCATAACAATCCCGCAATGGTGAATGTGCTTCGATTATGGGTGCTACCGGTCTCACGAGCAAGTCTGCCCATGTCGGTAACTATCCCACCAGGATATTCGCCAGAATAGTAATTCCAGGAGTATAGCTGGCATCACACGCCAACGGATTTACAGAGGCTCGACACTATATTTGAGATCCTGGTTTAACGCTATTGCTCGCGTCCCTCTACCTCTACCCTTGAGTAATCGAATTCAGGCTCATCTCTCGGGTCGCCCTCGCCACCTTCAAAGGAATACTCGAGCATATCCATGTACTTATGCCACCCACCAAGCACCGAATTGGTGAATTCAGCCCTGGTACGGGAATTATCGAACGCCAGGATATCGGTAAACACCAGCATGCAACCCTTGTCCCTGGGTGTCAGCTCCCACCGCATCGAACCCATCTCAAGTACGCCCGGCGGTTTATAGGTACTCACTGTGCCACTTAGATGCGCCGGTCCCTCACATTCCTCGCTGAACCATATTTCAAAGCTGCCTCCTTCTTCCGGGGTCAGCTTGATCCCGGGGAACCAGCGAGCGAGATGTTGCGGTTCGGTCAATGCAGCCCAGACTTCTTCTACCGTGTGATTGAGATAGCGCTCAAATCGAACATATGATCGACCGTCGGCTAGTTTCCCTACCGTGCCGAGTCGTGATCTATCCGGATCTTCTCTCTTTTTGTCCATCTCTATTCTCCTCCGTGGTGCTTTCATCGAGATAGTCGCTGAGTGCATCTATTTTTCCTTTCCAGAACGCCCGATAGGGCGTCAGCCAGTTTTCTATTTCAAGCAGGGGTTCAGGGCGAATACTGTACAGTCGGCGTTGCCCGTCAGGAGTGACGTTGACCAACCCGGCATCTTTCAAGATTCTGAGATGCTTCGATACGACTGGTTGACTCATGCCAATATTGTCCACGACAGAGTTAACGGGCCTGGGGCCATCGAGCAGTAGATTCAGGATCTGACGGCGGTTGGGATCGGAAAGGATCATAAATGTATTCATGGTCAGATATTTAACTATATCAATATATATCTGTAAAGCTATTTATAAAATGCTTAACTACCTGACCTCTTGTCGCCCCTGCGTGATCAAAAAGAGATAAATGTCCGCTGGACGATCAGATTGCCACAGCTCTGAACCTGATCCCTCTCGCCTTTCGTACATCGCTCGCGCAACGGTCTTCTCTGTTCATACCAGCAGTTGCTACACTTTCCAGGATGCTGACGGTTCCATTGCCAGACATCACTCATTCGGATTCAATTATGAATAAACACTGGCCACCGCATTGATAGCGGATTAACCGACGACTACGAAGTAACAGGCATGGTAAACAAACAAGAAGCTGGGACACTATTCAGGCGACTCCTCAAAAGTGGCCCTATGAAGCGACTGCCCAGGAGCAGAAACGACAAGCTGATCTTTCTTGCGCTCGCGGCATCTTTCCTGGACTCGCGAACAATCTACTCCGAAACTGAAGTCAATGAACATCTGATTGAATGGATGGCGCACTTCACCAACCCGGCGACACTGGATCATGTAACTGTACGCAGGTACCTGGTTGATTTTAATTTCCTGCTGCGTGATCAACCCGGTACATCGTATAGAACAAATCAATCAATTATCAATAATGCCATTGAACCAGCCGCCAGGTCGATTCAACCACGCCTTATCATGGAAGAAATAGAGCGAGCAAGAAAATCTCGAAAGCGTGCTGCCAACTGACGAGAGAACAATTGATTTGTTACTATCAGGACAGCACTTTTCCCATCTAACGGATGACCAGTTCCGGTTTTCGTAGTTTTCGAATCAGAAATCTAACCGGTGCTATCGTTAAAGAATGCATCATGAAATCCGTTTACCGTTTTCGTCCGATCTTCTACTTTGATTTCAAGAGCATTACTCAGCGCCTGCCATTGGTTTGATGTTATGGATGAAATTGCTTCGACCTTGAGATCCCTTCCTAACGCTTTGTCTGACGCAAGCCTCCCAAACGGGTGCTTGCCTGCCAGTAACTCATAAGCAGTAATTGCAAGTGAAAATACGTCGTCTGCTATCGTTGGTGCTGCACCTGTCAGCCTTTCATAGCTGATATAGGCTGTCGTGGAAGCGGCGACGGACCCTGATCTGAACTCGGCCTTTTGATCAGATGAATCTTCATCAATTCCACTCGCAACACCAAAATCAAATATCATGGGGACCCTGTTCACAGTATAAAAAACATTCCCTGGCTTAAAATCACAGTGGATGGTTCCCGTGTCATGGGCAGCCATTAAACCCCTGCAAATACCATCGATGATGGTCAGGATCTCATCCTGAGACAGATCTTCGCGGTGTTGCCTGAGATATTCATCGAGCGGTTCACCCTCCTCCAGCGGCATCGACATAAAGCAGGTATCACCCTCACGGTCAAAATCGTATACAGCCATGACATTAGGATGATGGATTCCCCTGGTTCGTGAAGCCTCCCTTTGCAGCGCCTTCAGTGCATCTTTATCACGATAGTAGGCTTCATTTAACAACTTGATGGCAAGGTAGGGATTACTCGCTCCGGCTTCCTTCTGCCTTAGATCAAGGGCTTTGTAGACATCTCCCATGGGTCCTGACCCAAGTCTTGACTCAAGCAGGAAACGGTTCTTGAGTAGCCGACCCTTATGTTTTTCCTCGATTCGCTTCCGGAGAGTCTCCCAGCTTGAAAATCCGTACTCACGGGCCAGTACCAATTGTGCTTTCGCCAGCGTTGGTGATGCATCGTTTTCAAAATAAGTGGACATGCGATCCTGCGCCTGCTTATCGCCATCACAGAATGATTTGAGCAGTGCTTTCGCCTGCCCCTTCAAATGATCGAGATTCGGGTTATCAGGAAGAGTAGTATGATTTGCGTCTTTGCCGTTTGGCATGATTGGCCTCCAATCTTTTTGTCTCGTGTCCGCATCGAGAAGAATAGAGGTAGAATTTGTGATCGTACCTTGATGGGCTAAGCCCTTCCCGCGGACCGGAGGCGTTCTTTACGCTCAAGTCCAGAAAATACCCCTCCGTTAATTACTTTTCAAGAGGTTTCTTTCGCAATAATGAGTTCTTCGGAGTCGTTGGCTAAATTGCGAACCAGAAGTACTCACCATTGCTCTCAAGCAGATAGTCCATTACCCGTGGCCAAAGCGGTTCTTTCATATCTCTTTCCCAGGCATCTGCGTATGACTCAAGTTTTTCAATCTCCCGCTGGTGGGATTCAGCCAGATTGTTTTCTTCACCCATGTCCGATTTGACATCATATAGATGAGTCGTGCCGTCCCTTAAATTCTGCATAAGTTTAAAGCGATCAAAACGCACCGCACGGTTGTAGTCGCTCCTCCACTGGAGCGGTCTGTCACCTGCTACCTTGTACAGCGATTCAGCAAGCAGGTTAACAGAGTCATATTCGCGATCTTCTGGCAACGGCACCCCAAGAAGGTGTGTCAACGTCGAGAATAAATCCGTAAGCAAAACGTTCTCCTGCATCACTTTCCTTTCAAGCCTGCCTGGCCAGTACATCATCAGCGGTACCGCAAGCCCACCATCGAATTGGGTAAACTTGCCCGCACGCAACGGACCGTTATCTGTCGCACCGGTATAGTGAGCGCCACCATTATCGCTGGTAAAAATAATTAGTGTATCCTCAGCTATGCCTTTCGCTTGCAGAAAGCGGCTTAGCTCCCCAACAGCCCAATCCAGTCTTGAAATCATAGCCAGATAAGTTCGCTGATTGTCATCCGCAATATGATCGAGCGCTTCATAGTCAGATTTCCTTGCCTGGAAGGGGGTATGGGGTGCATTGAACGGAAGGTACGTGAAAAACGGTTCTCCACGCTCCATCGATTCCGAAATAAAGTGTTTGGTTTCTTCAACAATTGCATCGGTAAGATAACGTGTTTCGACTATCTCCTTACCATCTCTTGTGATTGAAGATGGCCCGCTACGCTGTTGATCCCAGATATGCTCCTCCCAGAACAGATCGTGATGATAATTTACGATGCCAGGGTCGTCTTCATCGTCATATAGTGAGAATGCTTCCATAAACCCATATTGAAAATTAAATCCGAACCGAAGAGGATGATTTTCGTCGCTGTAGCCCAGATGCCACTTACCTATAATTGCGGTGTTGTAGCCAACCGCATCAAATACCTCAGCGAGGGTAATTTCGGAAAGTGGCAAGCCCTGCTTCAATTGTTGGTCCTTAGGCGGATAAGACGGATATAAAAGAGGCTGCATCTCATCAGTGCTGATCAGAAAACGAAACCCAATATATTCAAGATAATTGCGTACATATCGCTGCATCGGCTGCGACTCAAAACCAAATCTGTTTTGATAGCGACCGGTTAACAACCCTGCTCTTGAAGGGGAACAGATTGGGGCAGTTGCAAATGCACTGTTGAATGTAATGCCCATTTCGCCGAGTTCATCAATATTGGGTGTCGCCATTGGCGCATGGTTATACAACGAGACATCGTATTTGCCGAGATCATCCGCAACAATCAGAATAATGTTGGGTGTTTCACCGGGCTCAAGTTCTCCCAGCCTATTCAAGTATTCACGTTTTGACGAAAGAAGTTTTTCGTCAGGCTCAATATTCCAACGCTTGGATTTCTCAATCGGCCAGAGAAGCGGCAGCAATATCATGATGAGAGCAACCGCGACTAATGGCCAGCGCCATATCTTCAAAATATTCACCTGAACCGTCTTGCCATCCTCTCCGGTTTGCCTATCTGCGCAATATTACCTGGCTTTAAATTGAGGTTTTCTCTTCGCAAGGAAAGCCTGACGACCTTCGGCATAGTCTTCGGATTTTCGTATCATTTGCCTCATTTCAGAACCTTTCTGTTTGGCCACATGCTCATCTTCAAAAACTGCTCGCCACAAAGTTTCTTTTTGGGCTCTAACTGCCAGCGGTCCACTCTCCTCACAAATTCTCCTGGCAAATGCCAGAGCTTCTTCTTCTACCTTGCCTTCTGGCGTCACCACTTCTACCAGACCTGCCATTTCACACCACGCGGCACTCTTCCCATCACCCGGTGTCAAAAAGGCAAATGCTTTTGCATATCCCACCTTCTTTGCCAGCTTTATAGGGATATCAACCGCATTGGTGCCAACCTTTGCCTCTGAGATCATGAAATTAGCTGAAGCATCTGCAAATACCATATCGCATCCTAGAATCAGATTGACACCTTCACCGACGCAATGCCCATGCACCGCAGCTATTATGGGTTTGTTGGTGACCATTTCTTCGTCAATCAAGAGTCCACCCAGAGCCGAGGTAATTCCTTTTGCTGCATTCTCATTCAATGCATTCATATCAGCGCCAGCGCTAAAAGCACGGTCTCCATTCGCCTGAATAATTGCCACCCATAGCTCATCATCGTCTCTGAATGCTTCCATCGCTGCATTTACGCCTTCATACATATCACTATCAAAAGCATTTAGACGTTCCGGTCGGTTGAGAGTTATGACTGCCACGCGATCCACTTTTTCAAAGAGTACACGTTCGTAATATTCTGTCGTCACTTCGAGGCTCCTGCTATTTCCGGATCAGTTCACGTTTTGTTAGAGAGAATCAGGGAAGGAGCCTAGCATATCAACACTCATTGAACAGGTACCATCAGGGATTGATGAGGTCAGTTACCGGATACAGAGTCCACCCGCCCGAAAATGGACTCGAGTTTATCCAGTATTTCTGCGGGGAGTGGATCCGCCAGAATCGAATCTATGTTCTCTTTCAGGTGCTCAACATTACCAGTACCTGTCAGGACGACTGTTGCCCCTGATTCATGGCTGCAAAAACGATAGGCAGATTGAACGATAGACTTGATGTCGCTATGTTCCTCAACAAATCCAAGTGGAGCTTCCCGGTTTATTGTTCCCGGGTCGATTTCACCTTCCGCAACGAGGTTCTCGATGACCTCCTTGAGCGCAGCCGGTTGGCTCAGCGCCCTTCGAACCGCAAACATTATCTGTGTCGCAACATCGTTTTTTATCGTCATCGGGAATACAGAGTGTCTTGCACTTGGGTTCAGAAGATTGAAGCCGACCATCACCACATCAAAGATGTCGTCAGGCAATGCAAGTTTGAGCATCTCATGAGATGGATCTCTGACAAATGTTTCAGTAATTCCGAGAAATCCTATTTTTCCTTTTTCTTTCTGCTTGAGCAGGGCAGGTACGATTTCATCTCTACAATGGGGATATTGCTCAACGGTAACACCGTGCAGGTTGAAAATCTCAATATAATCCGTTTGCAATCGCTTCAGGCTCTTATCCAGCGAGCCAACAATTTCATCGCCAGACAATAACCCATCTCGCCCGCCTACCGTCGATTTGGTTGAAATGACCACGTCACTCCGCCTGTCTTTAGTCGCCCTGCCGACTGCAGGCTCGGTACCATATGCGCGAGCTGTGTCAATAAAATTAATGCCGAGATCAAGTGCCGATTGAACCACCTGAGCGGCCTGGGTTTCGCTCTTACCCCTGGCCATGCCGAGACGGCTGTGGCCACCACAACCAAGACCGGCAACACTCACTGTGAGACCCGTTCGCCCCAATAAAACTGTTTTCATATGCCCGCCTAAATAGCCCGCCTAAATAGCCCCGCCTTAACAGCCCTGCCTTAATAGTTCCGTTTTTACTTTTTCTTTTCTATATCGACTGAGTCGCGGGTGATTTTTGCTTTGAATTGATCAAGGGCAAGATAGGCCGGCCTTAGAATTTCGACCCGCTGCTTTTTCTTGTCCCACTTTACGTAAACAGCGCCGGTTGTTTCGTCTCCCTTTTTCTTCCCGGAATTCGAGAGATAAATTGGACCGCCTCCTGGCGCAATGCTCTGGGATCCTTTATCGAATACATCAATCCACGCATCTTCGCTCTGAGGTAATGATGAGACAAGTCCCAGAGACAGGCGGGTGGTGTCTTTTGAAAACTCCTGCTGGACTAATCTAACTGCATGTTCATAGGCTGAATTAACCTTGGTCATATTCGCAGTTTCGATATAACTGCGATAAGCAGGCAAGCCGACTGCAGCGATGATGCCGATGATAGCGACCACTATCATCAGTTCGATCAATGTAAAGCCGCGAGCCGGGGTCATGTTCTGGCCCAAATAACCAGGACGCATCATTACTCCTGTGCTTTGTCTGCTTTCAGGATTGGCGCGAGTTCTTTCAGCGAATCCATAATTTCTGAAAGTTCATCATGGGGGCGAAGGTTACGCTTATAGTCGTAATTACCTTTTTTGAGTTCTTCGATATAGGCAACTATTGCCATTTGTGGTCCTGCTATTCGATGACTGACTACCAGCGCGAAGAGGAAGGAGAAGAGAATAAAAACACCAAAGCCAATCAGAGACATCTGTACCGATTCAAGTAACATCTCGTTTATCTGTGACTGGGTCTGATAGTCAATATTTGCGCCACTATTCATTATCGCCTGCACCGCATCAAGCTTATTGAGAACCAGGAAACCGACAGCACAAAGAATCAACCCGCCAATAACAATATAGTAAAGGCTTATCCTCATTTGAAACCTGGGCCTGACAAACATGTTCCTTAGGCTTCTATTTTGGCTACTCATCGTACTCTCCCATGAATACTGGTATCTAACAGCTTAACAGGTGGATGCGAATAGAAAAACGCTGTTTGGTGGTAACAATCCCATATCGTATCAACTCTGTACCGATGAAGGTGACAATCTTAAAATCATTTACTGCAATTTAGTATAGATTAGCTGACGACTGGTATCGCTTGCTCAGAAGCGAGTATCATTTTGAGGTTATCCAGCAGCACTCTGCTTCAGACCAACCTGGAGTATTTTTGAACCAGAATCGCAGATTGTTTTAATTTTATCTTTCTAAATTTGTTGTTCTAATTTTATCGTTCTAATTTCGACTAGAAATGGGACAGCCAAATACCGCAGGGAGTTCAGATTTATCTGAGTGATATTTGATCAATGAGTAATTTCATTGAAATCCGGGAGGGGTATATGAGGGCAAAAACCGAAGGGGTTTTTGCCCTGCACACTTTTGCTGCTAGGCAGCCAGGAAGTCATCGACCACTTTGTCGAACTTCTCCTGCGCCTTATTGATCAGCTTGGGTAGATGATAGGTTGGGAAGAGGTCATCTGACGGCTCATACTCTCTCAACATTAATTTAGCCAGGTTGGCTTTATGAACTTCGGTGGTACCGTCCATAATCCCCATCTGGGGAGCAGAAAGCCACATGGCTCCCAGCGGCGTTTCATTCGACATGCCCAGCGCGCCATGCAGGTGAATGGCCCGGTAGATAATGTCATGGTTGACCTTTGCTGCACTAATCTTGATCGATGCAATTTCCTTGCGGATCTCGCGGGTATAAGAACCTGTTTTGTCAATCAGCCAGGCTGTATAGAGAACGTGCAATCGAAACTGCTTGAGCTGAATATAGGAGTCTGCCAGATCCTGTTGAACCATCTGCAGATCAGCCAGCAACGATCCTCTGGCACGGCGACTCAGCGCTCTTTCACAAGCCATGTCGAGCGCTTTTGTACAAACGCCAACAGCCCGCATTGCATGGTGTATTCGACCCCCGGCCAACCTTGTCTGAGATCCGACAAAGCCTGCCCCTTCCTCACCAAGCAGTGCATCTGCTGGCACTCTGACATCGTTATAACGAATGTAGGCATGGCCGCCCCGTCCGCCATCGGTCTTATAGTTTTCTCCAAGTGGCGTGCCTATGGTATGCACATTACGAACGACTTCTACCCCTGGTGTATCTGTATCCACGATGAACATCGAAGCCTTTTCGAGCATCGGCTTGTCTGGATCTGTTATCGCCATCACGATAAGAAAGTCTGAACCAACACCATTTGAGGTGAACCACTTCTCGCCACTGATCACCCAATCATCTCCATCCCGGCGAGCAGCACACTTGAACTCTTCGGGTCCACCAGCATGCGGTTCGGTCATCGAATAGGCGGAGTGTTTTTCACCTGATAATAACGGTTCAAGATACTTCTGTTTTTGCTCGTCCGAACCGTTGTGCGCAATCAATTCCATATTACCGGTATCGGGCGCCTGGCAACCGAATATAGTTGGACCCATTCGGGTACGACCGAGAATTTCATTCAAAAGACACAGTTTGACCTGACCCAAACCCGGACCGCCAAGATCCGGCCCGAGGTGAAAGCCCCATAAACCCTGTTGTTTAACGGTATCCTGCAGATTTTTGATATATGCCCGGATCGCATTCCAACCATCTGCGTCCAGATGCTTTCCATTTTTGTGTCTGCCAACACTCATGAATTGATCGAGGGGTTCTATTTCTTCCGTTACCAGCTTCTCTACCCAATCAATGTGTTTCTGAAATTCCGGCTCTACGTCAAAATCTATAGCCACTTGATATTCCTCCTATCGGTTTTTATTACTTTCACGCCAGCTAACAATGCCACCTTTTGGGCGTCAATAACAAACTATATGAATCACGAATAACCACTCACAACCATGAAGAATGAACCCGCTTCGGAATGAAACCACTACGCGGACTGATCAGTTATCCTGATTTGCAGATCGGCTTAATCTTACAAAACGTGGCTAGTATTCTTCGACACTGTTCTCGAATTGAAATCCACCCTGGGCCATGATTAACCGATGACGATCACCCTGAACATCTGCATCCCAACTCTCATAACCGGCATCTCCACTCCACATCGCTATCCTGTGGCCATCACCACTCTTTGCCACCCTGGTTTCATAGGTCTTCTCCGGGCTTGATCTGAAATGATCAATAATCCCGGCGGTATTGCCGTGTCTGTCTATATGATAAAGGGTAATCCACGTGGGTGGTGCGAGATCGATTTCACCTTCAGCGTGATGATTTAAGGCTTCACTTGGCTTGATCCATCGATGATTGAGAATTTCCTGGCCATCAACTGTCACTGAATCATCAGAATCCAGTGATGCAGCAAAAAACCAGGTTGCAAAACGTTTCGGCGTGCCGGGAGGGGGCGTCCAGTGAGCAAACCAGACGAAATCATCAGATGCTACCTGCAGACCTGTTTCTTCCTCGGTTTCACGGGTTGCAGCCTGCCGTGCCGCAATCGAGAGTTCACCGTGGTCACCATAATCCGCCTCATCAATTCGGCCGCCGGGAAATACCCACATACCACCGAAGCTTATATTCTTGTTTTTCTGAAGCATGAGTACTTCTACTTCGTCTACATTTTTCGTATCTCGAAGCAAAATCACGGTCGCTGCGGGAATAGCAGGCTCAACTTCCTGCTTGTCCTTGTCCAGGTCTCCGTAAATATCATTGCGATGAATTTTGTCTTCCGCCATAAAACAACCCATTTAAGTGAAAAAGAAAGGATACTATCCAGAGCACACAAGATGCACCCTTTATGCAGGCGCGAGATACCTAAGTGCCATTTCTGCATGCAAAGCCATCCCATGTGCCATGCCCTGCTCATTTAATATCATGTGATTCGAGTGGCAAGGTGCTGCCAGACTCGCATCATCAGGTTTCACACCCAGAAAGAATATTGCCCCTGGCCACTTTTGAAGAAAATAGGAAAAATCTTCGGCACCCATCATCGGGGATTTGGCACTGATATAGCTGTCATCACCCAGGAGGTTCTTTACAGTTTCAGCCGCAAAGTCAACAAACTCTGCACTATTGATCGTTACCGGGTAGCCTCTTTCTACAGAACATTCGACACTCATTTCGTGAGCCAACGCTATATTCTGTGCAACCCTCTGTATACCCTCATGGGCTATCGCCCGTGATTTTTCGGAGGTTGATCTCAACGTTCCGGTTAACGTCGCCGATTCGGGTATCACGTTGCTGGTGGTCCCGGCTTCTATTTTGGTCGTGGTCAGTACCACCGGGTCAAAGGCATTGATGCGCCTGGTAACCAGTGTCTGCAAACCCTGTACTATTTCACAGGCAACAGGTATCGGGTCCAGACAGTCATGCGGCATAGAAGCGTGACCACCCTTGCCTTTTACCGCAATCGTCCAGACATCCGCCGCCGCAAGCATTGGTCCGGGCTTGCCGACTACCTTACCGACATCCAGAAGCGGCGTGATGTGCAGTGCGAAAACCGCGTCGGGATTATTCGGAGGATCAAATAGCCCTTCTTCAATCGCGACCTTCGCACCATAGTGTCCTTCCTCTCCGGTTTGGAAGAAGAAGTCGACCGAACCAGCGAGGTTATGCTTTTGCTCGACCAGAAGCCTGGCTGCACCAACGAGCATAGCTGTATGTGCGTCATGCCCACAGGCGTGCATGACTCCGTGATTATTTGAAGCAAAGTCAAGGTCGTTATCTTCCGGCATCGGCAAGGCATCCATATCAGCCCGCAATAGAATTCGAGGCCCCGGGGACTCACCTTCAAGCGTGGCAACAAGCCCAGTCGTCTGTTCACTCAAACGAATATTCAGGTCACAGTCTGAAAGGGCATCAACAACCGCCGCAGTCGTTGCTGGCAGATGATTACCCAACTCCGGATTTGCATGAATTTTTCTTCTGAGCGTTACGATCTCAGGCAATATCTGAACCGCATCACTCAATATGTCGATGCTCATATAGCGAACCCACTCTTAGTCTGAAAATTCAAACCAGTCTAATTACGCAGGCCCTCAAAGTCGAACCGGATGGGCTCAACTGATTCATCCTTCGTGAATTCGATGGATCAGTTTGCAATTGCCATGACAACGATCCAGAGGCTCATGCCAAATGCACCGGCGAAACTCAGAATTCTGAGTGGGGCAATGTCCATTATATAAAAAGTGCCATGGGCGACCCGGCATGCCACCCAGATCATCGCTGCAACCGACCAGCTACCTGAAGGATCAACCCCGGACATGAATGCCGCCAGATTGGCGACCGAAAATATGCCCAGTGCCTCCCAGGCATTGGACTGTGCACCCCAGGATCTTGCTCCCATCTCCGAGAGTTGCTCGGCCTGAACCCGTGGTTCCTTGAGATTCACATTTCCAAATTGCTTCATGCGAAAGGGTACAGATGAGCCAGCCCAGACATAGGGCAAAACCATGCCCGCAAGTAAACACCAGAGTTGAACAGACATAGACGTTCCTCCAATCAGGATTTGGATGAACGTTACCCCTATCGATTCATCCAGTCCATACTGCGTAACAAGCGCATCTGGAAGATCGCTTATTCCAATTCACATCTTGAATCCGGTTAGTATCCAGGAAACAAATGCCAAATAAGAATATTTCAGTGAAAGATGTGCTTTCAGATTTCAGTCCCACCTGAATGACAGCGACTGTAGAGCTCATGCCACGGGTTGGCCTGTTCGTATGCCAGGGCAAATTCCAGCAGTTTTTCATCTTCGCCCATCGGCGCGATAAATTGAATGCCCATCGATCTTCCGCGATCATCAAGACCGGCCGGGAGGGATATCACAGGACAACCCGAGAGGCTTCCATAAATCGTTACTTCCATCCATCTGTGATAGGTATCCATCGCGCGACCGGCAATCTCCGCTGGCCAATGTTGCTCCACAGGGAATGGGAATACCTGGGCTGACGGCAATGCCAATACATCATGATCTTCAAAGGCTTCCATTAAGGTCCTGTACCAATCGGACCTGATGACACCGGCCTCCGCCACATCATATGCGGTGACCTGCCTGCTCTGTTCGATCTCCCAGATTACCTCTGGCTTCAATTCTTCCCGCATGTGCGGGTTATCGTACAATTGCCCGCTGCCGAATCCGACCCGCCAGTGGCGCAAATTCAACCAGCACTGCCATAGCTTCTCAAGCTTGAACTCAATTGATAGCAGCTTTACTGATGCACCTGCTGAATCAATGACCTTAAGCGCATTCTCACATTGTTCGATCACTCCCGGCTCCATGGGTAGATATCCCTCGAAATCGCCCAACCATCCTATTCTCGTCTCCGCGTAGTCTGCCGGTTTGTAATCGCCGACTTGCTGTAGTCGCTGCTGAAATGAGAGCGGTGAGCCTCGATCACTGCCAGCCATCGTATGGAATAGATGTATGACATCAACAATGGTTCGACCCATTGGTCCTTCCGTGGCTAACTGATCGAAGAAAAGATCATCTTTTGCCTTGGGTATTCGCCCCAAACCCGGCCTGAAGCCCACGACATTATTATATGCAGCCGGATTTCGAAGCGAACCCATCATGTCGCTGCCATCTGCAACCGGCACAAGTCCGGTCGCAAGTGCGACTGCAGCGCCGCCACTGCTGCCACCTGCAGCAAGTGATGTATCGAAGGCGTTTTTCGTAGAGCCAAATACCCTGTTGTAGGTCTGCGAGCCAAGCCCGAATTCCGGCACATTGGTTTTACCTATAAAAATGGCACCGGCTCGGCGAATGCGCTCGATGACAATGTCATCTTCTGAAACAACCTGCTCCTTAAAGAGGGGAGAGCCCTTGCTCGTTACAAATCCCTTAAGGTCGGCAAGATCTTTCACCGCGTGGGGTATACCATGCAACCAGCCGCGATACTCACCCCTGCCCAATGCCTTGTCAGCCTCACCTGCCTGATCGAGAAGGGATTGTTGATCATCCATCGAGACGATGGCGTTGTAAGCAGGATTAAGTGTTGCAATTCGGTCCAGTGTCCATCGCATGTACTCACCACAGCTAATCTCTCTTTCGGCAATGGCGCGTGACAGATCGACCGCAGACAAATAAGGCATTTTGATACTATCAGCCATGTTTAATATATCCCTTTATCATATTCTTGCTCCTGGCACATCAACCCCATCCACCGACCACTTTCTCGCAACCCTACTCAACCACAGTTTGTTGGGCTGGTCGACCTCACGTACAATACTGATCCCCGATTGAGTTGTTCTTCAGATCCAAAAAAGCAAATGCAGATATACCTAGTTAAAACACGTCTGGTCAACTCCTATGTGGTGACTTATCCTGATCGAATTCTTGTGATAGATGTCGCTGTCGGTTGCCACAAGCACGTGGCTGCATTCATTACCGGTAAACTGAGCAGAGACCTCAGTGACATTAAGTTCATTATCTGCACACACGACGACCCCGATCATCTGGGGGGTGTACGTGATCTCGCCAGAATCAGTGGCGCAGCTATCGGCCTGCCCTGGGCATCAAAATCACTTCGCAGAAAAATAATGAATGACCCGAATGCATTCTATTTCCGATTCTTCAGCAGCTTCAGGGAGGCTTTCCGATCCAGATCCTGGGCAATGTACGCAAACGCTGACCGGTCACGAAGATTCAAATCTGAAGTGGAGTCACTCACCGGTCAGAAGATTCCGAATACGATTAGGACCAAGCAACCACCCAACAAGACACGGATCAAGGACGGGCAGGCGCTGCGGGGGTTCGAAGACTGGCAATTGATCCATACTCCCGGTCATTCCTGGGACAGTTGCTGCTATTACCACAGGGAGTCGGAATCGCTGATTTCCGGCGATACGCTTCTGGGTAGTCGTCGCCAGGGCAAGTTGGTGGCACCGGCCATCCTTGCCAATCCAAGACACCTGAGGAAGAGCTACGCTCGTTTGTCCGAGCTGCCGATTAGCAGCGTCTATCCCGGACACGGCTCAATTATCGAGGGGAAACGTCTGATTCATCGACCTCTTTAACGGTATTACAGAGCAGATTTACACGTATCTACCGGCCAGGACAATCACATATTGTGGATATGTCATAGAGTAATCGTCAGCAATATGAAATGATCAACGCAGGATAGGATCAAACGGGGTAGCCAATGAGCATTCCAAAAAAACCTATTGTCGTGACCGGTGGAGCAGGTGGAATTGGTCGGGCAATTACCGAATATCTGGCTGAAGAGGGCGCAATTGTCGGCATTCTGGATTTGGATGCCGAGGGGATTAACGAGACCTGCCAATCTATTCAGGATAAGGGACACCAGTGCCTCGGATACCGCGTCGACATAACCAAATACGATGAAGTTACAGAGGCGATCAGTTCGTTTCAGGAGGAAGCCGGTGCCTCAGTATACGGCCTTGTGAATAACGCCGGATGGGATCGTGCAATGCCATTCATTTCCACCAGTCCGGATTTCTGGGACAAGGTTATTGATATCAACCTCAAAGGACCTTTGAATGTCACCCATATCTGTCTGCAAAGCATGGTTGAAAACAACGAGGGACGGGTTGTGAGCATCGCATCAGATGCGGGTCGGGTGGGGTCTTCAGGCGAAGCTGTATACTCTGCCGCCAAAGGAGGCATCATCGCCCTGATGAAAACCCTGGCAAGAGAACATACCAGACATGGCATCACTTTCAATTCTGTTTGTCCCGGTCCAACTGATACGCCCCTGCTTGAGGCTATCGATGAAGGAGGCAATCTTGCACAAGCACTGGCAAAGGCAATCCCGATGCGCAGAATTGGTCAGCCAGCAGATTTTCCTGCTCTCGTTGCTTACTTCCTGTCTCAAGAAGCGGGTTATGTAACCGGCCAGACCATCAGCATTTCAGGCGGTCTGACCATGCACGGTTAGCAACCACCTATTCGTTACTGTCCTGCGACATGCTGGACGGGAAACTGGGCGGGCGTTTCTCCCTCATGGCAGCAACACCCTCCTTCGCGTCAGCGCCAAGAAAACAGAGCATTTCCATTCGAAGAGAGTTCTCAAAAATGGGGCCTGCCTGCTGCATCCAGCCATTCAGTGTCTTCTTTGTACCGCGAATGGCCGGTTGGCTGCCAGAGGCGAGGTTATCCGCAATCTCCATGGCAGTTGTTAATACCTCATCGGCAGGTTTGCAGAGACTAACGAGGCCAATACGCTCGGCTGTAATACCATCGATAAATTCTGCTGTCATCAGATAATATTTCGCTTTTGCCATACCACAAAGAATGGGCCAGATAATTGCTGCATGATCTCCCGCACCCACGCCAAGCTTTACATGACCATCAGTAATTCTCGCGGTTTCTGACATCACACTAATATCTGCCATTAACGCCACTGCCAGACCAGCTCCGACTGCCACGCCATTGATAGCGGATATCACGGGTTTTTCAAAATCCAGCAGATTGAATACGATATCGCCCGCTTCCCTCTGGGCAACACTCACAACATCCGCATCGCCTACCATCTCGGATATCCACTCAAGATCGCCACCCGCCGAGAAAGCCCTGTCACCAGCGCCAGTCACCACGACAACATTGGTCTTATCGTCACGATCTATCGTTGCCCACACTTGAGTCAGTTCATAATGTAGCCTCGCGTTGGTTGCGTTCATAACATCCGGTCTGTTAATGGTAACCAACAAGACACCGTTACTTTTGTGGTCAAACAAAAGGTGTTCGTAATCTTCATAATTCACTTTTCATGCTCCCGTTTTCACTTCTATAAACTCAGTCACGTCATGACCAGTCTGGTAACTCCTGGTCAGGCAAGGTTAATGACTGGCAGTCTGCCACGGCTTTTATTAGGAGTATACAAGGGGTCACTTTCTGATCTGGCTTTGCTGTCAAACTTGATGCAGACTTGTCTTTCGCAGACAAAGTTTATAACGCCTCGAACATCTGGTCCGAAGGCGAAATACCCACGGCACAAATTGCCCAACAACTGATGGACTCAGAATATGACAAATGCATTGCCCGCAGACTACGCTGATCGTGTATATGCCGGAGTACTCGGTAAGGTCATTGGCGTTTATCTTGGTCGCCCCTTCGAGGGCTGGTCGTACGAGATGATCCAGGAACGACTGGGCGATATTGAATACTATGTGCACGACAAGCTGGATGTGCCACTACTCGTTACCGACGATGATATTTCAGGCACTTTCACATTCTTAAGGTCCCTGGCAGACAACCACGCAGACCCAGCAATTTCATCCAAGTCGATCGGCGAAAGCTGGCTCAATTATATTATCGAAAAAAAATCGATTTTATGGTGGGGCGGTATGGGGAATTCAACGGAACATACGGCATTTATCAGGCTAAAAAACGGCATCGAGGCGCCAAAGAGCGGTTCCATTGAACTGAACGGCAAAGTAGTTTCAGAGCAGATTGGCGCTCAGATATTCATTGATGGTTGGGCCATGGTCTCACCGGGTGAACCGGATCAGGCGGCCAGATTAGCTGAAGCTGCCGCAAGAGTCAGCCACGACGGAGAAGCCGTCTACGGTGCTATCGTACTTGCCGTAATGGAAGCCTTGGCTTTCGTTGAGAACGATACGAACAAGCTCATTGACAGGGCACTCAGTTATATACCGGCGGATTCTGTTATTAGCCACCTCATTGAGGATGTTAGAACCTGGCACTCAGGCGAAAATGACTGGCGCGCCACAAGGGAAATGTTGGCAGCCAAGTACGGCTACGACAAATATGGCGGTAACTGCCATATGGTCCCCAATCACGGATTGATTATTCACTCACTACTTCACGGTGGCGACGATTTTTCTGAAACCATGAAAATCATCAATACCTGCGGTTGGGATACCGACTGTAATTCAGGCAATGTCGGCTGTCTTATGGGCATCAAGAACGGGCTAACGGGCATCGACGCGGGTTTAAACAAGGGTTTGGACTGGCGAGCCCCGGTGGCTGACCGTATATATATACCCACCGCCGAAGGTGGCAGGGGTATCAGTGACTGTGCCAAAGAAGCCGTAGAGATCATCAACCTGGGTAGAGCCCTCTCAGGGCAAGAAGGCTGGCATCCCAAAGACAATGCACAGTTTCACTTTGAATTTCCAGGTGCCACGCAGGGCTTCACGGTCACAAGCGGCAATGCTGAAATCAACAACGTTGAGGGGAACAGCAAGAACGGAAATCGAAGCCTTAAAATAGCGACCTCAGGTGCTTCTCAAATCGGTACACCTGTCTTTGTACCCAGCAAGGATACAGCCAAGTATTTTGAGAAAAGAGGCTACGAGATGATGGCCTCGCCGCGGCTCTATTCCGGGCAGACTGTTACCTGCCGTCTTGTGGCTGATCCGGCCAATAATGCCGTCGCCCAAGCCAACCTCTATCTTAAATACTATGGCGAGAACGATCAGGTGGACTCGACAAAGGGTGAAGTTGTCCCGGTGTCACCTGGAAGCGACACAATTCTTGAATTCAAAGTACCCGCTTCAGCAAATCCCGTTTTTGAAACGGGTTTAGACATCGAAGTCCAGAGCCCCGGCTCCTTCTATCTTGATTACCTGAGCTGGAGTGGAGAACCTGAGGTTGTACTTACCAGACCGCCCCACAAGGGCACAATGTGGCGCCGGGCATGGGTTAATGCCACAGACAACTTCAACAGTTGGCAGGAACCTTATCGGCTGGTTCAGAATGAGGGCACAGGTTTGCTGATACAGGGCACGAGAGAATGGCAAAACTATCAGGTAACTGCAGACATCACACCACATCTCGCAAAGCGGGCAGGTATTGCGGCGAGGGTGCAGGGTCTGAAACGCTACTATGGATTCCTTCTTGCAGACAATCAGAAACTGCAATTGGTTAGAATGCTGAATCAACCAACCCTACTCGCTGAATGCGATTTCGAGTGGCAACTGGGCACTTCCTACGAGATGTCACTGATGGTGAAAGGCTCCGAGCTCAGGGCGATGATTAATGGAGATATTCTGTTGGAGTTTGAAGACCCGGTGACGGACCTTTGTGATGGCAGTATTGCATTGATTATCGAAGAAGGTAGATCGGCGACTCAATCAGTTTCGATTCAGCCGGTGGGTGATTGACAAATTCGTTCAGCCCTCACTCAAAGCCGTTCTCAGGTTTTCTCTGATTACTGAAAGCCCGTGTCTTAAATCTTCAACCGCCTGATAGTCGATGCGACTCTCAGCAACCTGATTCATTTCAAGCAGCACATTCATCAGTTGCTGGTCCATGGAGTGAAGCTTATCGGTAACAAATACATGCCTGACCCGACGATCATCAGTACTCGGTTTGCGATATATCCAGCCGGATTTCTCGAGTGAATCCAGAGATTTACCTACCGGGGACTTGCCTTTATTAAGCTCATCCGCAATTTCGGTCTGGGAGATGCCTTCATTACGTCCCACACAGCTCAAAACCAGCCACTGAGCGGAGGTAAGACCCATCTCTTTCATCTGGCGATTGAAGTATTTGATGTAAAGCAACGAGAGATCAGAAACAAGGATTGAGAGTTCATGCTCCACCTGTTGCTCTTGTAGTGAAAACTGCAAATCAGCGGCCATATCTATACGCTATAATTAGTATTATATGATACTATCCTACAGGATACCTTTTTGATCAACCCCAAATTCGAGGCAATTGTGTTTTCTGCGACAAGATATTTCACCCTGCTCGTTGTAATCCTACTTCCAGCTTGTGATCTAATTAAAGATGAAGCGACCAGTCCACCTGAACCATCTGCTGTTGAGGCCACCGCGACTGAGCTGATCTCGATTCAAACAACCCCGGTTGAAGCGATCGAGATCAGCGATCCGATCATTGCAACCGGTACGACTGCACCACTTAAAACCACGAATATTAAACCGATGGTAAGCGGCCTTGTAGAGGAAGTTTATGTCGCGGTTGGTGATCGAGTTAAGAAAGGCCAACCCCTATTAAAGATCAGACAAACCGAAATAAGACTACGGATTGCCGAACTCCAGCACAAAGTCGCACTTGCCCGCGCGGAACTCAAGAACGCAAAGAAGGACCTGAACACTAATATCGGTCTGACAAATTCAGGTGTCATTTCAGAGGAAACGAGGGATGACATGCAGACTAAATTCGATATTGCACGGGCACGACTCGGCATTGCAGAAACCCAGCTACTTGAGGCGAAACAGAATCTGGCGGACTCCGAGAGTAAATCTCCCTTTGATGGTGTTGTTACCGTCGCTGGTGTGGAAGAGGGGACCTACTCATCTTCAATGGGCGTCAGTATGGGTAGCATGGGTGGGCGTCCTTCTGATAGCGCACTTCAGATCCAGCAGATCGATATCATTGTCACGCTGGTAAGACTACCCGAGATGGAGCTCTCTCGTATCAGGGTCGGCACACCGGCCAAAGTCACCATAGACGGTCTGGGACAGACCTTTGATAGCCAGATTCATGTAATAAATGATCTGGTTGACCACGAGTCACGAACCATAGACGTTCGACTCGGCATCAAAAATGATGACTACGTCATCAAGCCAGGCCTCTTTGCCCGGGTCGAAATTTATCCCAAACCCCGTATGGCACTGATAGCGCCAAGAAGATCCGTACTTGGTTCAGACCCCTATTATGTATTCACAAATCAGCGCGGATACGCCGACAAGACTGAAGTGACAATCAGGGAAATGGACACACAGCGCGTTGAAATCACTTCCGGAATCGAAGCCGGTCAACACCTGTTACTGGGCAATAATCTGAGTCGACTTCAGGATGGCTCCGCCATCAAGGTCAAGGAAGTCAACTATGTGGGTCGCTGATACATCAATCAAACGTCCCGTTATGACCGTAATGGTCATCGGCAGTCTCATGCTGCTGGGCGCTGTTTCGATTAGCCGACTGGGGGTGGACCTCTTCCCCAAGGTTGAATTTCCTTTTGTTGTGGTTCAAACAAAACTGGATGGCGCCTCTCCGGAAGTTATAGAGACCGAGGTCACCGATCTCCTGGAAGAAGAGATTAACGCCACTTCAAGTATCAAAACACTGTCTTCTGTATCGTCTGACGGATTCTCCAGTGTCAATGTCGAATTCACGTTGGATTCCAGTGCCGACGTAAAAACACAGGAGATTCGCAACAAGGTAGACCGGGTACTGCCCTCATTGCCTTCCGAAACGGAAGCCCCGGTTGTCCAGAAGATGGACCCGGATGCTGAAGCTGTTGTCACCATCATGGTCTCGGGAAACATGCATATAAAGGAACTCACCGAATATGCAGACAAGAAGATCAAGGAACGGCTGCAGCGGCTAAAAGGTGTGGGTGGAGTCAGTATCGTTGGTGGACGTGAGCGGGAAGTCCGTATCTGGGTAGACGCCTACAAGCTGAGAAGTTACCAGGTATCAATTCAGGATATTGTCAATGCAGTACAACGAGAACACGCGGAGATACCCGGCGGACGACTGGACGTGGAAAGTGGCAGGGGTGAATTCACCATAAAAACCAAAGGTGAAGTTAAGCAAATCAGGGATTTTGGCGAGATCGTCATCACCAGGCGTGGTCTGGGTCAGATAAGAGTGAAGGACGTTGCGAGAGTTGCCGATGATATGGAAGACGAACGCACCTATGCAGAACTGAATGGACAACCAGGCGTTGCTCTTGAAGTTAGACGGCAATCAGGCACCAATACTGTCGCGGTCGTTGAAGAAGTTCATAAGGAACTTAAGAAAATCAACCAGGAAGCACCTCCCGGCGTCAACATTATCGCAGCCAAAGATATCAGCCGGTTTATCTCAAGTTCAATTGAGGACGTTCGAACCGATGTGATCCTGGGGATTGCGCTGGTGGTAATTGTCACCTTATCGTTTCTCATGAACTTCAGGGCAACAATCATTGTCGCGACAGCGATTCCTACAGCGATGATCTCAACTTTCTTCGCTTTCTACGTATTGGATTTCTCGATCAATATGCTCACCATGATGGCCTTGTCAGTCGCCGTTGGACTGCTGGTTGACGATGCGATTGTCGTACTCGAATCCATTTATGCTCATCTCGAACAGGGAATGAGCCCGGCAGAGGCAGCATCAAAAGGTACAGCAAGGGTCGGGGGCGCAGTAATCGCGGGTACTCTGTCTATCATGGCAGTATTCATTCCGATTGCATTCATGGAAGGTATTGTCGGCAAGTTCTTCTACCAGTATGGGTTAACCATAGTTTTCTCTGTTGGCATTTCGCTTCTTGTCTCAGTCACTCTAACACCCATGCTGTGCTCCAGATGGTTGAGTAAACACGAGGAGCCAACCGGTCTATTCGGCCTGTTTGAAAGAGCCTACCAGCTCGTCGAAGCGCTATATCAAAAATTACTCCGCTTCTCCCTCAGATATCGGGCTTTGATTATCCTTTTTGCATTTCTCTCGGTTTATATCGGTGGTCAGTTCGCATCCCAGATACCCATGGCATTTTCATCCAAGACAGATCGAAGCGAGTTCAGCGCCCAGATTGAAATGCCCCTCGGTACAGGGATCGCAGAAACCAAACAGGTTGGTAAAGAGGTGGCTGAAATAATTGCCAACGTTCCCCATGTGAATCTGGTTTTTATGTCGATTGGTTCAGGCACGGTGAGTAAAACCAATATCATCGATTTCTATATTGGGCTGGTGCATAAATCCCAGCGCGACATCGATGCTCAGGTTATTCTCGATCAGGTACGAGACACGTTAAAAGCAGCGGTACCTCAGGCCAAATCTACACAAATGGCAGAAATACCGTGGGTAAGCGGTGGCGGGGGCTCCGAGCTTCAGACTGATATGAACGTGGTCGTACAAGGTCCTGAACTTTCTGTATTGCAGGATCTGTCAGAACAGATCCTCAGCCAGATGCGCCAGAAAAGTATCTACAAGGATGTCAGGTCCACCTTCGATCTGATCAAACCGGAAGTCCACGTAGAAATTGATCGTAAGAGAGCGGCTGATCTGGGCATTTCGGTTCGAGAACTCGCATCGACGATTCGTGCCACGGTAGGCGGGCAGGATATTACAAGTTTTCAGCAGGGTGGCTCCCGATATGATGTTCGACTGCGCCTCGAAGAAGGCAGCAGAGACAAATTGAACAAATTGAAATTAATTCAAATCAGGAGTGCCAACGGCAACTTGATTGATCTTTCAAATATCGCAACATTTAATATGACCCAGGTACCGGTGCAGATTGACCGAAGAAATCGATCTCGCCAAATTGGTATTATTGCAATGGCGCCTGCTGGTGTAGCAGTGGGTATACTGAAAGATGATATGGATCAGATTCTCGCCAGCCTCGACATGCCACCGGGATATAGTTTTGCTTATGCCGGTTCATCGGAACAGATCGAAGAAGTCACTGCCGCACTAAGCTTCGCCTTTGGTATGGCGCTGCTTGCCCTCTATATGATACTTGCCAGTCAGTTCAACAGCTTCGGACAACCCATGGTTATCATGCTGACCGCACCCTTGTCGTTCGTCGGGGCTTTCACCTCGCTTTATCTATTCAAAGGCGAGCTGAGTCTTTTTGCGCAGATAGGTCTGATCGCCCTGATGGGCCTGGTCATGAAGAATGGCATATTGCTGGTTGATTATGCGAACCAGGTTCGGGATGAATCTTCATCGGCATTTGAAGCGATGATTACCGCTGGCAAACTGCGCCTGCGACCGGTCCTGATGACAGCATTCTCAACGATCTCTGGTATGGTACCCGTGGCTTTCTCTACTTCTGACGGCGCTGAATTCCGTAATGCCCTGGGGCTGATCATTATCGGCGGATTGGCTTCGTCCACCTTCTTGACATTGTTAGTTGTTCCCGTGGCATATACCCTTTACGACGACTTACTTCGGAACGTTGCTAACCTGCGCAGCTTTATCAGCAGGCAGATCGGGCTAGCGGGTTCCTGACCCTGCAACCCGTTACCCTCTGTCAGTCAATAAGAATCGTGAAAGTTTACCCATTCCATGCCAAATCTGAGCGAAGCCTCATCTCTCCCTTTCGGCACGAGATCCAGTAGCTGGTAGGTTGCATTGAGCGGATCAAGTCCACGGGCGTAGGTCGAATAAGTATGGTAGATATCACCATTGGCGTCCTTGTAAAAAACGCTCAATCCAGGTAACTCTTCGCCGACACTGCTTTCACGATAATTGTAGATGCCCGTATCCTGATTCGGAAAGGATACAGCATAGTCGCTGTTGAACGACGTACTAGATGAAGAGAGCCATCTGAACTTCCAGCCCATGCGCTCTTTGAAGGGTTGGAATTTTTGCCAGGGCGCCCTTGAAATGGCGCAGAGTGAGACATCCCTTGCGCCTATATGTAAATTAATTACATCGTATTGGTCAGCCCAGAATGAACATATCTTACAGCCCTCTTCCCAGTCTGGCCCGAACATAAAATGGTACAGTATCAACTGGCTCTTATCTCCGAACAACTCACTCAGAGATGCCCCACCATCCGGACCAGTAAATTGATAATCTTCCTTCACAAGATGCCAGGGCAGATTTCTGCGGGCCAGGCTAATCTCGTCTCGTTGTTTACTAAGTGCTTTCTCCTGTTCAAGGAGTTCTTTTCTCGCTGCTACCCATTCTGATTCCGATACGACTTTGTTGGTCATTATCGCTTCCTCCTAAATCATCTATTGGTAAGAATGTGGAAATATACTGAGACCAGAATGGCACTGACTTAAGACACCAGGTTAATTTGATCTCAATCCGTTCGATCCTGATATTCTTAGGTATGTTCTACTATAAGATCTTTTCCAGTCCGGCACAGTTTTCAGCAACTGATTCAACATGCCGATGATCCGTGCCACAGCAACCGCCAAATACACAGATACCCGGCAGTTTTTCTCTGATACTACGATATTGCAATCCAAATTCATGGGGATTGCCATCGTCCAGTTCTTCTGCCTCATCGAGTTCCTCGTGACTCATGGCACTGGCGTTTGCCCTGATACCTTTAATTCGACTCAATTGCTGTTCTGATTCATCTAACCGTTGATCAAAATGGGTCGGATGGGCACAGTTGATCATGTAGTAGGCTGGCCCGAGATCTGTTTCCTGGTCAACCCTGGCAATCGCATCAACCAGGGATTCTCCGGTAATCAGGCTGCCGTTGGTTTCAACTGTAAATGAGATCGCGACAGGGATACCCTCAGCTTTTGCCGCTTTTGTAATACCGATCGCTTCTTCAGGATAGGACATGGTAATTGCGGTGACCATATCAACACCGGCACCATTTAATATCTTGATTTGCCTATGATGGTAATCCTCAGACTGCTCACTCGTCATCAGAAACTCAGGCTGATATCCGTCACTCCTTGGGCCAACACAGCCACTGATAATCATCGGCATTGAAGCCGATTCTCTCGCATCTCTGATTTTAGTCAGCATTTGAACTGACAATATATTCATCTGATCAAGTTGTTCCTGACTATAATTCAGCTTTTCGGCCCAGTCAGGATTCGCTCGCCAGGTGGCTGTTTCAAGTATGAAACCAGCGCCATAGGCTTCTGCGATTTTTATATAGGGATCATAGTAGTCTGTGATAACTTGTTGACCCGCTTCATCTTTCAGCAGGTCAAACGCCGCGAACTCAGGTAAATCAATTCCCTGATGGAATATTAATACGGTCTCCATTCCCCCGTCAGTTAAGAACAACTTGCCCTGGAGTTGTGGTAATGAATTTCTGTATTTCATCTTGTCCTCCGGTTCTTATTTTTGGTCCTGGACTGATTCCCTCAGTATCAGAGATACTCCCGATCTTCCCAGGTAATACTGGTCCTGAAACAACGCACCACTTCAGATCTAAAGGTTGACGCCATTGACATAGGCGTTACACAAGTTGCACCTTACGCCATTTTCGAACGGAATTAATCAGATATATCTCATCGCAGCCTTTCAATTCCTCGCAGCTCACAATGCCTTCCTCAATTTCGCCTCTGTCCAGCAGATATTGCCGGTAAGTACCTCGAAGCAATCCACAACGCCAGGGCGGGGTGATGAGTTTATCTCCCCTTCTAATAACAACATTCGCAATCGTGCTTTCTGTGATCTCTGCCGCTTCATTCCACAGTATGACATCATCGCAGTCGGGGAATTCCCCTCGGGCCTGATCAAAAACGCGTCGCCTGGTTGTCTTATGGTAGATGAACGGGTTGTCGACATTTGTGGGTCTGTTGGCAAGAGCAACCCGGCAGTCTCGCTCGGTTTGCTGAGACTCAATTTTCTCACTGGTCAACGTTACCCCGCCATCTCGATTGATCAACAATCGAACCTTGAATTCACCCTCCACAAAAGTTTCTGACAATGCTGCAAGTTGCTCACGAACGACATCCAGGTCTATCGGGTAGTCAAAGAAACCGGCTGACGCCTTTACTCGCCTGAAGTGATAATCAAGGAGGAAATATTCGTCGTCTGTCCAGAGCAGCGTTTCAATTAATGAAATTGAGTTGTAATTTCGCGGTTCCCTGATGGACTGTCCTTTCAGCAGACTTTCTGCAAACTCATCACCTGGGTCTGAATCCCAGACAATGCCACCGCCGATGCCGTAGTTAATCGTTCCGAGCTTCTTATCCACCAATGCTGTTCTGATGGCAACATTGAACTGCGCATTACCATCCGGGGTTATAAAGCCAATGCAACCTGTGTAGATATTCCTGGCCTGGGATTCAATCCCCTTGATGATCTTCATGGTATTGGCTTTTGGCGCGCCGGTAATTGATGCACAGGGAAACAAGGCTTTTAGAATCTCCAGCACAGATGCATCTGAATCCGCGCTCACCGTTGATGTCATCTGCCAGACCGTCGGATACTTTTCAAGTTTAAATAAATCCGTCACTCCAACACTACCGGTCGATGCAACTTTGCCGATATCGTTGCGAATCATGTCGACTATCATGATGTTTTCAGCGCGATCTTTACCCGATTTACTCAATCGGTTTCGAATCTTCTCATCTTCTTCACTGGTCATCCCCCGATTCGACGTACCTTTCATAGGCCTTGAAACAAGTCTTCCCTCGTGGAACTCAAAAAAGAGTTCTGGAGATCCGCAACAGATCGAATAGTCCTCAAGATCAAGAAATGCGCCAAAAGGCGCATCCACCGCAAAACCCAGAAACAACTGCCAGGGGTCGCCTGCAAATTCTGCCTGCTGCTGATAGGTAAAATTAACCTGATAGGTATCTCCCGAAGCCAGTCGTGCCTTGATTGTTTCCACTTTCTCGCGATATTGATTTTCGTCGAGGCTGAGTGACCAGCTTCCCGTTTTCTCAGAACTGTCGACCTCTGTGGTGAATGGCTCCCGGACGGTCACAGGTGTCTCGTAGAGTCCAAATGATAACAACGGAAACTGACCCTGCGGCCTGGTTACGAGCGAGCGATCAAGACCGGAGGCAGCCTCGTAACTGATGAATCCTGCGGCATGTAATCTGTTCTTCAGAACTTTGTTTTCAATTTCTCTCAGTAACGGCTCAACTTCTTCTACCTGCCAGGCAGTGACGACCTCGACAGGTTGTTCATAACATTTCCATGCGTTCTCTCTGTCATGTCGCAGAACTATTTTCTTAATCACTAAGCTGGTTCTTGTTCACGTTCATATTCAAGACGTATCAGTGACGTCCTGTTCCTTCTTTATTTAATTAATTCAGAAATCGGCAGGATTCAGATGCCGACTATTATTTTGACCAACGCCGGTTCTCAGCGGGAAGACATTAGGATGAAAAGTGCAACTCCGGTACTAATCCACCAGACCCGCCTCGGCCAGAACCGTCAGCAGTCCGAGTTGAATTGAGATGTGGCCATCGACATTTTGCCACCACTCATCAGGCGAATGCCAATTACCACCTTTACCACCATTGCTCATGGTGATTGCGGGAATACCAATCGAAATGGGCAGGTTGGCGTCAGTTGAAGAAATACTCAGCATGGGATCAATGCCAAATGACTGAGTAATCGCCAGCGCCCTCTGTACTACAGGCACATTGATATCACCAGGCGCAGCAGGTCGGGTGCCTACCCGCTTGATCTCAACAGCCAGCTTCGGGCCCCTCAGCCTGGCTTTGTTTTCTTCCCTTAAGGCTTTTTTAACAGCGTTCTGAAACACCAGATCAATATCATCCAGCTTTGCTTGCTGCCCGGATCTCATATCAACTTCCATCCAGGATTCAAATGGGATGGAATTGATTGATGTCCCTCCACCAATACGCCCAATATTGTAACTTGTCTTCTCTCCGTAACCGGTCACATCTTTTGCAGAACTGACAAAGTGCTCTATTGCCCTACCCAGTGCGTGATGAGGATTCGCAAGACCGAATGCACCCCATGAATGCCCACCAGGCCCTTTGAAAGTAACCCTGTATCGATGTGATCCCACACCGCCGTAGACGATACGCTCCGTCGAACCACCGTCAATGGCGATAAGTGTATCTATCCTTGATGCACCAGGGCGAAACAGATGTTTCATTCCCCTCAGATCTCCCAGACCTTCTTCACCGACATTGCCTATAAACAGAATATCCGCTTCAGTTCGAATGTCTGCATACTGAATGGCGCGCAACACGGTGAGCACCTGTACCAGCCCGCGTGTATTGTCGCCAATGCCGGGTGCATACATTCTCCCATCCCTGATCTTCACTGTGACATCTGTACCCTCTGGGAATACGGTATCCAGGTGAGCACTATACGCGACGACCCTGTTCCCCTGATTACCCGGTCTGCGGCCTATAACATTACCAACTTCGTCGATCTTTACCTGGTTCAACCCGGCCTCCCGCAACATTTCAGAAAATCGAATTGCTCGATCTCCCTCAGCGAAAGGAGGCGCCGGGATCTCGGTCAGTTCAATGAGATCTTTCTGAGAGCGCGGTTCCAACTCGACTATATAACTCAATGCCGACTTAACCTGCCTTTTGGTGAGTAATTGACCCGCTTCGATTCTGTATCTGTCAGCGACTTCAATCGAGTCTGCTTTTACTGAATTCACATTAAGACATGCGGTAACTACAGAACCAGCCAAAAGGTATAGAAAGTGTTTATACATCCATTTATATTCCGGAGTGCGCCTTAAAGCGAGTGTTTATTTGTACCTGCTCAAGCGCCGTTGGTTGTTATCAGCTCCAGGAGGCAACTTCAGAATTAACCACATCAAGGCTCTGCTCGAGTGTTTTAATACGGTCTTTCCAGGTTTTGCCACCAGTCCCAAGGCGTATACCGGTTACACCGGCGTCCCGATAGAGTCTGAGTCTTTCCCTGATCATGTCCTCTGTACCAATCAGAGAAGTTTTCAAGATCATCTCATCGGGCACTCGATTGATTGCTTCAGTCTTCTTACCTTCCACCCAGAGTTTCTGCACCTCTATGGCAGCGTCAGCATATCCTGAACGCCTATATGCATCATTATAAAAGTTGGTTTTCGCCGAACCCATCCCTCCCAGTTGGAAGGCCATACCTGGTTTGCGTTCTTCAATCATCTGTTCAACGTTATCGCCAATCTCAAAACTCATTCCAATCTGAACATCAATATCGGACAGCTTCCTTCCAGCCTTTTCAGCACCTTTTTCAATAGGATCAAGGAATACTCTTGCTGCTTCCGGGATAAAGGAAGTACCCAGCCAGCCATCTGCCAATTCCCCGGTCATCTCAAGTGATTTTGGCCCAAGGGTTGCGAGGTAAATCGGCAGATTTGGTTTAGGTGGTTGCGACATTCGAATGGGCTTTCCTTCTCCGCCAGGGCGTGGAAGTTCATAATGTCTGCCTTTGTACTGAACCCTTTCGCCGCTCAGACCAAGACGAATAATCTCGATATATTCACGCAGTCGACCGAGTGGATGGGCGAAACTGGCACCGTGCAGGCCTTCAACAACCTGAGGTCCACTGACACCGAGTCCGAGGATGAACCTGTCGTTGGACACCGTAGACATTGCCTGTGAAGTCATCATGGTCATCGAGGGTACGCGGGATGATATCTGCATGATGCCCGTGCCAAGCTTAATTTTCTCGGTTCTGGCGGCTAGATACGCCAGCGGCACGATTGCATCCATCCCCCATGCCTCCGCCGACCAGACCTGGTCTACGCCCATTTTCTCTGCTTCGACGGTATAGTCGACAAGGTCATCCCAGTCCTCGCCGTTATAGTACGCACTGCCAACGGATATTGATGTTTTCATCGATGTTCATCCTTAATTAAATCTGTATCGGTTTGCCTGAGATTATGTCTGTGTCGTTGGCAGTTTCCAATGGCTTCAAAGAATATTTTCCCTTGGCTAAGGCCATGTTCACTATGCAACTTGAATACAGATACCTCTCGTAGATTGGCATTTTGTCATGCTTGTCGAGTTTGACCCGCGTTCGGCAGATAGGGGCTTTATATCCTGAGCACGGGTAAATACCCACTGACTTAATCGATTTGCTGTTCCGACTCTCAGACCGCGTCTCTAGATTTCATATGGACAAGCACTATTTTCTACGGAGTAATCATCATTAAATTTCAGTAAAGAACTAGTAGCCTCGAAATGGTACGAAGGAGAACTGTTGTCAAGAACTCAATCGCTGTTTACAGTGTTTGCTGCTTCTGCTGATCTTTTTTTCAGGTAACAAACAACAAACACATCCACTAAGAGGAGAAACCGATGGACAGACGTTCTTTTATCCAGTTGACCGGGCTGATGGCCGCATCTTCAGCAATGGCCCAAACACCGGTTCGTTATCCTGACCCCAGTGTTAAGGTGCTAGACCCTCGATTCGCAGAATTGATTGCCGGTAGTGCCGCCGTTGAAAGACTCTATACAGGTTGCCGGTGGGCTGAAGGGCCTGTCTGGTTTGGCGATGGTCGATACCTGCTCTGGAGTGACATCCCCAACAATCGGATTATGCGGTGGACGGAAGAAACCGGCAATGTCAGCGTATTTCGTTCTGACTCCAATTTCAGCAATGGCAATACCCGTGATTTGCAGGGTCGTCTTATCACCTGTGAACGCCGCCAACTGACCCGGACTGAATACGATGGATCAATCACGGTACTGGCTGATGAGTACAAGGGCAAACCCCTGAATGGTACCAATGATGCTGTTGCGCACCCGGACGGACATATCTGGTTCACAGATCCGGGTTATGGCACTTCTTCCCTGTACGAGGGAACCCCTGAACCCCACGAGCTACCCGCCAGTGTCTACAGGCTTGACCCAAAGACAAAGAAGCTGACTGCTGTCGCACAAGTAGAAAAACCAAACGGAATTGCATTTTCACCCGATTACAAAAAACTCTACATCGCTGATACCGGCCTGTCCCACAAGCCCGGACACCCGCCGAATATTCTGGTATTTGACGTCGTAAGCGGCAAGAAACTAAAGAATTTACGCACTTTTTGCGAGATGGCACCAGCGGTGGCTGATGGGATTCGCGTTGATGTACATGGCAATGTCTGGTCCAGCGCCGGTTGGGCTGGTGACGGCTATGACGGCGTTCATATATTTGCACCGGACGGCACAAAAATCGGTCAGATTGAGCTGCCCGAGATATGCGCCAATTTGTGTTTCGGCGGAGCCAAACGGAATCGGCTATTCATGGCGGGCAGCCAGTCGCTTTACTCGCTGTATACCAATACACAAGGAGTACAGGCCTGGTAGGGAATCATCAAACCTTGCGTTCAGCTAATCGAGTCAGCTTTGTTGCCAATTCTAGACACTCGCAACAAAGCAGGCAGCACGACGAAAGTAGCCAGAATCAACAACGATATCGCGATCGTCAGCAACAACCCCACCGAGGCAGCACCCTTGTGCGGGCTAAACGATAACGAAAAGAAAGTGCCGATTGTCGTGAGGGCGCTGATGAGTACTGCTCTTGCTGTGCTCGATGTGTAGAGACTTTCAACGCTATTCGAATGGGTATATCGATGCACGACATGAATACCCGTATCAACTCCCAGGCCAATAATGAGAGGTACGACCAGAATATTAGCCATGTTAAGGCTGATACCTGTTAATTGGCAGATCGCGAATGTAAAAAGGATAGACAGGAAAATAGGAACAAAGACAAACAGGGGTAATACAAAGTTGCGAAAGTAGACGAGTAACAACAAGAAAATTGCGATCAGAGACCCCGTGCCCGCAAATATGAAAGATTCGACAACGACCCCGCCGATACCCCATTCAACAACTGAGCGACCTGCAATATTGGGTGCGACACTGCTGACCTCATCGATGAATTCCTCAGTCTTCTGACGACTTGTCAGGGGTTTGGCCGGGTGAACCGTAAGCAGGTGCTCGCCTGCAGACGTTATCATGCTCTTTCGTAGATCTGCTGGTACAGCATCGATGGTAAAGGGGCTCGCTGCCAGCATTTTCTTGAGTGATTTCAGTTCAATATTCAGTTGTTCAAACAGTTGCAGATTCAATCTTGTCAGAGTCTCTTCGTCATCGACAATATCGGTGAGTCCGCTCCGAAGGAAATCAACAAGGTGTTTATCGCTGTCTCTAACCTGGGTAATACTCTCGTCCATGTACTGCAATGCGTCCGACAATCCTTCGGTTGATTCAGCCGGTAGTATCTCTTCAATGTTATGGTAGAGTTCCAGCAGGGCTTCAAGCTTTTCTTTTTTCTGCGCTTGTGCTTCGGGGATGAAATCATGAGGCGTACTCACTTCACCCACAACTGACAACTCTTTGAGCGCTTCCTTGAGTATTTCTGCTGATTCCGGGTCTTTCGCCAAAACTGAAATACTATAATCAGTTGAAATTTTGTCTCTCTGTAAATCGAGCAACGTCGTCATACCTTCTGTACTCGCATCCCGCATCGCCAGCACGCTGTAGTCAAATTTTATATCCCGGGCAAAATTAAAGGCGATAAGAGAGAGACCAACTACCGTAACCAGAATGATCGATGGATTTATCTTCAGATCGATGCTGATCAATCTGTTAAACACCATCTTCGGCATTTCTTTGCTTGAGATACCCAGCAGAGAAAACATCGCAGGCAGCAGTGTTAGTGTTAGTGTAAACGCCACCACCATCCCACCTGCTGAAATCACGCCAAGTTCTGCAAGACCTCTGTAGGCAGTAGGAGAGAAGGACAGAAACGCAATCATTGTCGTCAACATGCAGAGCGCAAGAGCCGGACCAATGTCTCTTGCGGCTACTATACTCGCATCTTCAGGACCTGTAGCCGCGGCCGCTTCCCTGACCCGAAGTGCAAAGTGGACTGCAAAGTCCACACCCAACCCAAAGAACATGACCACAAAAATTAACGACAGCACATTGTAACCGCCAATTGCCAGCGTAGCGAAAGCCATCGTCAGCACGACACCCATCAGCAGCATGGTGAAGATCACGCTGATTATGCGCCAGGATCTAATGCCCACACCGAGGATTATCCCCAGCAAGACAAACGAAAGCCCACCGGCAATACCTATCCCTTTGAGTCCGGCATTGAGTTCATCATTGGCAAGAACTACCTCCCCTGTCACCCGAACCGATACGCCTTCTTTCACAGGTATAGAGTCAATTACCGAGTTTATCTTCTCGACTATTAACGCATGGGGCAGGCTCCTGTCATGCTCCTGATGCACTTTCAGGACAATCAACTGATAGTGTTTTTCGACTGATTCATCAATGAGTCGCGGGTACGCTTTAAGATCAATCTCCCTACTCTCATTCTTCGGATCAAATGTCTCCGCTATTGATGCCAGAGTCGACGGGATAGGCAGACCTCGTATACTTGCAACCTGATCGGCAAAAGTAAAAACGGCATTGGTCATACCTGCACTGTCTGCCAGTCTCAAAAGGGGGCCATAGTTGTATTCTGCCGCGGTAATCCACTGATCCAAAGTAGACTCGTCCAGAAAGTAGAGTTTTCTTGAATTCAGAAAGTCTCCGATTGCCGGTGCAAAAACAAAAGGGAATTCTGCTAGTTGCTGAAATTCGCGCACCAAGTGCTTTGCAACATCTTCGACGGCGACATTTTCAGATCCTGAAACCACCACGACTGCAGTCTGTTGCAGATCGGGAAATGCCTTTTTGTAGTATTCATTGTCCCTATGCCACTGCAGTTCTGCAGACGGTTTAATAAGGGTGCTCACATCGGAGTTAATACGGGAATAGCGATATGAATAATATCCTGCGGCAATCGTCAGCAGAATCAGCAATAAGAGTACCTGGCGAGCATACAGGTCAACAAATCTGACCCAACGGCTCATCAAACCAATCATAGTTCACTCAAACTGGGTCTTACCACTCACTTCAAGTGATTCAGACGCCAGTAGTTCTTCATAGACTGAAGCCATAGCCTCTACCGATAGACTATGCGTTCTCTTGCTTGCCCAGGTATGGTTTTTTACTGCCTCTGCAACCCGCTCTTCGGGGTGCGAAATCCAGTAATCGATCTTCCGGGCAAGATCATCTGCATCCCGGTTTCGGAACAAAGCTTTCTCATTGTTCACGAGCCTCGCAGTTGCACTATCTGCGGAATCCGATACCAGGACTGTATTGGTTGCAGCCATCGCTTCTACCACTGACATCCCTTCAAGTTCAATCTCGCCTGCATGAATGAACAAATCAGCGCTCGCATACAAATTCATTAACGATTCATCACTTACGGAGTCAATGCAGACCTTGAGATCAATCGATCTGGCTAGTTTTTCCAACTCACCTTTCACCGGACCACTGCCAACCAGGGTTAGATTAATAGACTCTCTATACTCAGACTTCGCAACCGCATGCAGGATAACACTTTGCTGTTTTTCTCTCGCCAATCTGCCCACAGACAAGATTTCAATTCTTTCCTGATTATTCAGCTTTTTATGACTGGCAATGAGAAATCTCTCCGGTACGCCGTTTGAGATGACCCTGACGGGTCTCTTCAATCCATGGGCAAGCAACGCTTCAGCCGCAAATTCGGACGGTGCGACAACGAGATCAGCGCGATTATAAAAAGCACTAACGAAGAGTTTATACAAAAGGAATGTGAGCAATCTGGATCGAATACCAAGATTGTATAGAAGATTCTCTGGTTGCACATGGAATGAACACAATACGGGTACATTATTTCTTCGCGCAGCCGAAATTGCACTAAAGCCCAGAAAGAAAGGGAACTGAACATGCAATAAACCACAATCCTTCATGGCTTCATTCAGCAGGTTCCTGTCGGGAATAGCCAGAGGTACTCTCATCTCGTTCAGAATCGAGTTGATGCCGGGTATTGAGACTCTCTTAAACTGCACCATCCTTTGATCGGACTGACGCTCCTCATCCGGCGTTGCCAGCAACTTGAATGAATATTTTTTTTCGAGCGCCTGCACAAATCTGCGCGTAGAGACCACGCCTCCATTAAAGGGATAATCCCAGGGATCGATAACAATTGCGATACTACGAGACAAAACAATAAAATCCTGCTGTTCGCTGCATTATCACGTTTAGTGGTGCCCGAAACAACTTTGTCAATTCTGACTGCCTAAAGAACAAGAACAAATGAACCGATAGCGACTACAAACCCCTCGATCAGTGACGTCACTCGAACAAGGCTACCTTGTGTTGTTCGGTGTAATCATCGATACCGGTTTCCTTCCTCATCTCTACTGTTTTACCTACTGTCGTATCATCTAGCGGCAAGCCGGTTGCATTGGCTATCTTGGTGATACCATTAAATGCAGAAGCAACACCGATGGCATCAGCAAGTGCCTGTGCACCAATAACAGGTTCAACCAGATCGCGAATCCGGGCTAACTCCTGCCTGTCTCCTTTAAAAACAGCCTCGGATACCGCTAATAATTCTGACTCATGTTTTACACCGACTTCACCTTTGGCACCTGTGACGACATTGAGATCCAGGATCCGATCAGCTCTCTTACCGCTTTCACGAAGCAGCATGGTGTGTGAGGAAGTTCAGTAGAAACAATCATTATAGGAAGATACTCTGGCTGCTATGAGTTCAACCTGGGTCCGATCAATGTCGAAACTCAGATCGGTCAAATTGTAGTGACACCGCATGACACCAAAAAACTGCTCAATCGCCAGTGGAACCAGCCCCATGGCACGCGCAATATTTGGCGCAGCAGGAAGTCCGGCAACGTCGCCACCTGGAGGCACATCAAGCAAGGGAACCCATGCGCCATCTTCAACAACGCCCGGATTCTTCTTACGTATTGGTTCTCTGTCTTCTATCTTGCTTTTTTCAGCCGCTTTCAGTTCATCACCAATTCCTGTTGCGTACGTATCGAGAATGACTGATGTGGCAACCAGACCAACTAGCTCAATATAAGTCTCTTCTGACAGTCCTTCCGAAATAACGGTATCAAACCAGCGTTTTGTTAATCGCCCGGAGTCGGTCTTGATCCTGTGAATGACCTCGACAAAATTCTCTGGCAGTTCACCCAGAGAATCGTGTTCACCTTCAACTGCATAGGGGGACAGCGCTTGTTTTCTTTCAGCACACAGTTTACAACTCGCTGCGTTCCGCACTTCCTGCAGCACCGCAAATCGCTCATTCGCCTTCAGCCAGGTGCCGGTTTCAATGAATATATTCATTCCTGCCTGGTGACAGGTTTCCACTTCTTCTCTAATGGGTAACGATTGTTGTCCGTACATGGACGCTCCTTTTGAACTTTCTTACCGGCCACACCTTGAAGCCGACTGCACCAATGTATGATTTTTATGTACCCTATTTAGATACAAAAGTTAGATACAAAAGTTAGATACAAATAGTGCCACTATTCTGCTGCGTATTTCCACCCCCGGGGTGAACGCATTGGATTTCACCGCTATTACGTTGTTATCCGATCCCATGGGAGAATATATGTCATATGACATCGGATTTGGGCAGTTGCAGGCTGTCACCTATGCAGTCCCGGCTGGGAAGGGAATCACCATCCCGCTCATATCCCCCTTACCTTCATCGTTATACAACACGTGATAGTCGCGACTGGCAATCAGCCACTTGTTATTTTCCTTGACGTATCCGTCTTTATACGAGGCGATATTGAACATGCCGTTTGCCTGGCCCTTAAACCTCAAATGCTCGCACAGATACCAGCGTCCCGAGGCCTTATTTCCATCAACTTCAATCGTCCCCTGATAGAGAAGCTGAACAACAAAATCTGTGCTACTCAATGCATTATCAAAAAACCCAAGAGCTTCTTCCTTACCTTTGAATGTACCAGCCCCAGGCAGGGACCAATGACAATCTTCGGTCCAGGTGGATGCCCATAGCTCCCTGTCATTTCTGTTAACACCATCTGAATAAGCCGCTACCAGGTGTCTGATTGCCAACTCATCCTCTACCGGGTTGGACATATTGATTCTCCTTATTGTTATTAATTTGCTATCTGGCAGTAAAGAAATCCGCCCTCGGGGTACCGGTATCATCGTAAACCGGTTCAGCCAGCGCAATCTCGTACTTCAATACATCCGCACCCCGAAAACCGAAATCTGCAAACAGATCTCTCATATCCGTATACCAGTGATTGTTAAAATGATGATTGAGCGACTCTTCATCCGACCATCGTTCAAAAACACGAATTCGACCTGCCGTCATTGGATCAGGACACCAGTCGTAATCAAGGCAGCCTTCCTGGGTCAGGGCTCCAACAATCAACGGTTTCGCGGCTTTTATGGCCGCTTCAATCTGACTGGGATCGATATCAATCGTTCCCGAGATGATTATTTTCATTGATCCTCCGACTCTCAACGAATATCGAGTAGAGCATAGAAAATCCGGACTGTCATGTACCCTCATATCACTCATTGAACGCCTGTCCATTATTCAATACTTCGGAGAGATTCATAAATAAAAACTGGATGACCGACGAGGATCTGCCAGTACGTTGTATAACTAGAAACCAGTCAAGGCTGGCATAGTGATTACTTGAATCTTGTCGAGTCGAAAGCCGCATTGGGTAGATAGGTAGCTTATTTCCTGAGCACGCCTGTGGTCGCAATGGCGACTCCCTTCGCTTACTCAGGAGCCTGTAGT
>CAZJRI010000004.1:0-12352 GCA_964548025.1 uncultured Pseudomonadales bacterium
AGGGTCAGGTCATTGTCGACACAAGCATCTGAAAGCAGTACGCCTGATCCACCTGCACCTGTCAGTATGAGGATGTTCTCACCTTTCGGAGTTGGTAGAACTGAAAGTCCCCGGGCAAACTCCAGCATATCGTTGAGGCTTTGCGCCCGGATTACGCCTGACTGCTTCAAAATTGCATCGTAGACTCGATCGTCACCAGCTAAGGCACCCGTATGAGAGTTGGCCGCCTTTGCCCCAATACTGGTCCGGCCCGCCTTTAGTACAACAACTGGTTTCTTTTTGGATACACGGGAGGCAACCTCGGCAAAGGCCTGACCATCTTTCAAATCCTCCACGTGCATGGCGATCACTTCAGTATTTGGATCCTGTTCGAAGTAAATAAGAAGATCATCCTCGTCTATGTCGGACTTGTTTCCGAGTCCGACAATAGCTGAAACCCCCATCTTTGCGGATCGTGAAAATCCAATGATTGCCATGCCCACACCGCCGCTTTGTGACGATAACGCCACGGGACCCTTCTCGTCATAAGGCGTACAGAAAGTGGCGCAGAGGTTCTTGTGGGTATAGTAAAATCCATAGATATTCGGCCCCATAAGGCGGACATTGTTATCCCTTGCTGCCTGCACAACTTCATCCTGCAATTCATGTTCACCGACTTCTGCAAAGCCCGAGGGGATTAAAATGGCACCAGCTATTCCTTTTTGGCCGACTTCCGCCAGAACGCTGGCGACGAATCGTGCCGGGATACAGAAGATCGCGATATCAATATTGCCGCTTACCTCAGTGACACTCGCATGACACTTGCGTCCGAGTATCTCATCAGCCTTTGGATGAATGGGATAGATCTCGCCCTCATAGCCACCGTCAATCAGGTTTTTCATGACTGAATTACCTATCTTGCCGTCTTCCGCCGATGCGCCAATTACTGCGACGCCGTTCGGTTGCATGACGCGCTGCATATCCTGAAGAATTTGCTCGTGCGATGGTCTGAATCGAGCGGGTTTGGGTTCAAAATCTGTCAGAATTCGGACGTCAACCGCGGTTGCACCTTCACTTGAAGCCATGACAGGGTTCAGGTCCAACTCGTCGATCTCCGGGAAATCATCAATCAGCGCGCCAACATTTTCGATGATAGAAGCAAGTGCCGAACGATCAACCGGCGCGGCTCCCCGAACACCAGAGAGTACCTCTGCGCCTGCAATGTCATCGAGCATGGACGACGCCTGGTCTGCTGCAGTCGGTGCCAGACGGAACGTCATATCCCCAAGTACTTCTACGAGGGTCCCTCCGAGACCAAATGCAGTTAGTTTGCCGAACGTCGGGTCGGTTACCGCCCCGACAATAACCTCGGTCGCCGAGGCTAACATTTGTTGTACCTGAACGCCGGTGATGGAAGCGTTCCCGTCATAGGCTTTGGCGCTCTGCATAATACTCTCGAAAGCTTCTTGCACCTGACTAGAAGTCGTTAGATCTGTAAGCACCCCACCGGCATCAGTTTTGTGGAGAATATCGGGTGATTCTATCTTTAAGACAACCGGGTATCCCATTGCATCTGATAGTGATGATGCCTCCTCAGCAGATGTTGCGATTCCCTGCTCCGGTGTGGGGATTTCATAAGCCTTGCATAGTGCTCGCGACTCTTCAGCAGAAAGTGATGAACGTCCCTCTGACTTGACTGTATCCAGTATGCCCCGGACTACCCCTTGATCACGACTCATAATATCCCTCACTCAATTTGGTTTTTACAACGGCAGGCCATGATACCGTAAATACGAATACGCTGAAAACCAGTGCAGACAAACTACTTTTTACACGCAGACAGTGGCAGCTTGAGCCGACCAATAACGTGAACCGGGGATTAATACAGGCCTCTATAACCACTTCAGCCTAACCCCGGTCCAGATTGAGTGACAGAAGCAGGGGCAGGTTCCCTAGCCCGTGAAGAACCGTCCCGGATTGTCGACGAAGAGTTTCTGTATCGTCGCCTCATTGACACCCATTTCTAACAGATCGGGTATAACGTGACGTTTTATATAAAGATACTGATCAACATTGTGACGTGTAAATTCATGTTCCTCTGGCATGGAGCCGTCGGAATTTTCTTTCATTACAGCCAGGCAAATGCAGTCATGCGAGGGGCACAATCTGTCTGCATATCCTTCGTCTATCAGGTTCTTCAATGTCACTGTTCTCATATGAGGGCTGACCAGGCGACCCGGGTATCTATCGAGCCCAAGATAACAACCCTGATCGAGTATCCACTTCAGATATTCAATGTCTGTCGTATCATTCGAGTGATCAATCTTAACCCGTGTTAGATCAACACCCTCTTCCTTGAAAATCTTGATCTGCTGGCGAGCCACATGGCCAGTTGGATATGAATGCACCATTATGGGCAGACCCGTTTCAACATGCGCTCTGGCAACCCCCCGGGCCATCACCTCGAGCGGCTCGGTTACACCCTCGAAATCTGCAGCGCACTTTAATATGCCGGCTTTAATGTCTGTTCCCCGAAATCCTTCTTCAATATCACGTATGAATTCCCGCGCCATCTGATTCGCTGATACACCCCACAGGAATCTCGGCACATCGAGCCACCATCCCGTGACGTTGACGATATTGACACCGGATTCTTTTGACACTTTGACCAGCAATTCTGCATTCCGACCAAGATCAAATGTAGTTGCATCAACGATTGAATCAATGCCTTCTGCCTTTGCATTCTTGAGGCACTGAATCGCTCTTTCTTCTCTTTCAGTCCCTAGTAGATCGGGGTAGCTCTCGTACAGACCGCTGGCACTGACCATTACATGCTCATGCATAAGCGTAAAGCCCAGATCTTTTGAATCTACTTGTCCAAGCACGGTATTGATTTCAGTCATCTTAAAATATCCGGTTGAGTTTTAAGTAGCATCCTAGATTTCAGGCTTCACCGCAACAGCAGGCCAGTTCAATACGATTTTTGAAGTACGGCAATTCGTGTCAGAATAAGTATGGAGAGTAAAGGAGGAAACTGATGAGTATCGAAGTGAAACAACTAACCCCGCATATAGGCGCAGAAATTTCCGGCGTCGATCTTTCCCAACCACTGAATAACGAAGATTTCAGGGCTGTTTATCAGGCCTATCTTGACAATATGGTCCTGGTTTTCAGGGATCAACATCTGGATCGGGAGCAGCATAAGGAACTGGGACGCAGGCTTGGTCAACTGCATGTTCACCCCATGAATTTCAACAGCACGGGCGATCCCGAAATCCTGACAGTAAAAACGACCGCAAAATCTGCTTATACCGCAGGTGATGGCTGGCATACTGATGTCACCTGTGACGAGTATCCCCCGATGGCTTCTCTCTTATATGTGACTGAAGTACCTGAGGTTGGTGGTGGTGATACGTTATACGCAGATATGTATCTCGCCTATGAAATGCTCTCAGATCCAATAAAGGAAATGTTAGAAGGACTTACCGCAATCCACGATGGGGCGATTCCTTATGTCGGCTCATATAAGTCAACGCCACCGGAAGGCGGTTATCCGCGCCATGAACACCCTGTCGTGGCGACCCACCCGGAAACCGGTAGAAAACTACTATATGTGAATTCCGGATTCACTTCGCATATTAAAGGGATGCGGGCCTGGGAGAGTCGCGCCATATTAGATATGTTGTACAAGTATATCGCAGAAACACCAAAACTAACGTGCAGGGTGGAGTGGCAGCCAAATACATTAACGCTCTGGGATAACAGGTGTACGCAGCATCACGCAATCTGGGATTATTATCCACACAATCGTTACGGCGAGCGAGTTTCTGTAGTGGCCGATTCCAGACCGGTTCACTAATCAAAAGCTGATCAACCGTGGACGCTCGTTTGAGTAGCCGCTGATCTCAGGTGCCAGTGAAGTTTGGCTTGCGTTTCTCAAGAAAGGACTTTCGTTGTTCTGCCGCGTCGTGGGGCGATCTTGTAGCGAACTGCAGTCCGAGTGTTTCGTTACGCAGCGCCTCATGAAAATCTCTTGACATATTCTGCTGCAGTACTCGCTTGCCTGACCTGATAGCCATCGGTGGCAATGAACTGATTTTCTTGCCGATTTCGACCGCTGTTGACACTATTTCATCTTGATCAACCAGGCGGTCAAGTAGCCCAAGTCTATAGGCTTCATCTCCATCGACGTCCCTGCTAGTAAATATGAGATCAGCCGCTCGACCATAGCCGATAATGCGAGGCAGGAAATATGACATACCTGTATCAGGTGACAGCCCCCTTTCTGCAAATACTGTACGAAAACGCGAGCCACTATGGCCAACTCTCATATCACAAGCCAGTGATACGCTCATACCGGCGCCTGCCGCAACCCCGTTCATCGCAGCAATACTCGGTTTCCCAATTTTATAGATTGATGTGGCAAGACGACCAACCCAACCCATCTCATCCAGACGGGTATTTTGTGGAGGCGTGCCGTCTGATTGAGGTGCCGGGCCAGTGAGATCTGCGCCCGAGCAGAATCCACGTCCCGATCCTGTAAATACGACAGCCCTGATTTCGTCATCTTCTAAAATACGTGCGCTAACGGCATTTAACTCATCACGCATCGCCGCGTTCAGCGCGTTCAATTTCTCCGGCCTGTTTAAAGTCACTACAGCAACATTCTCGTCTGTTTCATAAATGATGGTTTCGTATTCCACGACTGTCTCCCTTGATCACCGATATGATCATCATAAGGGAGGTACCGGATAATTGAAACTGACGAACGATACCAAAATGGCGCAGTTCAGTACTGCCCATGCGTTTCGAATAAGAATCTGGAACGGGTTTCTGTCAATTGCAAAACCTGGTTGATCAACCTGGCAGTCGCAGTCACCCAATCAAGGAAAATATCAACCTTTTGCTGATAGCAACTTCGCCGAATAGATCATACCGTAATCATGGGATCAGCAAATCTCTTTCTCTATCTGCTGTGCATGACAGTTCATCGGGTAAATCGACTTTCTATCGGTGTATTTGTCTCTTCATCGGAAACGGAACCATTTATACATTTCCCATACAAATAGCAATTTGATTGGAAGTAGAATTTGGTCAGATCAAAGAGGAAAGAAGCATGTCAAAGCTAGTAAATAACCTGGTAAAACTGTTGGTTGTTGTCGGTCTGATTCTTAGTGTCGGTGTTTTCATCCAGGAAGACGCCTATGCAGGTAAGTCGGCCAAGAGTGGCAAACACAGTCACAAATCGGATAAATCATCAAAGCACTCTAACAAGTCTCATAAGTCCCATAAGTCGGATAAATCCAAAAAGTCCAAAAAGTCTAAAAAATCCAAGAAGTCAAAAAAATCTGGGAAATCTGAAAAACCCGGCAGTTCAGGTGATTCAGGTGATACGGGTGATACAGGTGATTCAGGGTCGCCGGATGTGGATCCACTAATTGGAATTTGTCACGTTGAACCAACAGGCGCACCCGAGTACCTGCTGGTCTCAAATGAAGATGCAGAAGCACACCTTCTATTTCATCTGGAGGACTTTCCGGCTGATGATATATCTTTCTGTGATTGGGAACCCGAACCGGCAGTCGTGTGCCGAATGAGCGAGGAAAATGATGGCTTTGTTTTCGTCGATCAGTTTGACAATGTCATTGAATTTCCTTTTGAAGAGTGTGACGAATTCGAGACGGAACCAGAAGAAGAGTTTGAGCCGGAAGGCGAATTTGAATTTGGATCTGAATTTGAGTAGTAATAAGAATTGTCACTAAAAAAGGGCACTGACTGTGCCCTTTTTTATTAATCACTCTTGGCTGGAAGTACGGTGAATCGCTTCTTTACCAGTCTGGCTTTTTTATGCCAGATTTCGAATGTCCACTCCCCCGGTACCATCTCCCAGGCTTCATCAAAGGCATAACCATAAAATGTTGGTTCTCCGATCTTCACCTGGGCGTGTTCTCTGGATTCTTTATAAACTTTGCCTTTGGGGGTCACCAGCCCTGGACCCGGGAATTTGATCACACTGGTAACCAGTATGGGTCGTCCCTTGGGGGTTGAATTAATAACGTATTCAATGCCAAATCCCGTCTTGAGTATCGAAGGAATCTTGTTGGTCATATCTACAAATCTGACCCCTTCGACGGAGTCTGCAGCGGGTGAATTGTCTGTAAATCCTTTCTGTCGGGTTTGATGTTTCGCGGTAAAGATCCCGTATCCTACGACTTGTGCAGCGCTGATGAAGGTCTCCTGCCCATGGGCGAACACGGGTAAAATCAGTAGTAAGACTGTTATCTTCTTTATCATGGTCTGCATCCTCTGGGCGGATAATGCGCTATCTCAGGAAAACTGGAAAGGGAATTTGCGATTGAATTTTTAACCCTAGCCCCTGTCTAACTTAATATCTATAATCCCCAACCCTGTTTATCAATGGGGCTTATGGCCTATCGGCTTGCTTTTAGGGCATATAGCCGTACAATTTTGATATAGATAGCCTATTTCGGAGATAAAAATGGCAGATGCACAGTTTGTAACTGATCGCCGTTCGACAGTTGCACCAACTCACAAAGTACTACGCAATACGTATATGCTCCTTTCCATGACGTTGCTGTTCAGCGCAGCAATGGCGGGTTTGGCAATGGCGATTGATGCACCCTATATGGGGATTATTCCATTGCTCGTCTCATTCGCGCTTATTTTTGCGATCAACAAAATGCGCAATAGCGTCTGGGGTATTGTTCTCGTCTTCGCGTTTACAGGAATTCTGGGGTTCTCGTTGGGTCCCATTCTTAATTTCTACATGGCCTCAGCATCTGGCACACAGACAGTAGTCACTGCTGCCAGCATGACCGGCATGATCTTCCTGTCATTGTCAGGATATACCCTGGTTAGTCAGAAAGACTTCTCCTATATGAGCGGCTTTCTAATGACGGGTTTGTGGGTCGTTATCGGATCAATGCTACTTATGTGGGTAGGATCGTTTTTTGGATTTTATGTATCCGGGTTGCACCTCGCGATTTCAGCCGCTGTGGTTATGCTGATGTCAGGATTTATTCTCTATGACACAAGCAAAATTCTTCACGGCGGTGAAACGAACTATATTATGGCGACAGTCGGCCTGTATCTGGACATCTACAACCTGTTTGTTGCACTACTGCATCTTCTGGGTGCATTTGGTGGCGACGACTAATCCCGGACCTGGAATGAAGCCCTGGCGTAGATAAGGTGCCAGGGCTTTTTTTTTGCCAATTCATTTGCCCACATTCGTGCCCAATAATGAAATTCTCCATCGCCGTCTTCGGTGCTCCCTATTCCTCTCAAGCTGCGCTATCTGCACTTCATTTCGCAGCAGCAGTCATCGACGCCGATCATGAGCTATACCGTGTATTCTTCTACCATGACGGTGTTTATACAGGCAATTCGCTGATTAGCGCGCCTCAGGATGAGGTAGACCTTCACAAGGAATGGCAGACATTAGCCAGTACGCACAGCATTGAACTGGTCGTCTGTATTGCTTCGGCTCTGCGTCGTGGAATGCTGGACGAGGATGAAGCCGTTCGTTATGAAAAACCCGGGCACTCTCTCGGCGATGAATTTACGGTTGCCGGATTAGGTCAGCTCATTGATGCTGCTTTGGAATCAGATCGTCTTATAACGTTCAGCGCATGAAAAAATTTCTATTTATTCAGAGCAAAGCACCGCATGGTTCGATAACGGGTCAGGAAGGACTGGACGCAATTCTGATGGGATCTGCATTCGCTGAATGCAGCGTTCTGCTGCTTGAAGATGGCGTATACCAGGTCTTGGCTAATCAGCAGACTGATTCCCTGCGTAGCAAGGATTATTCTGTGACCTATAAAGCATTGCAGGACTATGGCGTAAAGGACATTTTCTGCGCTCAGTCGCACCTTGAAGAAAGAGGTATTGCTGCCGACGATTTTGTTGTGTCGGTGAAGTTGTTAAGCGATGAGGAAGTAGCCAGTCTGCTACAACAAAATGACGTGATTGTGAGCTTTTGATTTAACAGCAACCGATGGTTTGTCCATAAATGATTTTACATACGATAAACAAATCACCCTATACGCACAATTCGCTGCAAACCTGTTCGCAGTTTTGTGCCGAAGGTGACGCAATCATTTTGCTCGAAGATGGTGTATATGCGATCACACATCCCGGGGTTTCGACTTTATTGGACGAGAAATTTCGTGTCTACGCTATAGAGGCGGATGTTCTGGCCCGGGGATTGCAAAAGAAGACTTATCAACCCACGGGTGACAACAGTGTTATTCTAATCACCTACGACAGGTTTGTTGAGATTTGTGTTGAATTTCCGAAACAAAAAAACTGGTAGCATCACTATGCCACTTGATGTCGACAACGAGGGTTTTCTTCGAAATTTGTCCCACTGGGATGAGGAGGTTGCTTCGGAATTAGCCACACTGGACGATATAACTTTGACATCAGAGCACTGGGGCGTTATTCACATCGTCAGAAATTACTACAGAGACTACCACATATCTCCCGCTACTCGCGTGTTGGTTAATGCAGTTAAAATGCAACTAGGCAAAGAGAAAGGTAATAGTCTTTATCTTATGAAGTTGTTCACTGGCAAACCGGCAAAAACGATTGCGAGAATTGCGGGCTTGCCAAAACCAAATAATTGCGACTGATATAAGATGGCAGAAAAGTCGGCACGCCTCTGCTGCTGGATACAACTAATTAAGATCGAGTGGTCCCGGCTGGCGTCAACGAATCATGCAGGGCGACGACTTCACCAACAATAATCAAAGTGGGTCTCTCGATGGATTCACTTTCCACAATATTGCAGATTGTTCCCAGATTGCCTATCAGCACTTTCTGCTCTGATGTCGTACCTTTGGAGATGATCGCGACAGGTGTCTTTTCTTCGCGACCATGTGAGATCAATTGTGAACAGATCCTATCCAATCCTGCCAGGCCCATATAAAACACAATTGTCTGATTTGCATGGACAAACTCGCTCCATTCCAGATCAACCTCGCCGTCTCTGGGATGCCCGGTTACAAATCTGACGGATTGGGAATAGTCTCGATGGGTCAACGGGATTCCTGCGTAGGCGGCACATCCGTTCGCTGCGGTAATCCCAGGGACAACCTGAAATGAAATGCCTTCGGTGATTAAATTCTCGACCTCCTCGCCACCCCGTCCAAAAATGAAGGGATCACCTCCTTTCAGTCGCAGTACTCTTCTTCCTTCTTTCGCGAGCCTGATCAGAAGTTCATTGATACTTTCCTGGTGTGTTAACTCACTTCCTTCACCTTTTCCCACATTGATCAGTCGCGCGTCGCGACGAACTCTCGATAAAATGTCTCTAGAAACAAGATTGTCATAGAGTATGTCGTCAGCTTTCTGCATCAGATGCAGGGCCTTCAATGTTAAGAGGTCCGGGTCGCCCGGCCCGGCACCTACCAGATAGACTTCTCCCGTTAACTGCTGATCTTGCTCAACAGACTTTGGAAGAAGATAAGGGCTCGCGTCAACGTAGTTACCCTGCATTGCTAGTTCTTCACCGGGCGATGATAAAAATGCTTCAGTTACTCTTCTTCTGTTATCTACATCGGGGTAGCGTTGCTTCAATGCCTGTCGCTTTTCACCCAGGAAGCTGGCCAGTCGACCAAATCCTGAGGGGATGATAGTTTCAATCATCTCCCTGATTTTTCTGCTGAGCACGGGCGATGCGCCGCCGGATGATGCGGCGATCAACACCGGAGAGCGGTCTACAATCGAAGGAAAAATCACGCTGGACAGATCAACATCATCGACAACATTGACGGGTAACTTTTGTTGCCTGGCAAGATTGGAGACTTCTTTGTTTAGGGACTGGTTGTCGGTAGCACAAACAACCAGGTGAATATGTTCCAGATCTGATGGCTGGAATTCTCGAACATGGCAGATATGTGGTGGGTGCCCTACCAGGTCTTGCAGCCTTTGACATATTTCCGGTGCGATAACGCTGATCTCTGCACCGGCATTGATGAGCAGTTCAGCTTTTCTGGCTGCGATTTCACCGCCACCGACAAGCAGGCAGCGTTCCTTATTAATATTAAAGAAAAGTGGTAAGTAGTCCACGATCAGAACGTGATGTGAGTCATGCCATTTAGATACCCCTGGAGCGCCTGTGGGATTCTTACTGATCCATCTGCAAGTTGATAGTTTTCAAGTATTGCAACCAGTGTTCTGCCAACAGCCAATCCTGAACCGTTCAAGGTGTGCAGTAATTCTGGTTTTCCCGTATCCGGGTTCCTCCATCGGGCTTGCATGCGACGAGCCTGAAAGTCCCGAAAATTGCTACAGCTTGATATTTCACGGTATTTGTTTTGCCCTGGGAGCCATACCTCGAGGTCATATGTCTTGGCCGAGGCAAATCCAAGATCACCACCGCACAAAGTAACCATTCGGTAGGGTAAGTCGAGTTTCTTCAGGATGTTTTCTGCATGTGAGGTTAACTGTTCATGCGCATCCTCTGAATCCTCGGGCCGAACCATCTGCACCATCTCTACTTTCTCAAACTGATGTTGTCGGATCATGCCCCGGGTGTCCTTGCCATAGCTTCCTGCTTCACTTCTGAAACAGGGCGTATGACATACAAATTTCAATGGCATTTCAGACGCTGCGATAATTTCGTCTCGTACGATATTCGTCACAGGGACCTCAGCCGTAGGTATGAGGTAAAAGTTTCGGTCATCGGTTAATTTGAACAATTCTTCTTCAAATTTCGGTAATTGACCGGTACCGAGTAAGGATTCGGCATTTACAATATAGGGTACATAGACCTCTTCGTAACCGTGTTCATTTATATGCACGTCCAGCATAAACTGGATGAGTGCACGATGAAGGGCAGCCAGCTCTCCTCTAAGGTTGACGAATCGTGAACCCGTAATTTTCGCGGCAGTATCGAAACTCATCCGGGTCCCGTCTGTTGCAAGATCAACATGATCCTTTGGTGCAAAATCGAATTCCGGCACATCGCCCCAGGTGCGCACTTCGACGTTATCTTCTTCAGATTTCCCGGGTGGTACAGCTTCGTCCGGTATGTTCGGCACCGTCAGGAAAATCTCCTGCAGTGTGCCCTGCACTTCATCCAGTGATGACTTTAAGTCGTCAAGCTGGTCACCGAGTTCTGATACCGATGAAAGCAATGGGGTGATATCTTCACCCCTGGATTTTGCCTGACCAATCGATTTTGATTGACTGTTTCGCTCGGATTGCAACGATTCCGTTTTGACCTGCAGCAGTTTTCTCTCGTTCTCAAGGCTGGAAATAGCAGCAATATCCAAGTCGAAATACTTCAGTTTCAATTTGCTGGCAATTTCTTCGATATCTGTTCTGTATAGTTTTGGGTCAAGCATTTATCTGGATGGCAACTCATAAAATAGGGCCGCAATGGTACCAGAATCAGGCTAGCTGGTTAATTGACGACTGACAAAAATACCCACAGCGACGGCGAGGACGCTCAGGCAGACACTTGAAAGGATATAAATCAATGCGTAAGCAATTCTACCCGTTTCAAGCAGTCCCAGTACCTGAGATGAAAATGTGGAAAAAGTGGTAAATGCGCCCAGAAAACCAACCAGTAAAAGTGAGCGCCAGATGGCAGGTACAGCATTATTCTCAACCAACAGTTCAAATCCGACCCCCATCAGAAATGAACCCAGTACGTTGACAATCAGGATGCTATAAGGGAAATCCGTACCCAGGGCATCACTGATCATATTTCCCAGGGAAAATCTTGCAACGGCACCAAATGCACCGCCGAGGGCTACCGCAACAACCTCCAACAAAATCTACTCCTTGCTTTTCTTGTTATAGCTCTTTTTATAGCGTTGAAATTCGCTCTGAAGATCAAGGTTTCGAAGCCGTTTGAGCTTCTCTGCAATCTGGATTTCCATTCCCCGGTTAACCGGCTGGTAATAGCTGCGATCTGCCAGTGCTTCGGGCAAATAACTCTCGCCAGGTACAAAGGCATCATCGAAATCGTGAGCATATTGATAGCTGTCTCCGTAACCCATATCTTTCATCATCGTTGTTGGCGCATTACGAATATGCATGGGGACCTCATAAGACGGTTCTCGTTCAGCATCCTGCCTTGCAAGACTATAAGCAGAATAAACCGCATTGCTCTTGGCAGCTACAGCCAGATAGACAAGGGCCTGAGCTATGGCGAGTTCACCTTCAGGGCTACCCAGGCGTTCCTGGACGTCCCACGCGTTCAAACATATCTGCAATGCCCGCGGGTCTGCATTGCCAATGTCCTCGCTTGCCATTCGCACAACTCTTCTGGCTATATAAAGCGGGTCGCAGCCTCCATCCAGCATTCTTGAGAACCAGTAGAGTGCGCCATCCGGCG